>JACPOW010000051.1 GCA_016191335.1 Elusimicrobiota bacterium | reverse complement strand
GACGACCTGGACGGGCGTGATGTCCGGCACGGCGTCCACGGGCGTGACGGAGACGGCATAGAGCCCGATCACGGAGCCGACCGCGAACAGGAAGATCACGGTCAGGCGGTTCTTGAACGTCCATTCGAGAAGGCGGGTCATTCCGGTCTCCTAAAACGAGGCGAGCTTGGTCAGCGCGTCTTTGTCCGCGGTCACGGCCAGGAGCTCGGCGGCTTTCGCGGCGAGTTCCACCTGGGCGTCGATCGCGCGGCCGAAGGTCTCGGACGCGGAGCCGTCGAGCTCGAGGAAGGTCAGAAGATCCAGCTGCCCCTTGCGGAAGCCTTCATCCGCGTCCTGCAGCTGGGCATCCAGTTCGGCGATCATCTCCTGCGGGTACTTGAGGACCGTCCGGCGCGCCGCCTCGTACTCGATCAGGGCGCGGGCAAGCTCGGCTTTGAGCTTCTGCTCCTCGAAGCCCAACTGGCGCTCCTCTGCGATTTTCTTTTGCTCGGCGCTTTTGACCCCGGAGCGATTGCGATTCCACGACGGGAAGGAAAGGCTCACTCCCAGGCCGTAGTCCGTCCCGGTGATGTCGGCCTGTCCCTTTTCGTAGGAGGCCACGAGAGCCGTGTCCGGCAGGCCTTCGCGCGAGGCCAAGGTCTTCTCCAGTCCGGCTCCTTTCACGGCGAGCCTCTGAACGCGGAGCTCGGGATTGTCCGCGACCGCCCGATCGAGCCACTCCTTCTCGTCGAGGCCGCGCTTGCCGGAGAGCCACGGGACCTCGACGTCGGGATATTTCCCCGTATCGAGCGGCACGTACGCTCTCAGCCTCTCCAAGGACGCCTTGTAGCCGGCCTCGCTCTGGATCGCCTCGGCGATGAGGTTCTTGACCCGGTTGGCGACGATGCGGCTTTCCGCTTTTCGCTGCGGCGTCGGGAACACCCGGCCGGCCAGGTAGGAGGAGACGAGCTCGAAGCGCTTGCGGCGCTTCTCGGCGAAGGCGGCCTTGCGGCGGCCGGCGCCGTACTCGTAGGCCCCCTGCGCGACGGTCAGCGTGACGAAGACCTCCGCCGCCGCGCGCGAGACGCGCCCGGACTCCGATTCCAGGTCGAGGAGCCCGCCGCGCAGGCCGGGTATGCCGGTCAAGGGAATCGGCTGGGCCACGGACAGCTCGAATCGCGACCCGCTCGCTGAGGTTTGACGCGTGCGTCCGGCAAGAAAGCCCGCGGACGGTCCCGACCAAACCCGGGCCTGGGCCGCCGAGAGGCGCTTCCCCTCGACTCGCGCGTCCCGGGCGCTCAGGAGCGGAGTCGACTTCAGCGCCAGGCTCACCAGTTCCGCCAGCGAGTACTTTTTAGCCGTCGGCGGCGCCTCCTGGGCGAAGCCCGGGCAGCTAAGAATCATGGAAACGGCCACGGCTGCTATGCTGCGGGACATGGATGACATAAGGCCTCGATTGATGCGGGTCGTCCTGCCGGGGATGAGCCGGCAAGAATAGAGAATGCGTCAGGAGCGGCGCGGCGATCAGGCCGCGAGGCAGGGCGGGCGGAAGATCGAGGAGGGCAGGTGGTAGGCGCAGGACGAAGGCTCGTAGGAAACGAACGGCACCGGTACGGGAGCGATCACGATTTCCGTGACGCCTTGCGGGGCGAGGTGCGGACCGCAGAAGCAGGCGTGGCAGGCGTCGGCCTGGGCCGAATCGCAGAGGCTTGCGGCGTCCTGGGCGCAGTCGAATGCGAATAGACCCAAAACGGCGAGCACCAACCCCTGGAAGATCCTTCGTCGCATCGGCAGGCAGTTTAACAGATGCCGCGGGGACCGTCAAGGAAGCGGTACCGGCCCGGGATTGACGGATTCCCGGCAAATCCGATATATTTGGTCAGGATTCAACATTCTTCAGGAGGCGCGATGAGCATTCTCGAGTTCGTGTTCCGCTGGCTGCACGTGTTCATGGGCATCATCTGGATCGGCCATCTCTACTTCTTCAATTTCGTCAACATCCAGCTCCAGGGCAAGATGGACGACCCGACCAAGAAGCTCGTCAACCCGCAGCTCATGCCGCGCGCCCTCTGGTGGTTCCGCTGGGGCGCGATGGTCACCTTCCTGTCCGGCCTGATCCTGTTCGCGATGATCTACATGTACACGCCCGAGGTCGGCTGGGGCGCCAACATGATCATGAAGGGCGCCGACGGCCTCACCGACCGGACCCGCTGGATCATGTGGGGGATGACGTTCGGCTCCATCATGTGGTTCAACGTGTGGTTCGTCATCTGGCCCGCGCAGAAGAAGCTCCTCGGCGGCACCGCCGGCGACGCGGCTCCCGCCCTGCGCACCCGCGCGGCGACGGCGTCGCGCATCAACACCTACCTGTCGGCCCCGATGCTCGTCGGCATGCTCGGCGCCGGCCACGCGGGCATGCCCTTCAGCTACGGGGCGCTGCTGACCGCGGCGCTGCTCGGCCTGGCGATGATCAAGGCCGCGTACGTGCACTCGACCTTCGTCGGGCAGAAGGTCTAGCATGTCCGGCATCCAGCACAAGCCGTACGTCGTCGACGAGCAGCCCGGCCGCAAGGCCTGGTGCGCGTGCGGCGAATCGGAGAAGCAGCCTTATTGCGACGGCTCCCACGCGCGCAAGAACACCGGGAAGTCCCCCGTCATCGTGGAGCTCACCGAGGCCAAGAAGGTGGCCTGGTGCGGCTGCCGCGAGTCGAAGAACAAGCCGTTCTGCGACGGGACGCACCGGACCTTGCCGCCGCTGCCTTAAGACGAAGCCTTAAAGAAAAGAAGCCCCGGCTCGCGCGAGCCGGGGCTTCTTCTCATTGAAGGACTGTTTCCGGAAGATGGGTATGCACTTGATGGGCCCTATAGTGGAATCATGCGCTATGCTTGATCTCATCGAGCGTCGTTGCCTCAATGGCGACGGCTTGCTGGACCAACCGGTAAAACAACTGGCCCCTGTCTGCGGAACGGCGGCGGTTGAATCGAAAAACGAACTCGTCCAGGTAATGTGCCAACTGACGTTTGGAGAAGCTGCCGTGATGGATCCCCATAAGCCACCGCTTGAGCAGCGAAGCGGCATGATGGATTCTCGGCATAAGCTTGGAAGCCGTTTCTTCGCCGCCTTTGGGAATCTTCGGCTGATAACCATAGCCGAGCTTGACCACGTTCATATAGACGGGCAGCCCATCCGGGATGACGATCGAACCGGGAACGATGGCTTCCTGGATGAACGCCATCAAGTGTTCCTTGGAGGCGTCCGGGATCTGCTGCATACGAATTCTTCCGGTTCCAGGCCCACGGACCTCCGCGGCGACTATTACCAATGATTTCTTGCCGATATGCCGTCCTCTGGAACCCTTCTCGTGGCCCCCTACGAGGGTTTCGTCGACTTCGACCTCGCCGCTCAAAGCTTCCCGGCCAGGCCGCACCATGGCCCGCCGAAGCTTGTGCAGACAGGTCCAGGCCGTTCGATAGCCCCCAAGGCCAAGGGCGCGTTGCAACCCCAATGCGCTCATGCCGGTCTTCTGGTTGGTCAGAAGCCACATGGCACGAAACCACAGGCGCAGTGGCAAGTGGCTGTCTTGAAAAATCGTCCCAGCCGTCACGGAGGTCTTTCGACGGCAACTCTGGCAGCGCAACAGGCCGCTTTTCGCCGTCCAGGCCGATGAATGACCGCATCGTGAACATCGAAAACCATCCGGCCATCGCAGACGGATCAGATAAGCACGGCATGATTCCTCGCTTCGAAACCAATGCTCGAATTCGAGCAGGGTTCTTGGATAGTTCTTTCCCACCAGTGCATTTTATCATCGAGGGCCCGTCAAGTGCATACCCATCTTCCGGAAACAGTTCGCATGAATATCCGCGAACTCGCACCGGTGCGAGTTCGCCGGCTCAGACCGGCCGGCTCTTCACGAGCTCCAGGAACTCCTTGCGCGTGCGGGCGTCCTTCTTGAACACGCCGAGCATGCACGAGGTCGTCGTCGGCGAGTGATGGCTCTCCGCGCCGCGCATCTCCATGCAGAGGTGGCGCGCCTCCATGATGACGCCCACGCCGATCGGCTTGAGCTTGTCGGCGAGCGTGTAGGCGATGTCCATCGTCAGGCGCTCCTGGACCTGCAGGCGCCGGGAGAAGACCTCGACGATCTTGGGGATCTTCGAGAGGCCGATGATCTTCTTGTTCGGGAGGTAGGCCACGTGCGCCCGGCCGAAGAAGGGCAGCATGTGGTGCTCGCACATCGAGTAGAACGCGATGTCGCGCACGATGACCATCTCGTCGTAGCACTCGGTGAAGAGCGCCTCGTTGATCAGGGCGTCGAGGTCCACGCGGTAGCCGCTCGTCAGCTCGCGCAGCGCCTTGGCGACGCGGTGCGGGGTCTTGACCAGGCCCTCCCGCTTCGGGTCCTCGCCGAGGTCGGCGATGATGTCCCGGTAGTGCCGCTCGACGCGGGCGATGTCCGGCTCGGCGCCCTTGCGCGGCGCGTGCGATTTGATCCGGCTCATGGTCGCCTCCCCGATCGATCGACGCGACCATTTCCTGCGCTATGCTCGGTCACAGCGCCCCCAGCCACTCGAGCAGGGTGCGCACCGGCGAGCCGGTGGCGCCCTTCGGCGCGTAGGTCGCCGATTCGCCGGCCGTGAACGCGGTGCCGGCGATGTCGAGGTGGGCCCACGGCTTGCCGTCCACGAACTCCTGGAGGAACAGGCCGCCGATGATGGAGCCGGCCTCGCCGCGGGCCTTGGAGATGTTGAGGAGCTCGGCGATGTTGCCCTTGATGTTCTCTTTATAGTCTTCGACCAGCGGGAGCTCGCAGAACGCCTCGTCCGCGCGCTTTCCGGCGGCCTTCAACTGGCCGATGAGCTTCGGGTCGTTGCCCATGATGCCCGCGACCTTGGAGCCGAGAGCGATGACGACGGCGCCGGTGAGCGTCGCGAGGTCGACGATGGCCTGCGGCTCCTGCTTGGCCGCGAGGCACAGAGCGTCGGCGAGGACCAGGCGGCCCTCGGCGTCGGTGTTCCAGACCTCGATCGTCTTGCCGTTCATGGCCTTGAGCACGTCGCCGGGCTTATAGGCGTCGGGCCCGGGCATGTTGTAGGTCGAGCCGATGATGCCGTGGACCTCGACCTTCGGCTTGAGCTCCGCGATGACCTTGAAGACGGCCAGCACGGAGGCGGCGCCGGCCATGTCGCACTTCATGTCCTCCATGGACTGCGCGGGCTTCAGCGAGAGCCCGCCCGAGTCGAACATGACGCCCTTGCCGACGATGGCGACGCGCTTCTTCGTCGCGGCCTTGGGCTTGTAGACCAGGTGCACCATGAAGGGCGGCTGGGCGGAGCCGCGCGCCACGCCGAGGAAGGAGCCCATGCCCATGTCCGCGCAGGCGACCTTGTCGAGGACGGTGACGCTGACGCCCGCGCCCTCGAGGGTTCCGGCGAGGTCGGCGATGCTCTGCGGCGTCTTGTCGGACGGGCCGCGGTTGACGAGGTCCCGCGCGAAGGAGACGGCGGAGGCGTAGGTCGCCGCCTTGGCGCAGGCCTTCTCGAGCGCGACGCGCGAGCCGGAGTCCTGGATGATGATGGCGGCGGAGAGCAGCTTGTCGGCGTCGCCCTTCTTGTACTCCTCGAACTTGTAGGCGGCCAGCAGCAGGCCCTCGGCGATCGCCTGGGGCTGCTCGGAGCAGAGCACCGCGACCTTCTCGCGCTTGGAGCGGACGGCGCCGAGCAGGCTGCCGGCCGCGCGGCGGAAGGTCTCGGAGTTCGAGCCCTTCTTCTTGCCGAGGCCGACGGCGAACACGCGGCGGTGCTTGCCCAGGATGTCGAGGTCGATCCGGCACACTTCCTTGGCACCGGCCTTGAAGCCCTCCTCGTGGAGCTTGGCGTTGATCGCCACCTTGGCGGCGTTGGTCAGGACCTTGGCGCCGGCCAGGCCGGCGTCCTCGTAGACGAAGACGGCCAGGTCGCGGTGGTCGGATTCCAGGGCTTTGAGCGGAAGGGGCGAGACGTTCATGGGCGGTTCTCCTCAGTGTGGATCAAGAATGGGGCGGCCAGGGCGGCGACGACGGCTCCGGCGAGCGGGCCGACCCAGTACACGTAGTGCATGGACCAGGAGCCGGCGGCCAGCGCGGGGCCGAAGGCCCGCGCGGGGTTCAGGGCGCCCCCGGTGAGCGGGCCGGCGACGAGTGAGCCGAACAAGGTCGCGGCGCCGATGTACAGCGGTCCCAGGCGCCGCGCGCGGCGCTGGTCGGAGGCGAAGGCGGCCAGGGCGAGGAAGAAGACGGCGACGGCCTCGACGAGGGTGGCGGCGCGGTACCCGATGCCGACGGGGAGGCAGGAGCCGAGGTAGGCGGGCCCGGTCAGGAGCTCGGGGCGGCCGCCGGAGAGGACGGCCCGCAGGAAGAGGCCGGCGCACATCGCTCCCAGAAGCTGGGCGCCGAGGGCGAAGACCCCGCGCAGGATGTCGGCGCGGCGCACCGCCAGCTCGGCGATCACCAACGCGGGATTGAAGCGGCCGACGGCCGACGGGAACGCGTGCGTGACGGTCATGGCGCCGGCGGCGTAGGCGAGCGCGATCCCCACGGGGCCGATCCTCCCCCCCGTCGCGTAATCGAGGCAGAGCGCGCCGGCCCCCGCGAGCGTCAGCGCGAAGGTCCCGGCCAACTCGGCGGCGAACGCCCTCAATCCACCCATGGGGCGAGGATACTAAATCTCCCCGTTATTGGGGTCAGGCACGCAAATTCGTCGAATTCCAGGCCAAAAGAATTCTATGAATTTGCGTGCATGACCCCGGACGCACCGGGCGCCGGTTAGAAGCGGTAGGAGAGGGACAGCTTGTGGGTGGAGCCGAGGCCGCCGGCGGGGGACCAGCCGTAGTCGAAGCCGAAGCGCTGGATGCCGAGGCCGCCGCCGAAGGTGATGCCGGTCAGGCCGCCGGAGTCGTCGCCTTTGAGGCGGCCGTCGTATCCTCCCCGGAGGGCGGCGGAGAGTCCCTGCTTCATCGGGACGCGCCACTCGAGGCCGAAGCTCGGGTACATCGCGCGGTCCCGCGGGGCGTTGAGGTCGAGGGTGACGACGAGGCCTTTGACGACGCGGAGGGCCTGGCCGACGGTGACGAGCATGGGCAGAGGGTCGCCGGCCTCGCGGAACTTGAGCTGCCCGCCGAGGTTCTGCGCGCTGAGGGAGAGGGCGTACGGGAACTCCCCCGGCAGCCAGGTGCGCCAGCGCGCGCCCAGGTCCACGGCGCCGGTCGAGGCGGTGCCCTTGATCTGCGAGGTGACGTACTTGAGGCCGATGCCGACGTCGAGGCCGCGCGAGACCGTGGCGCCCCACGCGAGGAAGACCGCGAGGTCCTGCGGCGTGAAGCGCTCGCCGGTCGCCTGAGCGGTGTTGTCGACCTCGTTGATGCTTCCCGAGTTCTGGTAGAGGACGGCGATGCCGAGCGTGCCCAGCTGGTCGGGCCGCAGGTCGCGCTCGCGCCCCGTCTGGCGCCCGAACGGCGATTCCACCGGCTGGGCGTAGGCGATGAAGTCCTGGAAGGTGCTTTGATAAGAGGCGCCGTGGGTCATCGTCGCGTGGCGGTAGCGGAGGCCGGCGAGGCCGGCGGGGTTCCAGTAGATCGCCGTCGCGTCGTCGACGGCGGCGCGCACGGCGCCGCCCATGCCCGCGGCGCGGGCGTCCGCCCCGAGCTTGAGGAACGACGCCCCGCTGGTCCCCCCCTGGCTCGACCCGAAGCCCCCGGCCCCGGCCGGGAAGGCCGCGAGGACGAGCAGGGCGGCGAGCGGGAGGAGCTTCATCTTTCTATCGCGAACTTGACGATCGACTCGCCGCCGCCGCCGGTGATCCGGGCGAAGTATACGCCGCTGGCGGCGCGTTGGCCGCCGTCGGTGACGCCGTTCCAGACGACCGAACCGGACGAGGAGCCGTCGAAGGCGAATTCCCGGACGCGCTCGCCGGCGAGGCTCAGGATACGGACGACGCCGGCCGCGGGCAGGCGGTCGAAGGTGACGCCGGCGGCGTCGAAGCGGCCGTTCGAGCCCGGCTTCCAGGGGACCGGGTACACGCGCACCTGCGCCAGCGAGGTCCCGATGGTCATCGGAGCGAACATCGCGAACACGGAGAAGTGCGGCGTGAAGAAGGTGACGCGGCGCGTGGCCGGGTCGACGTAGGTCGGCAGCAGCTCCCAGCGGTTGACCGTGGTGTTCAGGGTGTAGACCTTGATCGCGGAGGCCGCGAGCGGCGGGTTGGACCCGTCGATGATGTTGTCCCCGTTCGCGTCGGCGTAGGGCATCGAGACGCTCGCCGACGAGCCCAGCGTCTGCGTGAACGGCGTCCCGGAGACGATCGGGACGATCTCGATGATGCTGTTCGGGACGAGGGTGAAGCCGGTCGGGATCACGGTGAGGCCCTCGTTGAGGACGGCGGCCGTGACCGTGATCGGATGCGTGAGCGGGTCCACGGAGACCGAGATCGTGGCGGGCGCGCCGAACGCGTTGGGGGCGAGGCCGATCAGGATCCCGTCGTTCGGGGAGGGCGGCGTCACGGTCGAGACATAGCTCCCTTCGAACTCGGCGAGGGCCTGGGCCGCGTTCAGGGCCCGGCTCTGGACGCGCACGGCGTCGATGCCTCCGAGGAAGCCCCGGTCGTAGGCGGTGACGCCCGACTGGCGGTTGCCGATCGTGATGTCGTGGTTCGCCGCGGTGCGCACCGGGACGGCCAGGACGGTCGACGCGGGGCGGCCGTTGACGTACAAAGTGGCGCTGCCGACCGAGGCGTCGTAGGAGCCGATGAGGTGGATCCAGGTGCCGACCGCGACGGTCTTCGTCGAGACGGCCATGAAGCCGAGCTTGGGGATGAAGCGGTAAAGGCCGCTGGAGACGTCGAGGGCGAAGTTCTCCACCGTGGCGCTCCCGCGGACGACGATGCCGGCGCCGTTCGGCTGGAACAGGCTCGAGGGGTTCACCCACGCGGAGACGGTCATGCTGCCGGTGAAGGCGTACTGCGCCGCGTCGGGGACGCGCGCCAGGCTCCCCGCGAGGCCGGAGAAGGACGCGGCCGTGCCGAGCCCCGCGGGCCCCGTGATGAAGGTGGGCGTGGAGGTGCAGAGCGCCGTCACGCACGTGAGGAGGGCGGGGTTGCTGAAGCCCGAGGTGTCCGCGGCGGAGGTCCCCGTGCTCTCGTCGAAGTGCCACTGCCCGACCGAGCCGCCGGGCGGGACGTAGGCCGAGGGCGGGGCCAGGACCGAGGTGACCGCGGGATCGGGGATGGTGCGCGTGGCGGCGAAGACGGCGAAGGCGGTCCCGTAGACCTGGCTGCCGTTGACGGAGCGCACGCGGGCGTAGTAGGTGGTGCCGGGGAAGAGGCCGGTCGCGGTCGCGGTGGTCGCGTTGACGGTCAGGGTCGTGACGATGATGCCGTAGGTCGCGTCGGTGGTGACCCCGAGCTCGTAGAACGTATAGGGAGGGTTGATCCCGCCGTTCCACGAGTAGGTGATGCTGCTCGCGTAGGCGGCGTTGACGGTCGGGGCCGTCGGGTTGTTGGCCAAGGTGAAGGCGGTGGCGGTGGCGCGCTGCCCCCCGCCGTTGGCCGAGACGGCCTCGACGCGGGAGGTGTATTGGGCGTTGGTCCCGAGGCCCGTCTGGGTGAAGGTCAGGTTGCCGCCGGTGTACAGGGTCGACCCGGCGACGTCGAAGAGCTTGTAGTACTGCGCGCCCGGCACGGCGGTCCAGTTCCAGGTGATCTGGTTGGCCACGCCGTTCGGGGTCCCGCCGAGGTTGGGCGCGCCGGGCAGGGTCGTGAAGGAGGTGCTGACGAACACGGAGCCGGTCCCGCCGAAGCCGTCGCTGGAGCGGCCGCTGACGGACTGCACGCGCACGTAATAGGTCGTGCCGATGGCGAGGATCGGGATCGTGATCGAGCTGCCGGTGAGGTTGCTGGCGACGGTCGCGGGCGTGGAGACCCCGGTCGCGAACGTCGGGTCCTGGGAGATGGCGACGAGATAGCGCGTGTAGGACGGGTTCCCGTTCTGGTTCCAGCTGATGAGCGCGCTTCCGGTCGAGATGGCGCTCGGCACGACGCTGGCGGCCAGCGGCGGGTTCGCCAAGGTGTAGATCGAGGTCGCGACGCTGAGGCCCGAACCCCAGACGTCGGTGACGCGGAGCTTGCGCCCGACCAGCTGGTTCGAGCCGCCGGCGATGTTCTCTCCGACGTTCGAGGTGGGATACAGCATGCTGCCCGGCGGGATCAAAGTGGCGCCGGCGGGCGCGTCGACGAGCTGATAGGTGACGGAGGTCGAGCCCGGAGGCAGGCAGACGCGCGGCGGGGTCCCCCAGCTCCAGGTGATGTCGTTGGGCGAGGTGGCGACGGCGTTCAGGGTCGGCGCGATCGGCGGGAGGTTGTCGATCGTGACGCCGTAGGAGGTGCTGTAGGCGGTCTCGCCGTCGATGGACTGCCCCAGGAACTGCCAGCGGCCGTTCGCCGTCCAGGGCTCCACCGGCACCGCGCCGGCCGTCGAGTAGGTGACGACCGCGGTGGTGCCGTTGACCGGGGAGCCGGCGTAGGTCCCGCCGGCGGTGCTGAAGGTGACGCCGGCGTCCGACGAATACTTGTGGAACTGCGTCGTCCACTCCAGCATGATGTCGTCGTCGGTCAGGGTCGTGTTCACGAGGCGGACGTCGTCGATGGAGCCGTTCAAGAACTCGAGCCCCGCGCCGCCGTTGTTGTACCGGCCGATCTCGAGGGTGGCGTTGTTGGGATGCGACGAGAAGGAGTTCGTGCTCGCCGCGACCGCGGTGCCGACGAGGCGCCCGTCGATGTAGAAGCGGCGGTCGATGCCGTTGCGCCGGACCAGGTGGACGAGGTGCCAGCCGGCGAGCGTGCCGGCCGCGGTCAGGCCGCTGCCTCGCTCCAGGTCGGCGCCGGTGGTCGCGTCGCGCGAATCGAAGTGGCGCAGGCCGCCGGTCGCGCCGATGCCGATCCCCCAGTAGCCGGTGGCGCCCTGCTGCGAGACGAAGCGGCCGTTGAAGGCGGACGGCTTGACCCACGCCGCGAGGGTGTAGCTCGCCGGGAGGTCCCAGTTGGCTGTGTTCGTCGTCGAGGCGTAGAGGGTGGAGCCGTTGAGCTGGAGGGCCTGGGCGGACAGGCCGCTGGTGGCCAGGCCCGGCAGCGGGCCGGCCGGCGTGATGGCGACGCTGCCGCTGGCGGAGGGCAAGGTCGTCGTGCTCGCCGGGCAGGCGGCTCCGCCGATGTCCACCGGCACCTGGTTGCTGCCGAGGCCGTACAGCGTCATCGATTCGCTGCAGCCGGCCGTGGTCGTGTCCCGGTAGGTGCATTGCCCCGTCCGGAGCGAGGCCGAGCCGTTCGCGTCGACGTACTGATAGGTCCAGGTGCGGCACGAGTCGAAGCCGCTGTTGCAGCCGCCGGTGTAGCAGCTCGAGACGGTGACCGTGAAATTCCCGTCGAAGCGCCACAGGCCGAGGGTGCTCGTGGGCAGGACGCTGAGGCGGCGCTGGCCGACCTTGAGGCCGGGGTTGACGCTCTGGGCCTCGACGAGGACCGTCGGGGCCGGGTGGCTGGTGATCGTGCCCGCCGCGAAGCTGCCGTCGCACTGGAGGACCTTCGGCGTCAAGGTCGGCTGGACGGCGGAGGACGGCGCCGGGGCAAAGAGGGCCGCGGCCGCGAATGCGGCTGCGATGAGAGGACCACGAGCGTTTCGCGAGGTGGGCGCCATCCTATTAGGAGAGGCTAGCTTCCGGCTGTTACGCAATCATTTCAGGCGTGAGATCAGGGCGAGGGCCTCGTCGCGGCTTTTGATTTCCCCCTCGGCCTGCGCCTCGCGGACGCGCTCGAGGAGCTCCCCGATCCGGGGCCCGGGCGGAATCTTCAAGGCCTTCATGACGTCGCGTCCGTCGAGCAGTCGTTCGGGGGCCGGCGCGCGCGACAGGTCCCGCCACCGGCGCAGGAGGGTCGAGACGAGCTGGAGATGGTGGACGGTCTTGCGCGCGTCCTCGGGCTTGAAGGTCGAGAGGTCCGCGCGCTTGACGTCGGCGGCGGCCGTCTTCAGGAGGCGCTTGAGGCGCGCCTCGGGCAGGTAGCTCGCGTGGTCCCCCCAGCAGACGATGAGCAGGCCGGGGGCGTCGGGGCCGAGGTCGCGGAAGAAGCGGTACGCCGCGCGCTCGGTCAGCGGCCCGCCGGCGGCCAGATGGCCGGGGCGCAGGTGCTGGCGCACGATGGCGCATGCGGTCCCGATCTGGTCCCGCGAGAGGCGCAGGCGGCGGAGGATCTTCTCGGTGAGGACCGCGCCCTTGGTGTCGTGCTCGAAGAAGCGCAGGCGGCCGTCGACCTTCTTCGCGGTCTCGGGCTTGGCGACGTCGTGGAGCAGCGCGGCCAGGAGAAGGAGCGCCCGGAACGGCGGGCCGCCGCGCTGGGCGATGTGCGCCTCCAGGTCCCCCGCGAGCGGCCGGTAGACCGTGCGCAGGTTCGTGAGCAGGAAATCCACGCGGGCGCAGACCTCGAGCGTGTGCTTGAGCACCCCGCCGGGGCCGTAGTAATCCTCGGCGCAGCGGCGCGCGGGCTCGAGCTCCGGGAAGATGGCCGTGAGCAGGGCGTGCTCGTCCATCAGGGCGAGCCAGGACGAGGCGCCGGGGACGGCGAGGAGCATGAGCAGCTCCGCGGTGACGCGCTCGGCGGCCGGCACCTGGATGAGGCGGCAGCGGCGTTTGATCGCCTTCAGGGTCTTCGCTTCGATCGTCAGGCCGAGCTGGGCGGCCAGGCGGAAGGCGCGCAGCAGGCGCAGAGGGTCGTCGCTGAGGTTCTGCTCGATGTCGGCGCGGACGACGCCCGCGGCGAGGTCCTCGAGCCCGCCCCGCGGGTCGAGGAACGCCGACTCGGGCAGCGACGGCGGCAGCTCCTTCGTCAGCTCGAGGGCGGCGGCGTTGACGGTGAAGTCGCGCCGGGCGAGGTCCTCCAGGATCGTCTTTCCCTGGAGGCCGGCGATGTCGATCTGCTTGAGGGCCTTCCCGCGCGAGGGCATCAGGACGAGGCGGTAGACGGCGTTCGTCTCGTCGAGGGTGACGAGCGTCCCCTTGAACGCGCGCGCGAGCTGGGCCGCCAGGGCGCGCGCGTCGGCGCAGGCCAGGTCGAGGTCCCCGAAGGGCCGTCCGAGGGCCGCGTCGCGGATCGAGCCGCCGACCAGCCACACCGGCTGCCTGGCGACGGCGAAGACCTTCGCCAGCGTCGCGCGCGCCTCGGCGCCCAGGCGGACGCGCCGGGCGGCCATCAGGACCTGGCGGCGGGCGGGGCCGCGCGTTTCTTCAGCTCGCGGTCGCGCAGCTCGCGCTTGAGGACCTTCTGCAGCGCGTTCTTGGGCAGCGCGTCCACGATCTCGACGTCGCGCGGGCGCTTGTACGCGTCGAGGCGCTCCTTGAAGAACTGGAGCAGGGCGGCCTTCTCGACCGTGGCGCCCTTCTTGAGGACGACGAAGGCCTTGATGACCTCGTCGCCGACCTCGTCGGGGACGCCGATGATCGCGCTCTCCTCGACGGCGGGGTTCTCGGCGATGACGGCCTCCACCTGCGCCGGGAACACCTTGAGGCCCTTCACGATGATCATGTCCTTCTTGCGGTCGCGGATTGAGAGGTAGCCGTCCGCGTCCAGGACGCCGATGTCGCCGGTCTTGAGCCAGCCGTCGGCGGTGAAGGCGGCCCGGGTGTCCCCGGGGCGGTTCCAGTAGCCCTTCATCACGCAGTCGCCCTGCACGCAGATCTCGCCCTCGGCGCCGGTCGGCAGCGGATTCTCCGCGTCGTCGACGATCTTGACGCGCACGCCGTCGATGGCGGGGCCCACGGAGCCGACGCGGACGGCGTCGGGGGCGCTGATGGTGGCGACCGGGCTCGTCTCGGTGAGGCCCCAGCCCTGGTCGATCTCGACCCCGATGGCGTCGTCGAACGCGTCGGCGACGGAGTTCGAGAGCGGCGCGGCGCCGGAGACCGCGATCTTGACGCGGCGGAACGCCCACCAGCGCAGGAAGGCGCGGGTCTTCCAGTTCTTGGCCTCGCGCGTGAGCGCGGCGTAGACCTGGGGCACGGCTGCGAACAGGCTCACGCCGCGGCGGCCCATCGCCTTGAGCCAGGGCTTGGCCGGGGCGATCGCGGAGAAGACCACGCTCGTGAGAGTCAGCCGCAGCGAGGTCAGGACGATCCCGGTCCAGGCGAAGCTGTGGAACATCGGCAGGATGCACAGCGTCACGTCGGAGCGGTCGAGGCTCATGCGGCTCAGCGCCGCCTCGCAGTTCGTCACGAGGTTGCGGTGGGTCAGCATCACGCCCTTGGGGAAGCCCGTCGTGCCCGAGGTGTACAGGATCGCGGCGACGTCGCTCTCGATGGCGGGGTCGACGTGGTCGTCGGTGAAGACCTCGCGCCGGAGCTCGCGGTAGGCCCGGACGAGCCCGGGCGGGGCCGTCGCCAGGTCCGTGACCCAGAGGGCCTTCAGCTCCGGGCATTTGGCGGCGGCGGCCGTCAGGCCGGGCAGGAAATCGTTCTGGGTGAAGACGCCCTTGGCGCCGCAGTCGCCGAGCATGTAGGCGAGCTCGTCGGCCTTCTGCACCATGAAGTTGATCGGCACGGCGATCGCGCCGAGGCGGTTGACCGCGAAATAGGCGACGATGAACTCGGGGGCGTTGCGGTGGACGATCGCGATGCGGTCGCCCTTGGCGACGCCGGCGCGGCGCAGGCCGTCGGCGATCTCGAGGACCTCCCGGCGCAGGTCCAGAAAGGACATCTCCAGATCCTGGTAGACGAGGGCGGTCTTCCCCCCGCCTTCCTGGGCGGACCGGTCGAGGAGCGCGTTGAGGGTGGACATGCTATTTCTGCCTCGGGTCGAGGATGTCCCGGACGGCGTCGCCCAGGAGGTTCCAGCCGAGCACGAACAGGAAGATCGAGAGGCCGGGGATGAACACGGTGTGCCAGTATTCGAACGGGTTCCCCGACGAGCCCAGGATCCAGTTGCGCGACAGGGAGATCAATTGCCCCCAGTCCGCGTAGCCGACCGGCGCGCCCAGGCCGAGGAACGAGAGGGCCGCCGCCGTGATCACGATGCGCCCCATGGACAGGGAGGCGACGACCAGGACGGGGTAGATCGAGTTGGGGATGATGTGGCGGAAGAGGATGCGCGCGTCGGAGGCGCCGATGGCGCGGGCGGCGGCGACGAAGTCCCGCTCCTTGACCGACAGGACGTCGCCGCGCATGAGGCGCGCGTAGGACGGCCAGGAGACGGCGGTGACGGCGACCATCACGTTCTCGAGGCTCGGGCCGCGCACCGCGACGATGACGACGGCGAGGACGATGTCGGGGAAGGCGAGGATCACGTCGGTGAAGCGCATCAGGATCTCGTCGACCCAGCCGCCGTAGAACCCGGCCGCCCCGCCGAGCAGGATGCCGACGCACACCGAGAAGCCCACGACCTTGAGCGCCACGGAGAACGCGGTGCGCGAGCCCCAGACCATGCCGTAGTAGAGGTCGTACTGCTGCTCCGTCGTCCCGAACCAGTGCTCCTTCGACGGGCGCACCGGGTCGGGGCTGTAGCCGGACTGCGGGATGATGTAGGAATCCCGCGAGCCGGCCTCGGGCGGGGCCAGGACGGGAGCCAGGACCGCGACGGTCAGGAAGAAGCCGATGAGGCCGAAGCCGAGCAGGGACATCGGCCGGTGCTTGAGGACCTTCCAGGCGGCCTTGAGCCTCGCCATCTCAGTTCCCCACCCGGATGCGGGGGTCGACGACGGCGTAGAGCAGGTCGGAGACGAGGTTCGCGATCACGAACAGGAACGCGGCGAGCAAAGTCGAGCCCAGCACGCCGGGGATGTCGAGCTGCTGCGCGGCCTGCACGCCCCAGCGCCCGATGCCCGGGAAGTCGAAGACGGTCTCGGTGATGACGACGCCGCCGAGCAGGCCGATGAACATCAGGCTCGACAGGGTCACGACCGGGATCAGCGCGTTGGCCAGCGCGTGCTTGCGGATGACGACGCTCTCCGGCAGGCCCTTGGCGCGGGCCGTGCGCACGTAGTCCTTGCTCAGCTCCTCGAGCATGGTCGAGCGCGTGATGCGCAGCAGGAGGGCCACCGAGATGTAGAGCAAGGTCGTCGCGGGGAGCACCATGTGCTTGGCGACGGTGAGGAAGGCGGCGCCTTCGCCGTTGAGCAGGCAGTCGAGCGTGAGCAGGCCCGTCCAATGCCGGAAGGCCTCGGAGTGCACGAGCATGTCGGTCGTCAGGTCGTAGCGCCCCGGTGGGAACCAGTGCAGCTTGCCGTAGAAGACCATCAGCAGGAAGAGGCCGAGGACGAAGCTCGGCAGGGAGTAGCCGGTAATCGCGACGAAGCGCGAGGCGTGGTCGACGAACTTGTCCTTGTGCACCGCCGACAGGACGCCGAAGTAGACCCCGACGATCATGATCGGGAAGAAGGTGATCAAGGTGAGCTCGAAGGTGGCCGGGAAGAACGCCCGGACCGCGGACGCCACGGGCATCTTCGCCGTCTCCGAATAGCCGAGCTCGCCCTGGGCGACCTGCTTGAGCCACAGGCCGTACTGCACGTAGACGGGCTTGCGCAGGCCGTGCTTCTCGATGACGGCCTCGAGCTGGGACAGCTGGCGCGGGTCCTTGATGTAAAGCGAGGCGCGCATCTCGGGGGACAGGAACTGGAGGCAGGAGAACAGCAAGGCGGTCACGCCGAACATCACGAAGGGCAGGAAGGCGAGGCGCTTGAGGCAGAATTTCAGCATCTAGTCCTTGGAGATCGGATAAAAGTAGCTTCCGTAGGGCGAGTCGGGGAAGATGGGGTTGTGGTACCAGCCCTTCACCCACTCGCGCTGGGTGCGGTAGCGGACGGCGTCGATGATGTACAGCTGCGGCACCTCCTCGAACGCGAGGTCCTGGAGCTTCGCGTACAGGTCCTTGCGGCGGGAGACGCTCGGCTCGGCGTTCGCCTCCTCCACCAGGCGGTCGAACTCCGGGTTCTTGAACTTCTGCGTCATCGGATAGTCGCCCTTGGAGTGGAGCATCGGGAACGCGAAGTTGTGCGGGTCGGGGTAGTCGGCGTTCCAGCCCATCACGAAGATCGGCAGCTTCGACTGCTTGTACCCGTCGAGGAAGGTCGGCCACTCGACGGCGCGCACGTCGATCTTGAACTTGGGGTTGAGCCCCTCGATGTTGCGCTTGAGGATCTGGCAGACGGTCTGCCGGGGGAGGTTGGCGGTGTTGAAGGCGATGGTGAACTTGAACCCGTTCTCCCACACCTTGCCGCCCCACGCCTTGCGGAAGTGCTCCTCGGCCTTCTTCAGGTCGAGCGAGTACTTCCTCCCCTTCGGGTTGTGCCCGGGCAGCGACTTCGGGATGGCGCCCGTCGCCTGGGTGCCCTTGCCGCGCATCACGTCGCTGATGAAGCCCTTGTAGTCGAACGCGTAGGCGAACGCCTTGCGCACGTCCTTGTCGGAGAAGAAGTCGGCGGGGATGCCCTTGCCGTCGAGCTTGCCGCTGCCGAGGAAGGAGTTCCCCTGGGCGTTGATCTCGTAGGTGAAGAACACGACCGGGCTCATCTCGACCGTCGGAAGGTCGTCGATGACCTTCACGCCCGGGATGCCCTGCAGCTGGGTCAGCAGCGGACGGTCCGCGTAGATCGCGTCGGCGTCCCCCGCCTGGAGCATCAGCTTGCGCGTGCCGAACTCGGCGACGCCCTTGATGACCACGTTCTTGAGCTTCGCCGGCTCGCGCCAGTACAGGTCGTTGCGCGCCAGGATGAACTCCTTCGTCTTGCGGTCCCAGCGCTCGAGCTTGAACGGCCCCGTCCCCATCGCGCGCTCGAAGAAGGGCGAGGACTCCTTGCTCGGGTTGTTGTACCTCTGCCAGGTCGCCTCGGTGCCGTCCCAGTCGCCGTTCTTGATCGCCCACGCCTTCGACATCACCGGAGCCCAGGAGGCGAGGATGGTGAGCAGGGGCGCGTAGGGCCGCGGCAGGCGCAGGATGAGCTTGTCGCCCTGCAGGCTGACGGCCTTCTGGAGGTCCTTCCAGACGTCCGGGAGGATCTTGCCGTCGTCGCCGCGCGTCGCGGCGTAGCCGAGCAGGGGCTCGAGCAGCAGCGCGGACGGCCCCGCGGCCCGGTCCATCAGCAGGAAGCGCTGCAGGGACCACTTCATGTCCTCGGGCGTCATCGGCGCGCCGTCGTGGAAGCGGACGCCCTTGCGGAGCTGGATGGTGTAGGTGCGTCCGTCGGGAGAGATGCCGCCGTTCTCCTGGCTCGGCACCTCGGCCGCGATCAAGGGGATGAGCTTCGAGGTCGAGGTCTTCTCGAACTGGAACAGGGGCTCGTAGAGGTTCATCCACAGCATGTGGCTGGCGGTGTCGTACGAATAGGCCGGATCGAGGCTGTCGGCGTCGGAGATCGTCAGGTAGGTGTAGACTCCCGGGTTCTTGACCTCGCCCGCGGCCGGGGCCGGGACGGTCGGGAGGAGGAGCGCCACGACGAGGATTAGCCGCATCACGGGCCGTATTCTAGCAATCATTGCGCGGACTTATGGAGGTCGTAGTAGTACCCTCCGTAAGGCATGTCCGGGAAGGTCGGGCGGTAGATGAAGCCCTTCACCCAGGTCCGCTGGGCGCGGTAGCGCACCCCCTCGGCCAGCATCACGTGCGGGACGTCCTCGTCGACCAGGGACTGCATCTTCTTGTACAGCGCGGCGCGCTTGGCCTCGTCGACCGTCGCGGCCGCCTCCTCGATGACGGCGTCCACCGCCGGGTTCTTGTAGCCCTGCTTGCCGGCGTAGTAGCCCGCGGAGTGGACGATCGGGAAGGCGAAGTTGTGCGCGTCGGGGTAGTCCGCCTGCCAGGCCGCGAGGAACAGCGGGATCTTGTTGGCCTGGGTCTGCTCGAGGTAGGTGGACCACTGGATCATGCGCAGGTCCACCCGGAACTTGGGGTTCAGGGCCTCGACGTTCTTCTTCACCATCTGGGCGATGGTCTGCGCCGGCGCGGAGCCGGCGTTGAAGACGAAGGAGACCTTGAACCCCTTCTCCCATACACGTCCTCCCCAGGCCTTGCGGAAGTGCTCCTCGGCCTTCTTCGGGTCGAGCTTGAACCGGGGCTGCGGGTTCGAGCCGCCGGGCAGGGAGGACGGGATGACGCCCGAGGTGCGCCGCCCCTTGCCGCGCAGGATGTCCTTGATGTAGCCGTCGTAGTCGACGCTGTACGCGAACGCCTTGCGCACGTCCTTGTCGGAGAAGAAGTCCGGCGGCACGCCGTCGCCGTCGAGCTTCCCGGAGCCGATGTTCTGGTTGGCCGTCGGGCTCATCTTGAAGGTGAACATCAGGATCGACGAGCGCTCCAGGTTCTGCAGGCCGTCGATGACCTCCGCGCCCGGGACGCTCTGCAGCTGCGGGAAGTACATCTGCGGCCCGTATGCTTGTTCGTCTTGTCGAAGCGCTCGAGCTTGAACGCGCCGGTCCCGTCGGCCTTGTCGTTGGGGATCATCGACTCGCGCCGGGGGTTGTTGAACCGCTCCGCCGTCGCCGCCTCCCCGTCCCACTGCCCGTTCCTGACGCAGAAATCCTTCGAGACGATCGCGCCGAAGTTCGCGAGTATGCTGAGGAACGGCGCGAACGGCCGCTCGAGCCTGATGACGAGGACGCCCTTGTCGACCGTCACCGCCTTGAACGCCCGCTCGACGACCGCCGGGTCGAGCTTGCCGCCCTTGCGGGTGCCGTTGACGCCGAGGATCGGCTCGAGCAGCAAAGAGGAGGGCCCGCCGTCGCGGTCGACGAGCAGGAAGCGCAGGATCGAGTAGCGCGCGTCCTCCGGCGTCAGGACCGTCCCGTCGTGGAACTTCACGCCCTTGCGGATCGGGAAGCGGTAGGTCCGGCCGTCGGCGGAGACGAGGCCGTTGGCCTTGCTCGGCACCTTCTCCGAGATCATCGGCATCAGGTCCTTGGTCGACAGGCCGGAGCCCTTGTAGCCGAGCAGGTACTCGTAGACGTTCGAGAGGATGTTGTGGCTGGCCGTGTCGTACGCCCACGCCGGGTCCAGGCTGTCGGGGTCGCCGATCGTCGCGTACACGAAGGTGTCGGGGTTCTTCACCTCGGCGGCGGCCGGGAGGACGAAGAGCGCGGCGAGCAGGATGGATCTCATGGGGTTTTGGTGACCTCGTACAAAGTGCCGTAGGGTTGGATCGGGTGGTACAGCCAGCCGAGCACCTTCGCCCGGCGGACGGCGATGTTGTAGCTGTCCGCGGTGAAGATCGCGGGCGCGTCGTAGATCGCCATGGCCTGCAGCTCGGCGTACAGCGCCTTGCGCTTGGCACGGTCGGTCTCGGCCGCCGCCGACTCGATCATCGCGTCGGCGCGGGGGTTGGAGTAGCCGAGCATCGAGGCGAAGTAGCCGCGGGAGTGGAGGAAGGGCTCGACGGCGTTGTGCGGGTCCGGATAGTCGAGGATCCAGCGGTACACGAACGCGGGCAGGCGGCGGGCGCGGAACTCGTCGAGCAGCTTGGACTCGGGCAGCGCGCGGCAATCCACATGGAACTTCGGGCTGACCTTCTCGACGCCCTCCTTGAGCAGTCGGCAGGCGATGCGGCGCTCGGAGTTGCCTTCGGTGTAGGCGACGGTCACGGCGAAGCCCTTGGCCCAGACCTCGCCGTTCTTCGCGCGCTTGAACGCGCCCTCCGCCTGATAGGGAGAGAACGGCCAGGGCTTCTGCTTCGGGTTGTAGCCGAACAGCACCGCCGGGATGGGACCGTGCGCCTGGATGGCCTTGCTGCGGTAGCCCTCCTTGATGAAGGCGTCGTAGTCGAACGAGAAGGCGAAGGCCTTGCGCACCTCCGGGTCGGCGAAGAAGTCAGGCGGCACGCCGTCGCCGAGCTTGCCGCTGCCGAGCCAGGGGTTCTCCTTGGTCTCGACGGCGAGGTTGAACAGGACCGAGTTCTGGGCCTCGAGCGAGGGCAGGCCGTCGGTCACGACCACGCCGGGCAGGCCCTCGAACTGGTCCAGGTAGCGCCGCTCGACGAACGCCGCGTCGATCTCCCCCGCCGCGAGGCGGCGCCGCCGCTCGCGGGATTCCGCCACGGTGGTCAGGTTGACCCGGGCGAGCCCCGCGGGCTTGCGCCAGTACGCCTCGTTGCGCACGAGCGCGATCTTGCGGCCCGCCCGGTCCCAGGACTCGAGGCGGAACGGCCCGGTGCCGTTCATGCGGGAGTACAGCGCCGCGTTCTCCTTGGCCGGGTTGCGGTGCTTGACCCAGGTCTCCTTCTTCCCGTCCCAGCCGCCGCCGGCGACGACCGCGGCCTTGGGCACGATGTGCGCGAAGTTGGCGAGTATGCCGAGAAGCGGGGCGAAAGGCTTCTTCAGGCGCAGGACCAAGGCGCCGCCTTCGACCGAGATGGCCTTGTCGGCCAGCGCGAAGATCTGGTCCGGCGGCAGGTCGCTCGTGGAGCGCACGCCGAGCAGTCCGGTCAGCAGCAGGTTCGACGGCCCCCCCTCGCGGTCGAGCAGGAGGAAGCGCATCAGCGAGTACTTCGCGTCCTCGTTCGTCATCGGCGTGCCGTCGTGGAACTTCACCCCGCCGCGCAGCGGGAAGGCGTAGGTCAGGCCGTCCTTTGCGAGGAAGCCGTTGGCCAAGGACGGGACGACGGTCGCGATGCGCGGCTCGAAGGAATCGAGGGAGTCGCCCGCGAAGTCGATCAAGGTCTCGTAGACCTGGTCGACGACGAACAGCGAGACCGCGTCGTAGCCCCAGTGCGGGTCGAGGGTGTCGACGTCGGCGGCCAGCGCGTAATCGAGGACGGCGGGGTCGTTCGAGGCGCGGGCGGGCACGGCGCACGAGACGGCCAGCAGCACGGCGAGCGCGAGTCTCATCACGGCCGTATTCTAGTCAATTTGAGTCGGGGATTTGGGGCGGATTTTCCGGTTCCGGATGCGGTCCGGGGCGGGGTGTTGTTTCTGTCCATCAATCTAGCACTAATTTATTTTAAGCGTGAGGGTGTGTATAAAAAACTGTTTAAAAATAAAATTAAATCTGGAATAAAATCAGGCATTGACATCTAGCATGTTTGTGGCTATACTGGACGCATGTTCCCCGTGTTGCCGTCGACGGCGCCGCCGGAGCTCGAACAGCTCGCGCTCGATGTCGCCTCCTCCTCCGCCGCCCTGGGGCGGGGCTGCCACCCTCTCATCCTCGATGAGATCGCCCGCTTCATGGAGAAGATCAACAGCTACTACACGAACGCCATGGAGGGCAACCCGTCCAAGCTCAAGGACATCGAGGCGGCCCTCAATAAAAAGCTCTCCAAAGACCCCGCAGCCCGCAATTACCAGTTCGAGCACCTGGCTCACATCCGGGTTCAGGAGGCCATGTTCGAGCGCCTGCGCCGGGAGCCCGGGCTGCGCGTCTGCTCCGAGGGGTTCGTCCGCTGGCTGCACGAGCGGTTCTATCTCCTGCTTCCCGAGGCGATGCGCTTCGCCAAGACCGAGAGCGGCGCGCTCGTGCCCGTCGTGCCCGGGGAGCTGCGCGACCGGGGGATCACCGTGGGCCGTCATGACGCCCTCGAGACGAGGGCGGCGATCCGGGATCATCTGGCCCGGTTCGAGGAATTCCTCAGCCCGGAGGCCCTGGCCGGGACGCGGAGGCTGTTCGGCCTGGCCTCCTCCCATCACCGCCTCCTCTGGATACATCCCTTCTCGGACGGCAACGGAAGGGTGGCACGCCTCTTCACGAGCGCCTACGCCTCGCGGATCGGCGTCGGCGAGGGCCGGCTCTGGAGCGTGACGCGCGCCTTCGCCCGGAACCGCGCCGATTACGACGCGCATCTCGCGAACGCCGACCTCCCCCCCCGCAACTCTCTGGACGGGCGGGGCCCTCTCTCCGAAGAGAACCTGGTCGAGTTCTGCTCGTTCTTCCTGCGCTCGTGCCTGGAGCAGATCCGCTACATGGATTCCGCGCTCACGCTCGCCGACCTGGAGCGCCGCTACCGGCGCCATGTCGACGCCCTCGTGCGGGAGAAGGTCGTCTCCAAGTCGGGGGCCAAGGTGCTGGCCCGCCTGCTGACGCAGGGAGAGGTGAGCCGGGCGGAGGTCCCCTCGATCTGCGCCGTCAAGGCGCGGCGGGCGTCCCTGATCATCAAGGAGCTGCTCGACGCGCGGGCCGCGCGAAGCGAGACCGCTTACGGGGCGCTGCGCCTGAACATCACGGCGGACATGGCCGCGGTCCTGTTCCCCGATCTCGCGCGGTGAGTGCTGCGACCGCTCTTTCACCTGGAGGAGGGTCCGTTTTCGGCATTCGGTCGAAAAAAAGCCCTCCGTTGCCGGAGGGCTTTCGACTATCCTCAAGGATAGCCCGGATCGAGGCGTCGCCGCGGATCTAGGCGCGCTTCTTCTTGTCCGACAGCCACTTCTCCCCGCCCACGAGCAGGAGCAGGACCGTCAGCACGCCGAAGGCCAGGACCGAGGTCAGGTCGCTGCCCGCGACGCCGGCGAAGCGCTCGCTCATGTCGAGATGCGCCGAGACCTTGGGGCTCATCGTGAGGATGACCACGATGATGCCGGCGATGGCGCCTCCCGCGATGTAGCCGGAGGAGAACAGGACGCCCGGGCTCATGTCCGACTCAGCCTCGGTCTTCTTGGTCCACTTGTCCGCGACCCAGCGCATCAGGCCGCCGACGAAGATCGGCGTCGAGGACGACAGCGGCAGGTACACGCCGACCGCGAACGGCAGGGACGGGACCTGGCACAGCTCGAGGACGAGCGCGATGCCCACGCCGAGGAGGACGAGCCCCCACGGGAGCTTGCTCGTCAGGATGCCGTCGATGATGAGCGACATCAGGCGCGCCTTGGGCGCGTTGTACTTGAGCACCTTGGTGCCATCGAGGCGCGTGGTCTCCACGCCGTTGATGCCGGGGTCCACGAGGTACTTGATCTTGCCGGCCTCGTCGACGAGGTATTTGCCCTGAGGCAGGTCCGCCACCTCGCCTTCTCCCACGTGCCAGACCTTGTAGGTCGCGGCGTCGATGGCCGCGTCGGAGCCCTGCAGGCCCTCGCTGACCGTGAGGTCGGCGACGGGCGCCGTGATCGCCGGGAAGTCGCGCTTGGCGTAGGTCGTGCTGGCGTTGTTGAGGAGCAGCAAGGTCAGCCCGATGACGAGGGCCGAGCTCAGCGCGCCGACGAGCAGGCCGAGCTGCTGGTAGCGCGGCGTGGCGCCCACCAGGTAGCCGGTCTTGAGGTCCTGCGAGGTGGTGCCGCCGTTGGAGGCCGCGATGCAGACGATGGCCGCGATGGAGAGCGCGGTCAGGCGCGCGCCCTTGCCCACCCAGCCGCCGTTCGGGTCGAAGTGGTTCAGGAGGACGAAGATGAGGCAGGTGAGCAGGAGGGTCGCAACGGTCATGCCCGAGATCGGGTTCGAGGACGAGCCGATCTCGCCGGTCAGGCGCGAGGAGACCGTCACGAACAGGAAGCCGAACAGCACGATCAGCATGGCGCCGATGATGCCCTTCACGCCGAAGCCGAGGCCGAGGCCCGGGGCCGCCGCGATCGCCAGCACGAGGAACAGGCTGCCGACGACGACGACGGAGTTGGGCATGTCCTCGTCGGTGCGCAGCTTGGGGCCCGCGGCCTTCGCCGTGCCGCCCGCCAGGATGTCGGCGATGCCGGACTTGAGCGAGGAGTAGATGGTGGGCAGGGCCTGGAACAGCGAGATGATGCCGCCGGTCGCGACCGCCCCCGCGCCGATGTAGAGGATGTAGGACTTCCAGATCTCGGCCGGGGACATGTCGTGGATGAGCTTCGTGGCCGGGAACAGCGGGGCCGTCAGGCCGTCGCCGAACAGCTTGATGGCCGGGATGAGCACCCAGGAGGCCAGCACGCCGCCGGCGACCATGACGCAGGAGATCTTGGTGCCGATGATGTAGCCGACGCCGACGAGCTCGGGGGCCACCTCGCCGCTGATCGCGGCGCCGCGGAAGAAGCCGAGCATGCGCTCGGGCGTGTCGTTCCAGAGCTTGAGGCCGCTCATGAGGACCTTGTACAGCGCGGCGATGCCGAAGCCGGTGAACACGGTCTTGGCGCTGGAGCCGCCCTGCTCGCCGACGATGAGGACGTCCGCGCAGGCGGTGCCTTCGGGGTAGGGCAGGACGCCGTGCTGCTTGACGATGAAGGCGCGGCGCAGCGGGATCATCATCAGGACGCCGAGCAGGCCGCCGAGAGACGACACGATGAGCACGCGCGCCGCGTCCATCTCGTAGCCCAGGATCATCAGGGCGGGCATGGTGACGCCGACGCCGAAGGCGATGGACTCGCCGGCGGAGCCGACGGTCTGCACCATGTTGTTCTCGAGGATGGTCGTTTGGCGGGCCCCCGTCAGCTTGGAGAAGAGCCGGAAGAGGGTGATGGAGAGCACCGCGATCGGAATGGAGGCGGACACGGTCATGCCGACCTTCAGCACGAGGTACAGCGAGGAAGCGCCGAAGACGATGCCGAGCAGCGCGCCCACGATGACCGACGACCAGGTGAACTCCTGCATCATCGTCTTGTCGGCGACGTAGGGCTTGTGGGCTTCTTTAGCGTGAGTGGTCATGAGGGGTCATCTCCATTAGAGGGCGACGAGCGCGGCTTCGCTGCGCTTGTCCTTGAACGGCAGGACCTCGCAGGCGGTTTCGTGTCCGGACTTGGCTTTGATGAGCGACTGATCGTTGACGCGGCAGGATTCCTTCATGTAGCGGCACCGCGGATGGAAGCGGCAGCCGGACGGCGGCTTGAGCGGCGAGGGCACGTCCCCGGTGAGGAGGATGCGCTTGCGGCGCTTCTCGATGGACGGGTCCGGGACCGGCACGGCGGACAGGAGGGCTTCGGTGTACGGGTGCTGAGGGTCGTTGAAGAGGGTCTCCGAGTCCGCCATCTCGACGACGCGTCCCAGATACATGACCGCGATTCGGGTGCAGAGATGACGGACGACGGAGAAGTCGTGGCTGATGAACAGATACGCCAGCTTGCGTTCCTTCTGGAGGTCCTTCAACAGATTCAAGATCTGGGCCTGGATCGAGACGTCGAGGGCGGACACGGGCTCGTCGGCGACGACCAATTTCGGGTCAAGGGCGAGGGCTCGCGCGATGCCGACGCGCTGTCGCTGGCCACCGGAGAACTCATGCGGGTGACGGGGAAGATAGGACTTGGCGATGCCGCAGTCGTCGAGGAGCTTGGCGAGCTTTTTGGACCTTTCCGCGGGGTCCTTGTGCATATCATGGATGACCCACGGCTCGGTGATGATGTCCTCGACGGTCATGCGCGGGTTGAGGCTCGAGTACGGGTCCTGGAAGATGACCTGCATCTGGCGGCGCATCTTCTTCAGCTCGGCGCCGTTCATCTTGGAGATGTCCGCCCCGTCGAAGAGCACCGAGCCCTCGGTGGACTTCTCGAGCGCGAGCACGAGCTTGCCGAGCGTGGTCTTCCCGCAGCCGGTCTCGCCGACGACGGCGAAGCTCTCCTGCGGCATCACGTCGAAGGAGACGCCGTCGACGGCCTTCACCGTCGTCTTCTCGCCGAAGAAGCCCTTGCGCACGTCGAAATGCTTCTTGAGACCTTTGACCTGGAGAAGGGGCGGGACGCTCACTTGGCCGCCCCCGCCGACTCGTGGCGGTGGGATCGCTCGGTGGATTCCCCCTCGTTGAGCCAGCAGTTGGACATGCGCTCGCCCGCGAGATGGAACTGGGGCGGGTCCTCGGTCTTGCAGCGCTCCATCACGCTCGGGCAGCGCGGCGCGAACGGGCAGCCGACGAAGCCGCCGCTGAGGTCCGGCGGCTGGCCCGCGATCGCCTCGAGGCGCTCCTTGCGCACGTAGATCGAGGGCACTGAGCCGAGCAGGCCCTTGGTGTACGGGTGCTTCGGGCTGGCGAACAATTCGCCGATCGGCGCGTGCTCGACCGGGCGGCCGGCGTACATGACCACGACGTCGTCGGCCATCTCCGCGACCACGCCGATGTTGTGCGTGATGAGGATGATGGCCATGTGGTACTCGCGCTGGAGCTGCTTCATCAGGTCGAGGATCTGGGCCTGGATGGTGACGTCGAGGGCGGTCGTCGGCTCGTCGGCGATGAGGACGTCGGGCTCGCAGGACAGCGCGATGGCGATCATCGCGCGCTGGCGCATGCCGCCGGAGAACTGGTGCGGGTAGTCGTTGACCCGCTCCTCGGGGTGCGGGATGCCGACCTTCTTGAGCAGGTCCACGGCCTTGGCCCAGGCCTTCTCCTGGGTGACGCCCTGATGGAGGACGATGGCCTCGGCGATCTGCTCGCCGACCTTGATGACGGGGTTGAGGCTCGTCATCGGCTCCTGGAAGATCATCGCGATGCGGTTGCCGCGGATCGCGCGCATCTCCTCGGCGCCCATCTTCAGCAGGTCCCGGCCTTGGAATAAGATTTCCCCGCCGACCACCTTCGCGGGCGGTTCCGGGAGCAGGCGGAGGATGCTGAGGGCGTGGACGCTCTTGCCCGAGCCCGACTCGCCGACGACGGCGAGGGTCTTGCCCGGGTGGAGGTCGTAGGTGACCCCGTCCACCGCCTTGACGGTCCGCTCGCGGGTGATGAAGTGCGTCCGCAGGCCGCGGACCGAGAGGACGGGCTCGCTCACCGAAGGTTCACTTAGATGGAGGTGGTGACGAGGCTCTCGGTGGAGAGCACGCCGGGGGTGGCGCGGATGTCGCGCACGACGACGTTCGAGAGGGTGCCGACGTCCTCGGTCTCGATGTCGAGGACCAGGTCCCAGCGGCCGAACACGGCGGTGACGTGCGAAACGCCCTTGATTTCCTTAATACGGGAAAGCGCGACCTTCTCTTTGCCCGCCATCAAACGCACCAGCACCAGTCCGGTCACCATTTCGCGCCCTCCTGAATCGAACGGCTGTCGAGGTTCGCAGTATATCAAAATTTACCGGAAACGACGGCGTTTCAAGTAGAATCTCACCTTCATGCGCCTGCCGAACACCGTGCGCCGGGGCCTCGCCCTCCTCCTCGCCGTCGCGGGGCTGTACGCCGCCGTCTTCGGGCTCTGGACCGCGCGCGGCCGCAGCCGGGAGCTGACGCTCACCGCGTCCAAGGCCGACCACCTGCACTTCGACATCGTCGAGCTGACCATGCTCTCCGGCGACCGGACTTTGGACGAGTCCTTCGCCGCGGCGCCGCCCCGCTTCGTCGTCATGCGCGGCACCGAGGCCGTGACCACGGTCGCGGGCATCCGCGAGATGAAGGCCGTCAAGGTCGCCCCGGGACGCTGGACGGCGAAGTGGCCGGTGCCGTGGAACGCCCCCCCCGGCGCCTACCGACCAGCCCTCGTCGGCCGCCCGGACCTGGCGGAGCGCCTGAGGATCGCCCCCTTCCGGATCTCGCGGCGCGTCCCCAAGCCGATGCCCAAGGGGCTCGTCGTCGCCACGCTCGAGAGCGTGATGCCTCTGTCCTCGATGAAGATCAAGGCGCCGGACGGGACCATGACGGATTGGCGCGGCCTGCTCGACTGGGCGCAGTACGTCGGCGCCGACGCCTTCTGGATGCTGGGCGGCCAGACGCCGGGCCTGGGCAGGGACGAGGTCTGGATGAGCGCCAACCTCAAGATGATCCCCCAGGTGGCGGCGGAGTGCCGGCGGCGCGGCCTCAAGTTCGGCGTGTACGCGATGTTCTCGCTGACGATGTCGAAGGTCCCGCTTCCCGGCTACGAGTACGGGCTGGAGATCAAGGACGGGGCGCCGGTGGTCACCCGCGCCATCTCGATCCGCGACGGCAAGCGCCTGTCGGACGTCGCCGCGTTCCTCAAGCCCTACGCCGACGACCCGAACGTGGACTGGGTCGGGCTCGACTACATCCGCAACGCGCTCGGCGGCTACGAGCTCGTCGACGACTTCGTCGCCGAGATGCCCGGCGTGGCCGTCCCCCGGGAATGGCGCAGCCTGACGCGCGATGAGCGCATGACCTGGCTCGCGCGCAAGAAGATCATGCGCCGCGACATGGACTTCGTCGAGGCCTGGGAATGGTGGCGCGCGCGCCGCGTCGCGCTGATCGTGCGCGAGATCAAGGCCCGCCTCGGCGACAAGGCCCTCTGGGCGTTCACCTTGACCTGGGAGAAGGGCTGGCACCACGGCCAGGACCCGGTCATGATGAACGACGCCGGCGTGGACATCGACGCGCTGATGTTCTACGAGGCCGACAAGGCGCAGTACGCGGCGATGATGAAGAGCTGGAACGAGTACATCAAGCGCGGCGACGTCCAGGTCCTGCCCGGCGACATCTTCGATTGGGGCCTGCACCAGAAGGACGAGTCCGGCCCGGCCGAGTTCGGGCGCCGCATGAAGGCCGCGGTCTCGGGCGTCTACGGCGACGGGCCCGCGCGCGGCGTCTTCTACCACGACATGGCCCGCCTCATCTGGGGCCGCCTCGGGCCCTGGGGCACGAAGGGCTGGGCCGACGAGGCCCGCACGATCTCTCAGTTCGTCAAATCGCAGCCGGAGAAAACCCAATGAAAGCCCTGATGCTCCTCCTCGCGCTGTCCCCCGCCGCGTTCGCCGGCGGCGCCCCCTCCGCGAAGTGCGTGCCGCAGGCCGTGCCGAAGGCCAAGAAGACCGCCCTGACCTTCCCAGACGGCCAGAAGATCCGGATCGACCTCGTCGACACCCCGATGACGCGCGAGATCGGCCTCATGTGCGTAACGAAGATGCCGCGCACCTACGGCATGCTGTTCGTGTTCCCCCAGGACATGTACCTGAACTTCTGGATGAAGAACACCCTCGTGCCGCTCGACATCCTCTGGATCGGCCCGGACAAGAGGATCACCGAGATCCACGAGAAGCTCCACGAGTCCACGGTGGACACCCCCGACGAGAAGATCGTCACCGCGGGCGGCCGCGGCCAGTTCGTCCTCGAGCTCGCCTCCGGCGAGGCCTCGCGCCGCAAGCTCAAGGTCGGCGACCAGCTGAAGTTCGAGGCCGCCATCCCCGACAAGTAAAAAAGGTGTCAGGCCTAACGTTAGTGACAGTATTTCCCCGAACCTTCCCGAAATACTGTCATTAACGTTAGGCCTGACACCTACTTGGTCTTGGAGGGCGGCAGGCGCAGCAGCTCGATCTCGGGGTGCTTCTCCGAGAGGTACTGCAGGGACCAGGGCGTCGGGAACAGGATCATCTCGTTGCCGTCCTCGTCCTTGACGCGCGCGGACTGCATCGGCAGCGCGACGGCGTCCACGGCGCCGGGCTTGGTGTTCGGGCCGACCCAGCGCGCGAGGGTCCAGGCCATCGGCTCGAGGCGCGACTCGACGCCGTACTCGGACTGCAGGCGGAACTGCGCGACCTCGAACTGCAGCGGGCCGACGGCGGCGAGCAAGGTGGTCTTCGCGTCGCCCATGTCGCGCGGGACGAGGGCGCGCACGACGCCCTCGCGCAGGAGCTGCTCGAGGCCCTTGGCGAAAGGCTTGTACTTCGAGGGGTTGGGGTTGCTGATGCGGGCGAAGCACTCGGGCGCGAAGCGCGGGATCTCGTCGTAGACCACCTTCGGGTCCTCGCTCAAGGTGTCGCCGATGCCGAAATCCGAGTAGCCGACCAGGCCGATGACGTCGCCGGCGTAGGCCTCCTCGATGATCTCGCGGTCGCGGCCGAAGATCTTGTGGGCGTTCGCCAAACGGAAAGCCTTCCCGGTGCGGCTGTGGGTCACCGTCAGGTCGCGGGTGAACTTCCCCGACACCACGCGCACGAAGGCGACGCGGTCGCGGTGCTTGGGGTCCATGTTGCCCTGGATCTTGAAGACGAAGCCGGAGAAGGAGTCGCGCGTGGGCTGGACCAGGCCGGCCGTCGAGGCGCGCGCGGCGGGCGCGGGCGCGTGCTGGAGCAGGGCCTCGAGCAGCAGCTGCACGCCGAAGTTGTTGACGGCCGAGCCGAAGTACACCGGCGTCGTGCCCCCCTTCAGCGCGTCGGCGGCGTCGAAGCCGGCGCCGGCGGCCTCGAGCAGATGCACCTGCTCGACGAAATGGTGGTAGGCGTCGGGGTCCAGGGCGTCCTTCACCGCGGGATCGTCGATGCCTTTGACCAAGACTGGGGCCTTGTACGCGCCGCGGACGGTGCGCTCGAACATGTGCGCCTGCTTCGTGGTCCGGTCGTACACGCCCTTGAAGCGCTGGCCCACGCCCATCGGCCAGTTCACGGGATAAGGATGGAGCTGGAGCTGGTTCTCGAGCTCGTCGAGCAGCTCGAGGAGGTCCTTGGTTTCGCGGTCGAGCTTGTTCATGAACGTCAGGATCGGGATGCCGCGCAGGCGGCACACCTCGAAGAGCTTGAGCGTCTGGGGCTCGATGCCCTTGCCGGCGTCGATGACCATGACGGCGGCGTCGACGGCGGTGAGCACTCGGTAGGTGTCCTCGGAGAAGTCCTTGTGGCCCGGGGTGTCGAGCAGGTTGATCCGGTGGCCTTCGTAATCGAACTGGAGCACGGTCGAAGACACGGAGATGCCGCGCTTGCGCTCGAGCTCCATCCAGTCGGACGCCGAGGAGCTCTGGTTCTTGCGCGCGGTGACGGAGCCGGCGAGCTGAAGGGCCCCGCCGTAAAGCAGGAGCTTCTCGGTCAGAGTGGTCTTGCCGGCGTCCGGGTGGGAGATGATCGCGAACGTGCGGCGACGGGCGACTTCGGTCGTGATGTCGGCCATGGCGGGCGGCGCCTTAAGCGTCGAAGCGGTAGCCGAAGCCGCGGACGGCGACGATCTTGTCGGCGACGGGGCCGATCTTGTTGCGCAGGTGGGAGAGCGTCACGTCGATGACCTTCGTCGTCAGGTCGATGCCCGAGTCGTAGCCCCAGACGTGCTGGAGCAGGAAGTCGCGGGTCAGCACGCGGCCCTTGCGGTAGACGAGGAACCAGAGCAGGTCGAACTCCTTGGCGGAGAGCGCGACCTCCTTCTCGCCGATGTGGACCTTGCGGGAGGCGCGGTCGAGCTTGACGCCCCCCGCCTCCACCGTGTTCGGCTCCTCGACCTTGCCGGCGCGGCGCAGGATGGTGGCGACGCGAGCGACGAGCTCCTCGGTGTTGAAGGGCTTGGCGACGTAGTCGTCGGCGCCGACGCGCAGGCCGGCGATCTTGTCGGCGACCTCCTTCTTCGCGGTGAGGATGATGACGGGCAGGGCGCCGAGCTTCTCGTCATTGCGTATCTCGGCCAGCAGGTCCACGCCGTCGCCGTCGGGGAGGTTCCGGTCGAGGAGCAGGAGCTCCGGGGGCTGCTTCTTGAGGCGCGCGCGGGCCTTCGCCAAGGTGTCGACGGTCTGGGCCTCGTAGCCCTCGCCCTTGAGCACCTCGAGAATGAGGTCGGCCGTGGCCGCCTGGTCCTCGACGACGAGAATCTGCGCCTTGATCATCGCCGGAAGTATAGCAGAATTCGCCGAAATGTCACGACTATACGATGGTGCCTGTCTTACCACTATTTTCACTTTAGCGGCAGCGAAAGTGAAAATAGTGGTAAGACAGGCACCGTTCTCCTACAGGGGGATGTTCCCGCGGTTCTCGTGGGTGCCGGGGACGCGCTTGTCCTTGAGGAAGCGCAGGGCGCGGACGATCTTGTAGCGCATCAGGGAGGGCTCGATGACCTCGTCGATGGAGCCGGTCGAGGCGGTCTGGTAGGGCGAGGCGAACTTGGCCGCGTACTCGGCGCAGAGCTTGGCGCGCAGGGCGGCCTTGTCGGCGTCGGTCTTGCAGGCGGCGATCTCCCGGGAGTAGAGGATCTCGATGGCGCCCGCCGGGCCCATGACCGCGATCTCGGCGCAGGGCAGGGCGAAGTTGAAGTCCCCCTTCATGTGCTTGGAGCTCATCGCGATGTAGGCGCCGCCATACGCCTTTCTCAATATCACCGTGATCTTCGGGACCGTGGCCTCGGCGTAGGCGAACAGGATCTTCGCGCCGTGGCGGATGATGCCGCCGTGCTCCTGGGTGACGCCCGGCCAGTAGCCGGGGACGTCGACCAAGGTCAGCACGGGGATGTTGAAGCAGTTGAGGAAGCGGATGAAGCGCGCGGCCTTGTCCGAGGCGTTGATGTCGAGGGCGCCGGCGACGCTCGCCGGGTTGTTGGCGACGATGCCCACGACCTCGCCGCCCATGCGGCAGAAGCCCGTGACGATATTCTTCGCGTAGCCGGCCTGGACCTCGAAGAACTTGTGCTCGTCGACGAACTGCCAGATGATGTGATGGACGCGGTAGGACTTGCGCGGGTCCAGGTCGCACATCTTCTCGAGGAGCGGGACCGAGCGCCTGATCGGGTCCGGGTTGGCGACGCGGGGCGGCTTCTCCCAGCGGTTCTGCGGCAGGTAGCTCAGCAGCTCGCGCACCTGGCGGAAGCAGTCGGGCTCGGACTTGGCGACGAAGTGGCAGACGCCGGACTTCGCGCTGTGGGCGTCCGCGCCGCCGAGGCCGTCGAAGGTGACCTCCTCCCCCGTCGCGGCCTTGACCACGTCGGGGCCGGTCACGAACATCTGGGAGATGCCCTCGACCATGAAGATGTAGTCGGTGAGCGCTGGCGAGTAGACGGCGCCGCCGGCGCACGGGCCGAGGATCACCGAGATCTGCGGGATGACGCCGGAGCACTTCACGTTGCGCTGGAATATCTCGGCGTAGCCGTCGAGGGAATCCACGCCTTCCTGGATGCGCGCCCCGCCCGAGTCGAGGAGGCCGATGACCGGGACCCGGTTCTCGTAGGCGAGGTCCATCACCTTCACGATCTTCTTGGCGTGCGCCAGGCCCAGAGAGCCGCCGAGCACGGTGAAGTCCTGCGCGTAGACGCAGACCTCGCGGCCGTTGATTTGGCCGAAGCCCGTGATAACGCCGTCGCCGGGGATGTCCTTGTCCTTGAGGCCGAAATCCGTCGCCCGCGTCGAGACGAGCAGGTCGAGCTCCTGGAACGTGCCCTCGTCGAGCAGGTAATGGATGCGCTCGCGGGCGGTGAACTTGCCGCGGGCCTTCTGCGCCTCGAGGCGCTGGGGGCCGCCGCCGGCGGAGGCTTTCTCGACGGCCTGCCGGAGCTTGACGACGCTCGCGGCCGCCGGCCGGGGGACCTTCAGGTTCTTCACCGCTTCCTTTTCCATTATGATCAATCTCCCGTGTAGGCGATGGCGATGCGCGCGCCCTCGACGCCGTCGTAGTCCAGCCGCACGCGCGGCGAGCCGAGCGCGGCCCAGGCCTTCGCCGGCGCGCCCGTCAATGTCACGCCGTCGGCCTCGGGCCGGACGGCGCGCGCGGCCGCGTCGAGCCCGAGCCCCAGCATCTTCAGCGCCGCTTCCTTGCCCGTCCAGAGGCGAGCCTGCGCCTCGGGGTCGTCGGGCCCCGCCGCGAGCTCTCCGGGCGACGCGACGAACGCGATCACGTCGGCCGGGCGCGGCACGATGCTCTCGATGTCCACGCCGACGAAGCGGCCCGGAGCGGCGACGGCGGAGGCGCCGCCCTGCGCGCAATGCGAGATCGAGAAGGACGGCGCGGGGGCCGGGGCGCCCTTCGGCAAGGTCAGGCGGGGGCGCCCGGCGTCGTCGTTGGATACCCGCAGCTCGGCGGGGTCGGCCTCCCAGCCGTACTCGTCGAGGAAGTGGGCGGCCAGCGCGCGTTTGGCGGCGAGGCGGCCCGCCACGCGGTCGAGCTTGCGGCGCTCCGGAAGGGCCTCGAGCTCGGCGAGCTCCTTGGCGCCGAAGCGCTTGCGGAGCTCGGCGGGCTCGGACAGCGTCCTTTCGGCCTCGTGGCGCGGACAAAACGCGAGGCGGTACGGCGGCCGGCCGGTGGTCATCCGAGTATTATACTTCTTCGCGCCCCGGCTTGTCCCGGGTCCGCGGTCGCCGCGAAAAGTCCGATTGACTTGCTCCCCCCATACGGATACCATTCCTACTAATATGATGGGACTATGGGCGGACGGCTGGTTCTATATCTCGTCGGCGGGGCTCCTGATCAGCGGGATCCTCTTCTTCTTCCTCCTCGGCCAGTACCGCGTCGCCTCCGAGGCGGCCGACGCCACCGAGGGGGCCGAGCCTTCCGAGGCGGTGCATGTCGCCGACAAGGAAGCCTCCGCCCCGGCGGCCATCCGCCCGGTCTACATCCCCGAGGCGTCCTCGTCGCCGAAGGTCGCCTCCCACGCCGAGGCGCCCGAGCCCAAGCAGGAGCCCAAGCCGGAGCCCAAGCCCCGGATGGAGCCCGAGTTCACGGGCCCGGAGCGGCGCAAGGATCCCGCGAACACGACCGGAGGCATCAGCCCCGCCGTCGTCTATCTCCAGAACATCAAGGTCGAGCTGGCCGACCTGCATAAGGATCTGCGCGCGCTGTCCAAGCGCGTCGACGACGAGCTGTCCTCGGTGTCCACCCGCGACGAGGCCCTGATCGAGCGCCTCGGCGAGCTGACCCGCGCCGTCGAGGCGATGAAGGCCGCGGCGCCGGCGCCCGCGCCGGCGGCCGAGCCCGCCGCGGAGGCGGAGGAAGCCCCGAAGCCCGCCCGCAAGGCGCGCAAGGCGGAGAAGCCTCCCGAGCCCGCGCCCGAGGTCGTGGTGGAGGCTCCGACGCCGGCGGCCGAGGTCGTCCTCGAGGCCCCGAAGCCCGAGGCCGAGGTGTCCATCGAGGTCCTGCCGCCTCCCCCGGTCGAGGCGCCCCCTCCCGTCGCCGAGGTCAAGGCCGGTCCGTCTCCCGACGAGACGATCCGCATGGAGCTCGGGGCGCTCGTCTCGCCGCCGCCCGTGAAGGCCGAGCCCGAGGCGCCGGCCGCCGCCGAGCCGGCGAAGGAAGAGGCTCCGCCCGTCGAAAAGCCTCGACGGGGGCCGGTCTGGCCCGTATAACCGCTCTCGCGGTTATCCTCGTCATAACCGCGATCCCCGTCCGCGCCGGGCTCTTTCCCGGCGGAGCGTTCTCCTCGAGCGCGAGCGGGACCACCGGCGCCGCCTTCCTGAAATCGCCCGGCGGCGCGCGCGCCTCGGCCATGGGCGGCGTCTCCGCCGCGGCCGGCTCGGGCGCCGAGGCCGTGTTCCTCAATCCGGCGACGCTGTCGCGCATCGCCGCCGAGGCCCCGAGCGAGGTGGCCCTGGGGTACGACGCCCTCCTCGAATCCGCCTATTCCGGGTCAGCCGCCTACGCGCGCCCGCTCGGCCGGGACGGCGCCTTCGCGGCGGGCCTCCTGTACGCGTCGCAGGGCGCGCAGACCAGCTACAACGCCATCGGCGACGCGACCGGGAAGTTCACGCCGACGGATCTGGCCCTCGGGGCCTGGTACGCGCGCCGCCTCATCGGGCCGCTCTCGCTCGCCGGCGGGCTGAAGATCATCCGCTCGGCGATCGACGACCGCAGCGGGACGACCGCCGCCGTGGACTTCGGCCTGCTCGCCAAGCAGGTCGCCGAGCTCGGCGACGGCCCCCTGGACCTCGGTTTCTCCGTCCAGAACATCGGCCCCCCTCTCAAGCTCGGCAGCTCGTCCGACCCGCTGCCCGCCCGCATCCGCGCCGGCGGCCTGTGGCGCGTGGCGCCGACCCTCGACGCCGGCCTCGACGTCAACATCCCGGTCGACCATGATCCCTACGCCTCCCTCGGCGTCGAGGGCCGGCTGCCCGCCTCGCGGATGGGCTCGACGAAGCCCTGGGTCATCGCCATCCGGGGCGGCTACGATCAGAACCGCACGCGCGGCGTGGACGGCTTCACGGGGTTCTCCGCCGGCGCCGGCTTCGACTTCTCCGCGCTGCGCCTCGACTACGCCTGGGTCCCGTTCGGCGACCTCGGCACGACGAACCGCATCACCATCGCCTTCCGCTTCTGAGCGGCGTCAGGCCGCCGGACCCGCCGGGCGCGTGCCGAGGCGCGTGAGCCACACCGCGCCGAGCCCGAGCGTCATCCCGCAGCACAAGGTCAGGAACAGCGCGAGCCCGAGCACTCCTCCCACGACGGGAAGAAGGCCGCCCAGGATCGAGATCGCCGCGGTGGCCGCGCCGGCGTAGCCGACGGCCTTGATCGTGGACGGGACGGGCTTCTCCAGGTTCAGGCAGGCGCGGCGGGCCATCAGGAGGAAGAAGGCGCCCGTGCCCATGACGACGGCGGCCGTGAGCGCCGCGTAGGCCACGGGGATGAACGGGATGCCGATCACCGAGACGGCCAGCGCGAGCGTCCCCGGCACGACCGCCATCTCGACGAGCAGCCCGATGCCGAGGGCGCGCCAGAAGTCCGCCGACGCGGCCGCGGCGATCGTCTCCACCTGGGCCGGGAAGAACAAGGTCGCGAGTAATGGGAGCAGGCACAGCCCCAGGAGGAAGCCCGAGATCAGGGCCTTGCGCGGCGCGGGGCCGTGCTTGGCGCCGCGGTCGGCGCGCATCGCCGCCAGCGCGACGCCGGGGACCATCGCGCCGATCATCGGCGAGCTGAAGTTGTGGAGCTCGCCTTTGACCGTCGCGCCGGGCTCCTGCTTGAGCTGGCCGCCGAAGATCGAGAGCTCGCCCTCGATCGTCGAGGAGGAACGCATGGTCAGGTCGCCGCCGAACAGGGACACGTCGCCGCCCGCGGCGCCGGAGAGGTCCACGGGGCCGCCGAAGGAGGAGAGGTCCCCCCCGACCTTGCCCGTCAGTCGCACCGGCCCGCCGAAGGAGGCCGCCTCGCCGCGGCACTCGCCCTCGATGACCAGCGGCCCGCCGAAGGCCGCGCAGTCGCCGGTGACCACGCCCTTGACGGTGACCGCGCCTTCCGCGGCGACGTCGCCCTCGAAGGTCCGGCCTTTTTCCACGGTGAAGTCGCCCTTGCGCACCTTGTCGTCGCCGAGCTGAAGCTTGATGGCGCGGGCGGGGACGGTCACGGCGAGGAGGACGGCGGCCAGCAGAAGTCGGGTTTTCATGATTTGGCTCCGATGAGGCGGGTCTTGTGCGCGTGCGGCAGGGAGATCGTGAGGAACAGGGCGACGGCGATCAGCGCGGCGGCCGACAATTCCGCGCCGGCGCGGGGCGCGGGCAGGACGCGCAGCGCCAGGCGGCCGGCGAGCTCGAGCAGGGCGGCGCCTTCGGCGACGGCGCCGGCCAGGCGCGGGATGGACAAGGACACGCGCATCGCGCCGGCGGCGAGCGCCAGCGACGACGCCGCCCAGGCCGCGGCGAGCGGCCACGCCGGGATGGACTCCGCGGCCCTGGCCCTCTTGAGGGAAGCGAGCACGCCGGTGCTGAACGCGGCGCTCGGGCGCAGCTGGGGCAGCGAGGCGAGCGCCGCGTTCAGAGAGCGGGTGCGGGTCAGGGTCCGCGAGCAGGCGGCGCAGCCGGACAGGTGGCCCACGAGGGCGGCGTCCGGCCGTCCCCCGTCGAGGGTCTCGCTGATCCGGCGTCGGGCGTTCTCGCAGTCCATGGCTCTACCCCCCATTACGGACGGGGCGCCTCCCGGGTTTCATCTTTTTCGAAGGCTTCCCATTTCCGGCGCATCAGCTCGCGGGCCCGGAACAGGCGGATCTTCACGGTCCCTTCAGGAATCCCCAGAGTCGCGGCGACCTCCTCCACGCTCAGGCCCTCGCCGTGGCGGAGCAGGAGCGCCTCGCGATACAGCGGCGGCAGGGCCGCGATCAGCCGCTCCACGAGGGCCCCGTCCAGGGCCGCTTCGGCCAGGCGCTCGGGCCCGTCCGCCCCGTCGGCGGGGTCGATCGGATGCTCGTCGTGATCGAGGGAGAGGTCGGTCCTCCGGGCGCGGAGATGGTCGAGGGCGGCGTGGTGGGCGATGGCGAGGACCCAGGAATGGAACGGGCGGGCGAGGTCGAAGGTCTCGAGCGAGCGAAAGGCCTTGAGGAACACGACCTGGGAGAGGTCCTCGGCGTCGCGCGCGTCGCCGGTCAGGCGGCGGAGGAAGGAGTAGACGCGGTCCTGGTGCCGCTCCAGCAAGGCGGCGAAGCCGCCGTCGTCGCCGGAGAGGCAGCGGCGGACGAGGTCGGCGTCGGCGACGAGGGGTTCGCTCACGGCACTCGATATTACGACAAGCGGAGCCGAAGGGTTTCGTTATTTACAGGGCTTCGACGCAGACGGCGATGCCCAGGCCGCCGCCGACGCTGATGGCGGCGACGCCGCGTCGGCGGGAGCGGCGGCGCAGCTCGAGGAGCAAGGTGTGGACCAGGCGCACGCCGGTCGCGCCGAAGGGATGGCCGAGCGCGATGGCGCCGCCGTTGGGGTTGACGCGCTCCGCGTCAATCCCCAGCTCCGCCTGGTCGAGGAGCACCTGGGCGGCGAAGGTCTCGTTGATCTCCCAGAGGTCGACCTCGGAGGCGCGCCAGCGGGCCTGCTCGAGGGCCTTGCGCACGGCGGGCACGGCCGCGTAGGCCATGCGCTCCGGCGGGACGCCGACCAGGGCCGAGGACACGAGCCGGCCGAGGGCGCGTCCCTTCGCGGTCTTCGCCGAGGCGAGGACCAAGGCGGCCCCCCCGTCCACGATCCCGTGCACGTTCGCGTGCGTCATCGTCTCCGTCCCGTCGCTGAACAGGAGCTTGGCGGTCGCGAAGCGCTCGGGCGACGCGTCCTCGAGGACCGCGTCGTCGACGGCGAGGCCGGCGACGGGGACGATCTCGGCCGCGCGCAGCTTGACGGACGCGCGCGCCCGCGCGTGCGACTTCCACGCCCACGCGTCCATCGCCGCCCGCGCCAGGCCCGCCTCGCCCGCGCGCTCCTCGGCGGTCTTGGCGATGTGCTTTCCGCAGGAGATGTCGGTGAAGGACGGCACGAAGATGTCCCGCCGCAGGCGGCTCGGCGTGTCCGCGCCGACGGCCGCGGCGATCGAGGCTTCATTCCGCGCGATGGCGCTCGCCGCGGTGGTGACCGCGAGAAGTCCGGTGCCGCACGCAAGATTGACGGCAACGCCGGAGGTCTCGACCGGGCAACCCGCGCGATGCCCGACATACCGGGCGCCGTAGCAACCGTGAGGGCCCACTTGATACATATTGCCGAAGGCGATGAAGTTCACGTCTCGAGGCGCTAAGCTCGCGGCCGATAGGGCTCCCTTGAGGGCCGCGGCGGCAAGATCCTGAGGATCGAGCTCTTTTAATGCGCCCCCGGGAGTCCCCCTCCCCGTCGTTCCGAAACTCCAAGCCGCGAAGGGCGTTCGTGCTCCGGCCATGATGAGGACATCGTTCATTTGACTCTCCGGAGGGTCGACAGCATCGACGCGTGTATCTTGCCGTTGCTCGCCAAAGTGCGCTTTCCCATCGAGCGCCAGTCCTTCCATTTATTTCCGTCGAAATCCGTTACCTTCCCCCCGGCCTCTTCGACCAGAAGGAGTCCCGCGGCGACATCCCAAGGATTCAGTTCGAATTCCCAGAATCCATCAGCACGTCCGGCCGCGATCCAGGCCATGTCCAACGCGGCGGAGCCGGACCGGCGAACATCGTGACAGTTCTTCATGAAGGCTTTGAACCGGGCGAGATAATAATCGGCCCGTTCCGCCCGGTCGTACGCGAAGCCCGTGATAAGCAAGGAGTCCTTCATAAGGGGCGTCGTAGATGTCCTCAATCTTTTGCCGTTCAAAAATGCGCCCTTATCCCGTTGGGCGAGGAAAAGCTCCTTCCTGAACGGATCGTAAACCCCTCCGAGCCGGGGCACCCCTTTTTTCAACACCCCGATCGACGTGCACGCCACCGGATACCCATGCGCGTAATTCGTCGTCCCGTCGAGCGGATCGATGATCCACAGGTATTCCGCGCCCGTCAGCTTGACCTCGTCCTCCTCGGCTTTGTAGTCGTCCTCCGGGAAGTGCCTCCGAATCGCGTCGAGCACCGTCTTCTGGCTCTCGAGGTCCGCGATGGTGAGCAGGTCGGCCCGCCGCTTCTGCTTATAACCGACCTTGCCGAAGTGCTTGGTCAGGACCTTCCCCGCCGCGAGCAAAGCCGACTTGAGGAGTGAGGCCCGGGTCATGGGCGGCCTCGGAGGGCCTCGACGACGGCGCGGGCGAGGGACTCGGGGTCGGGGCGCGCGGCGACGGCGGCGGGGACGACGCCCTTCGCGCGGAGAGCGGCGGCGGTGGTCGGGCCGATGGCGACGGCGGCGGCCAGCGAGAGCTTCAGGTCGGGCACGGCGAGGACGGCGGCCGACGGGGAGGCGAAGGTGACGGCGTCGGCGCCTAATGCGAGCGCGCGGCGCAGGGAGCGAAGGCCTTCGGGGTCGGGGACGGTCCGGTACGCCGTGGCGACGGTGACGCGGGCGCCGTTTTTGCGAAGACTTCGCGGAAGCGTGTCTAATCCGCGCTCGGCCCTCGGGATGAGAACGCGCGAGCCGCGCGGGACGCGCAGGACTTTTGCGAGACCTTCGGAGCGCGCGTCCTCAGGCACCACGGTACAAGCCCAGCCGTGAACCGCTAAGGCTTTGGCTGTCGCGCGACCGACGGCGGCGAGGACTCGGGGAGAGACCGGCTTTTTCCCGGCGAGGATTTTTCGGCATCTCAAGAAGAAAAAATCAACGGCGTTCGCGCTCGTGAAGGCGACGGCGTCGTAACGGCGGAGGTTTTTGATCGCTCGATCCAACGCACTCCACGACTTCGGAGCGACGGTCTTGATCAACGGGGCGAAGACCACGCGGGCGCCTTTCGCTGCTAACGCCGCGGCTGCGCCGCCTGACTTGAGGCGTGGGCGTGTGACGACTACGACGCGACCGGAAAGGGCCTTTTTCGTCATGAACGGCTTAGTTTACAACAACTTACGGAATATCCGGCGGAACCTTGCCGGCGGCGTCGATCAATTTCGAACTCGTTGGCGGCGTGGTCCTGATGATGCCCAGGCCCCACAGCGCGGGGCGCCCGGCTTGATACGGCTTCACGCGGCGGAAGAAAGCGGCATCTTTCACCCGCGTGTCGAGCACCGCGCTCAGCACCACGGCGTGGATCACGATCACCCACAGGACCTTGCCCGCGGCCGGGGCTCGCGCGAGCAACGCCTCGGAGGCCTCGCCGAAGAAGACGCAGGCGAGGAGCATGAACGGGAACAGGTAGTGGAACGCCTGGAAGTCCCCGCTCACGGCGATGCAGCGGTACGCCCAGACGAGGACGGTGTACGCGACGGCGGCCGCCAGCCAGGCGAGGCGCGCGCGCTGCGCGTCCCGGCGGCGGAGGTGGAGATGAAGGCCGTAGGCGGCCGCCGCGAGCAGCGGGCCTTCGCAGAGCAGGAAGATCCCCGAGCGCGTCGGACCCGGGAGCCAATTGGCGAGAGGCATGCGCGGTATGCCGAAGACGACGTGGCGGATCGGGTTGCCGGCGAGCACGGCCTGGACCTCCCAGTACGAGAAGAAGTCCCGCCAATCGAGCAGGGCCGAGAACAGCGCGAAGGTCAGCGCCGCCGCCGCCCCATAGGCGAGCAGGCCTTTGGGCCGGCGCAGCAGGACGGCGGCCCCGATCAGCGGCAGGGGCCAGAGAAGATGGAACTTCGTCGCCAGGCCCGCGACGGCCGCGAACCCGGCGAGCGCCGCCCAGGCCGGGCCTCCGCCGTCCTCGTGCCGCCACAGCGCCAGGAAGGTCCCGAGGAAGCAGACGACCATCAGGGGCTCGACGGAGATCCGGGACAGGTAGAAGGCGACCGGCCAGCAGGTGGCGTAGGCGAAGGTCGCGAACAGGGCCGCGCGCTCGTTCTTGAGCAGGCGGCGGGCGAAGGCGAGGAAGAGGCCGAAGGAGGCGAGGTGGACCGCGGTCATCGCGAGCTTCGAGAGCAGGAAGATCCGCCCGAGGTTCGCCGCGCAGAAGTCGGAGAAGCCCGCGCCCTGCGGGGCGCTCGCCGCGAAATACGCGGACTGCAGGGCGTGCAGGAGGATCTGCAAGGTGAGCCCGGGGTGGCCGGGGTAGAGCAGGCGCCCGTGCGACGAGTACAGCTCGTGCGCGCTCGGGAGGTAGTAGCCGCCGGGGTCGCCCTCGTTCCAGAGCCTCGCGCCGAAGACGACGTTGTCCCAGCTCCCGGACGGGGCGAGGGCGCTCATCACGCCGCTGAAGAGCAGATAGACGGCGCTCAGCGCGAGAAGGGCCTTCGCGCCGCGGGTCATCGCCGCGCCTCGAGGGGGCGGAGCGCGTACAGGACGAGAGGGCCTTCCCTGAGGGCCTCGCGGCCGTAGCGCGCGAGCATCGCGTCCATCAGCGCCAAGGTCCTGCGGCTGTAGTAATCCTCGTTGGGGCCGTACAGGCCGTTGCCTTCGTTGATCAGCACGAAGTTCAGGCGGCGCCGCTCGAGCGCCTCGCGCAAGGCCTCGGGCGAGCCGAGGCGGTCGTAGAGGATCTGGGTCTGCATGACCGGGTCCCCCCATTGATAATCGGCGCGCAGATGGTAGCCCCGGATCTCCCGGAACAGAAGGACCCTGTCACCGGGCGGGATGAGGGCCTCCGCCTTCCGGTAGAACAGGTAGAAGGGAAGCTGGCGGGCGCGATAGACCTCGGCCGCGGGAACGCCGGGCATCGCGCGGGATCCGAGGGCGAGGACGGCGAAGAGCTCGTTGCTCTGGGTCGCGCGCAGCGCCGGCCAGAGGCCCAGCGTCACGACGAGGCAGGCCGCGGCGCGGCGCGGGCCGGGCAGGCGGCAGGCCTGGACGCACCACCAGGCCGCGGCCAGCGCGATGGCCGGCATCAGCGGCAGGAGGTAGCGCCACGCCTCGTGGTAGCGCGCGGTGATGAGGACGAGCGGCGCCGTCGCCAGGAAGTAGAACCCGATGAACGACGGGAGGCGCGGACCCCGGCCGGCCGCCAACGCGGACAGAGCGGCCGCCGGCAGCAGGAGGAACTGCGGGCCGTAGCGCCAGAACAGGGCGGCGTCGCGGGGAAAACGCCAGGCGCTGAGGCGGACGAGCCCCTCGGCGACGAGCTCGGGCTGAGACCGTCCTCCGAGCAGCCCCGAATAAAAAGGCCAGACCGGATTCCCGGCGGCCAGCCAGGTCTTGAGGTACCAGGGCGCGGCCGGCAGCGCCGCCCAGAAGAGGAAGGCGGCCGCGCCGGCGCGGCGGCGGGACGCGAGGAGCAGCCAGACGAACAGGGCCCCGGTCAGCGCCAGGCCCTGGAGCTTGGCGGCCGCCGCCAGCCCGCCGCAAAGGCCCGCGGCCGCCAGCAGGCCCGCTCCTCCCTGCTTCGACCACCGCCAGAGCGCGAGGCAGGCGAGCAGATGGAAAAGGGCCAGCGCTCCGTCGCAATGAGGCTCGGCGGCGACCTCGAGGAACACGGGCTGCGCGGCGAGCAGCGCCGCGGCCGTCCAGCCCACGGCCTCTCCCCCCTCCTCCCGGCCGACGCGGTAGACGGTGAACACGAGCGCGCCGCAGAGCGCGGCGTGGAGGAGGGCGGCGCCGGATTCCTGGCCGAGGGCCAGGGGAACGGCGTAGATCAATTCCATCAGGTGCGGCCAATAGCTCTGCAGCAGCCACGGTATGCGCCGGACGGCGTCCGCGTCGAGATAGAGCCGCGGGATCGCCAGGTGGTAGGCCAGGGCGTCCCACCCGACGGGCGGGGCGAGCGCGTTGATCAGGACGTGGAAGGAAGCGAGCCCGAGCGCGACGGCGAGCGCGGTCTTCCAGAGAGGGGCCTTCCTCGGCAGGGCCGGGAGGCGCGGCGCGCCCCGCGAGGTCCACGCCTCGGCCGCCCCCGCGGCGACGACCGCGGCCAGGCACAGGCTGATGCCGAACGACAGCGGCCCGGCCGTTCCCGCCGCGAGAAGCGCGGTCCCGAACAGCCCCAGAGCGAGGGCGCCGGGGAGGACGGCCAGGGCGCCGTCGGCCGGGATGGACATCGAGCGGCAGAGCCGCCGGCCTCCGCCCCAGAGGAGCAGGAGGAGCAGGAACGCGGCGAGCGCGGGGGCGACGGTGGTCCCGAGGAAAACGCCCAGGCTGGAGAGGGTCCACGCTCCCGGGGTCGTCGCCAGGTAGCGGATGACCGAGGTGTTCCTCGAAAGCGTCCACGCGGTCCATAAGAGGAGGCCCAGGCCCATGGCGTTGATGATACTTTAGTCGGGAGCGCCCCGGCCGCGGCCATTTGACACCCCCCCCGGGTTGTGCGATAATAAGCCCAGCATCCCCCCATGGCCTGGTTCCAGAAAAAGCCCACCGAGACGGCCGCCGAAAGCCCCAAGACCACGCCTCCCGTCCGCGTGGGCAAGGGCTTGAAGGTCGCGTCCATCCTGGCCGAGGACACCATCCTTTTTCCCGGCGAGGGCCACGACAAGGCCGCGGTGCTGCAGACCCTCGCCGCGGCGGTGTGCGGCAAGGCCGGCATCGCCGACTGGGCCTCGTTCCTCGCCAAGGTCCAGGAGCGCGAGCAGGGCATCTCGACGACGCTCGACACGGGCCTGAGCCTCCCCCACGCGCGCATGGACGGCATACCGGGCATCCTCGCCGGGATGGCCGTCCTGAAGAAGCCGATCCCGGACCCGAAGCAGCCCGACCTCGCCATCCGCGTCATGTTCCTCTTCTTCTCGCCGAACAAGCAGGACGCCTTCCCGCTGCACCTGCAGCTCCTGCGCGGCGTGTCGTCCCTGTTCCAGCCGGCCCTCATCGACCAGCTCACCGCGTCTTCCGGTCCCGCCGCGGCCCTCGAGCTGATCAAAAAGCTTGAAGCCTGAGCCCCGCCCCGGGCGGCGCGTCACCGAGGTCGTCGTCCTGACCACGGCCATGCTGTCGTTCATCTCCTTCTGGCGCGCGTCGGCGATCGTGCTGTGCGACCTGGCCTCGACCGCGTGGTACGTCGGCGGCATCGTCGAGACCGCGATCGGCCCCGCGGCGCCGTGGTTCATCCTCGGCGTCATGCTGTGCGCCGCGCCGATGCTGATGCTCTACGTCGAGGGCTCGAGCATGTTCGTGCGCGGCGGCGTGTACAAGGTCGTGCGCGAGTCCATGGGCGGCAGCCTCGCCAAGGTCTCCGTGTCGGCGCTGATGTTCGACTACATCCTGACCGGCGCGATCAGCTCGGTCTCCGCCGGCCAGTACCTCGCCGGGCTCGTCAACTCGGCCTTCCCCCACCTCAACATCCACTGGTCCGTGTCCCCGAACCTCTTCTCCGTGGTCTTTGCGCTCGGCGTCGTCGCCTACTTCTGGCGCCAGAACATCAAGGGCATCGAGGAATCCTCCGACAAGGCGATCAAGATCATGTCGCTCGTCAGCGTCATGGCCGTCGTCATCTTCGCCTGGGCGGCGTACACCATCTGGTCCCGGGGCTTCCGCTGGCCCTCGCTCGAGGTGAACTTCACGCACGAGTCGCTGGGCTGGTTCCCGTCGCATCTCGCCCTCGGACGGCTCGGACTGCTCGTGGCGTTCGGCCACGCCTTCCTCGGCATGAGCGGCCTCGAGACCCTCGCCCAGGTGTACCGCGAGATGGAGGCCCCTAAGCTCAAGAACCTCAAGCGGGCGGCCGCGGTGATCTTCGTCTTCGCCCTCGTGCTCACCGGGACGATCTCCTTCCTGTCCGTCGGGCTGATCCCCGACGAGGTCCGCCACACCTACGCCGACAACCTGCTGTCCGGCCTGGCGATGTCGATGGCCGGGCCGCACTGGCTGCTGCTCCTGCTGCAGGCGTTCGTCGTGCTCGTCGGCGTCATCATCCTCTCCGGCGCGGTGAACACCTCGATCATGGGCTCCAACGGCGTGCTCAACCGCCTCGCCGAGGACCGCATCATGCCGGACACGCTGCGCCATCTGCATCCGCGCTTCGGCACGACGCACCGCATGATCAACCTCGTCGTCGCCCTGCAGGCGGTCACCATCCTCCTGTGCCGCGGCGACGTGTACCTGCTCGGCGAGGCCTACGCCTTCGGCCTGATCTGGAGCTTCGTCTTCAACGCCGCCGCCGTCCTCGTCCTGCGCTTCAAGGACCGCGCCAAGAGGGAGTGGAAGTTCCCCGGCAACCTGAGGCTCGGCCGGCACGAGCTGCCGCTCGGCCTCGCCGGCCTGTTCCTGCTCGTCCTCGCCGTCGGCCTCGTCAACCTGCTGACCAAGAAGGTCGCGACCGTCTTCGGCCTCGGCTTCACCGCCTTCTTCTTCGTGCTGTTCCTCATCAGCGAGCGCCTCAACAAGCGCGAGAAGGCGCACGGCGAGCACCGCGAGAAGTTCAACCTGCGCAGCGCCGGCGACCTGGCCATCATGCGCGAGGAGATCGAGCGGCCCAACCGCGTGCTCGTGGCGGTGCGCGACCCCGGCAACCTCTACCACCTCAACAAGATCCTCGAGACGCACGACGCGGAGACGACCGACCTCGTGGTGTTCACCTCTCGCATCCGCAAGGGCCTCAGCCTCGTCGACGAGACCGTTTCGATGGACCACGACGAGGAGAAGCTGTTCACGCGCGTCATCGAGGCCGCCGAGAAGCACGGCAAGACCGTGACGCCGATGCTCGTCGTCTCCAACGAGCCCTTCTACGCGATCACCCAGGCCGCGCAGGCCGTCGGCGCCACCGAGGTGGTGTTCGGCGTCTCCGCGAAGCTGTCCACCGACACCCAGCTCGAGCGCCTGGCGATGACCTGGGGCTCGCTGCAGAAGGACAAGCAGCCCGTCCGCTTCCGCATCCTCGGGCCCGGCGTCGAGCACGCCGTCGACCTCTAGATGGTAAAGGAAATTCCATGCCGCCATCTGCGTACGGCCGCTTGCGGCCGGACGACCTGATTCAAGCATGCCAATACGAAGAATCACGAAGCACGGCGAAAAGGTCCTGAAGACGGCCTGCCCGCCGCTCGACTACGCGGCCGTCTCGGCCGAGCTCCCCGCCTTGCTCAAGGACATGTGGGCCACGATGGCGGCCGCGCGCGGCGTCGGCCTGGCCGCCCCGCAGATCGGGCTCTCCCTGCGCCTCGCGGTGATCGACGTGAAGCCCGAGGGCAAGTCCCAGAGGATCGTGCTGATCAACCCCGAGATCGTCTCCCTCGAGGGCGAGCTCAACGACGAGGAGGGCTGCCTGTCGCTGCCCGGCGTCTACCACAAGCTGCGCCGCCACGCCCGCGCCCGCGTGCGCGCCCTCGACGAGCACGGCGTCTCGCGCGAGCTGTCGGGCGAGGGGCTCCTGGCCCGCGCCTTCCAGCACGAGATCGACCACCTCGACGGCAAGCTCTACGTCGACCGCCTCCCCTTCGAGGACCGGCTCGCGGTGCTCGACGCGATCAAGACCGCCAAGCCCGGCTGGGACTGACGTGAAGACGATCTTCTTCGGCACCCCCGAGACCGCCGTCCCGTTCTTAAGGCTTCTCGCCGCCAAGACCGAGGTGCTTGCCGTCGTCTCGCAGCCTGACAGACCGTCCGGCCGCGGGCTCGAAGTCTCGCCGACGCCGGTGAAGGCCGCCGCGCTCGAGCTCGGCCTCAAGGTCCTCCAGCCCGCGAAGCCTTCCGAGATCGCCGCCGAGCTCAAGGCTTTGGGCGCGGATTTCGGGGTCGTCGTGGCCTACGGGCGGATCCTGAAGACCGACGCCCTCGCGTCGACGCGCCTGGGTCTTCTCAACGCGCACTTCTCGCTGCTGCCCAAGTATCGCGGCGCGGCGCCGGTGCAATGGTCGCTCGTCCGAGGCGAGAAAAAAACGGGAGTCTCCCTGTTCTGGCTCGACGAGGGCATGGACACCGGCCCCGTCCAGGCGGTCGTGGAGACGGACATCCTCCCCGATGAGGACGCTCCCGCTCTGCTGGCCCGCCTCACGGGGCTCGGAGTCGAGCTGCTCGATTCCGTTCTGACCGGCTTGGCCGCCGGAAATGTCGTTCGCCGTCCCCAGGAAGGCGCTCCCTCCCCCGCCCCGCTCATCAAGCGCGAGGACGCGCTCCTCGACCTGTCGCGCCCCGCCGAAGACCTCCACAACCTCGTCCGCGGCTTCCGTTCCTGGCCGCGCGCCTGGCTCGAATTGACCTCAGGAAAGGTCCTGGTCCTCAGAACCGCCCTGGACGAGTCCTCGGAGCCCCCCTCCACCGGCACCCCGGGACGCGTACTTTCCATTGGACGAAATAAGGGGATTTTGGTAGAATGTTCGTCCCGCAGCCGTCTGTGGTTCCTCGAAGTACAACCAGAGGGAAAAAAGCCGCTCAACGCTGCTGAATTCGCCAACGGCCTCCGCTTGGCCGCTGGTGGTCTTTTGCCGTTATCCGGAAAAACGATTTGACCACGAAAGCCTCCGAAGTCAGAACGCTCGAGGTCGCCGCCGTCGCGGCGGCTCTCCTCGTGTTCGCCTGGTTCGCCCTGAACTGGGGCCTCGAGGGCGTCATCCACACCCGCCGCACGCAGACCGTCCCCGACCTGAAGAGCCGCTCCATCGCCGCCGCTCTCGACCAGCTCGCCCCGCTGAACCTGGGCCTGCGCAAGACCGGCGTCGAGTTCGACGCGTCGGTGCCGATCTCCTCCGTGCTCCGCCAGGACCCGCCCGCCGGCACCGTCGTGCGCGAGGGCAAGACCATCCGCGTCATCGTCAGCCAGGGCGGCCAGACCGTGCTCGCGCCCGCCGTCGTCGGCCTGCCCCTGCGCAACGCCGAGATGATGCTGCGCCAGTCCCAGCTCGCCCTCGGCGAGGTCAGCGAGTCCTACTCGCTCAAGCAGGAGAAGGGCATGGTCCTCTCCCAGGACCCGAAGGCCGAGTCCAGCGTCGAGCGCGACGCCCTCGTCAACCTCGTCGTCTCCGGCGGCGCGCCGCCCGCGGGAGTGGCCCTCATGCCGGACTTCCTGCGCAAGAACGTCGAGGAGGCCCATTCCTGGGCCGCCGGCGCGGGCGTCAGGCTCGACGTCAAGACCGACTCCTCCTCCCTCTTCCCCAACGGCACCGTGATGACCCAGACCCCGGCCGCCGACACCGTGCTCTCCCCCGACGCGAAGGTCCAGCTCCTCGTCAGCGGCCGCAAGGGCGCGGCGCCGACCGTGGCCGCCAAGACCTTCAAGTACGAGCTCCCCCAGAGCGGCTCCGAGAGCCAGGTCCGCATCGTCGTCATCGACAAGTACGGCGAGCGCGAGCTGTTCAACGGCGTGCGCAAGCCCGGCACGAAGATCGAGGTGCCGGTGCAGGAGACGGGCGGCGCGCGGGTGAAGATCTACATGAACGGCATCCTCGTCGAGGAGAGGGACCTGTGATCGTGGCCACGAAGACCCTCGCCGTGGTGCCCTCGCTGCTCGCGGGCGACCTCTCCCGTCTGGGCGAGCAGCTCGACCAGGTCAAGGCCGCCGGCTGCCATTGGATCTCGGTCGACGTGATGGACGGCCACTTCGTCCCCAATCTGTCGTTCGGTCCCGATTTCGTCAAGCTCGCCAAGAAGAAGGGATTCTGCGTCGACACCCATCTGATGGTCACGAACCCGCTCCAGGTCGCCCCGTGGTTCGTCGAGGCGGGCACCGACATCCTGACCGCGCACATCGAGGCCGTCGAGGAGCCCGTCGCGGCCCTCAAGAAGATCAAGTCGCTCGGCGTGAAGGCGGGCATGGCCGTCAAGCCGAAGACCCCCGTCGACGGCCTGATCGGCTGCCTCGCCGAGTGCGACCTGGCCCTGGTCATGACCGTCGAGCCCGGCTTCGGCGGCCAGAAGTTCATGGCCGACATGATGCCCAAGGTCGCCGCCCTGCGCGCCGCGATCGACGCCAAGAATCTTGAATGCTGGATCCAGGTGGACGGCGGAGTGAACGCCGTCAACATCGCGCAATGCGCCGCCGCCGGGGCCGACAGCCTCGTCGCGGGCTCCGCCGTGTTCGCCGCCAAGGACCCCGCCGCCGCTTTTCGGGAGCTCGAGCTCAAAGCCCGGGCCGCTTTTAAACCTCAGCAACAGCCGTAAACGGAGAAAGAAATGGTCGTCATCAGACTGCAGCGCAAAGGCAAGCCGCACCAGCCCTACTACCGCGTCGTCGCCATCGAGAAGGCTCGCGGCGCGACGGGCAAGCCGATCGAAGTGCTCGGCTCCTACAACCCCCGCGTCGAGACGCAGGGCAAGAAGGTCGAGGTCGACAAGACCCGCTACGAGTACTGGATCGGCGTCGGCGCTCAGCCGTCCGAGACCGTGCGCTCGCTCGTGAAGGCCGCGTTCAAGGCCGCCGCCAAGTAAGATGCTCATGAAAGACCTGACGCTCTTCATCGTCAAGCGCCTGGCCGACAAGCCGGACGCGGTGTCGATCGAGGAGGAGCAGGACGGGGACATCACCGTCCTGAACCTCATCGTCGACGAGACGGACAAGGGCAAGGTCATCGGCAAGCAAGGCAAGGTCATCAAGGCGATCCGCGCCCTCGTGGGCGTGGCCGCGCAGAAGGCCGGCGTGCGGGCCGAGGTGGACATCGACTAGCATGAGGATCGACTTCGTGACGCTGTTCCCCGGCATGTTCCCGTCCGTCATGGACGCGAGCATGATGGCGCGCGCCCAGGAGAAGGGGCTCGTGTCGTGGGGCTGCGTCAATCCCCGGGATTTCACCGAAGACAAGCATCACAAGGTCGACGACCGGCCGTTCGGCGGCGGGCCGGGGATGCTCATGATGGCGGAGCCGCTTGAAAAAGCCATCAAGAGCGTCAAGAAGAAGGACTCAAAAGTCATTTTCCTCTCGCCCCAGGGAAAGACTTTCGATAATAAAGTCGCGAAGCGGCTCTCACGGGAAAAGCACCTGATCCTCGTGTGCGGCCACTATGAAGGGGTCGACGAGCGGGTGGCGGAATCGTTCGACGAGGAGATTTCCGTCGGAGATTACGTCTTGACGGGCGGCGAATTGCCGTCTATGCTCGTTGCCGACGCCGTGGCGCGCCTCGTCCCGGGCGTGCTCAAGAAGGAAGACGCGGCGTCTTGCGAGTCGTTCACGGACGGCCTGCTCGATTTCCCGCAGTACACCCGTCCCCGCGTTTGGAAGGGACGGGAGGTCCCGGAGGTCCTTTTCTCCGGCGACCACGCGAAGATCGCCGAGTGGCGCCGCAACGCCGCCGCGAAGGCGACGAAGAAGAAGCGACCCGATCTGTTGGAACGGGCGTAATAAGAGACGTCAGGAGAGAAGCGTATGATGGCTGCCATGGAAGACAAGAAGTCGTCGAAGGTCCCGGATTTCCGTCCCGGAGACACCGTCAAGGTGCACATGAAGGTCAAGGAAGGCGAGTCCGAGCGCGTCCAGGTGTTCGAGGGCGCGGTCATCGTGCGCCGCGGACGCGGCGCGAGCGAGAACTTCACCGTTCGGAAGATCTCCTTCGGCGTCGGCGTGGAGCGGACGTTCCTGACGCAGTCCCCCCACATCGAGAAGATCGAGCTCGTGCGCGAAGGCAAGGTCCGCCGCGCCCGCCTCTACTATCTCCGCGACCTGACCGGCCGCTCGGCCCGCATCGAGGACCGCGAGGGCGCTCAGGCCGCCGCTCCCGCGGCCCCGGCGAAAGCCGAGGCTCCCAAGCCGGAGGCCCCTAAGAAGGCCGAAGCGCCCAAGGCCCCGAAGGCCAAGGACGCCCCCGCCGTCGCCAAGTAGTTGGACGGCGGGTCCTTCGACGACGACGCTCGCGCGCGCGGCCGTACCGCGGTGGTGATCGGCGTGGACGAAGCCGGCCGTGGGCCCCTCGCGGGCCCCGTGGTGGTCGCGGCCGTGACTCTGCCGAAGGTCCCGTCGTCGGCGCTGGCGCTGGTCCGCGATTCGAAACAGATGACCCCGAAGAGCCGTTCCGAGCTCTTCGGGGTCATTCGTTCCCAGGCCCTGTCCGTCTCGGTGGCGTGGGCGCATCCCCGGGCGATCGACCGGGACAACATACTGGCGGCGACTTTGTCCGCGATGGGACGCGCCGCGCGGCGCGCGGCGGCGAAGACGGGCGAGGCGAGCGTGCTGGTGCTCGTCGACGGCCCCCGCGCCATCCGGAGCTTCGACCTGCCTCAGCGCACGGTCGTCGACGGCGACGCGAAGTCCCTGTGCATCGCCGCGGCCAGCGTCGTCGCGAAGGTCGTGCGCGACCGCTGGATGGAGCGCCTCGCGCGCCGCCACCCCGGCTACGGCTTCGAGGTCCACAAAGGCTACGGGACCAAGGCGCACCTGAGCGCGCTCGCCAGCCTCGGCCCGTGCGCGGCCCACCGCCTCACCTACGAGCCCGTCGCGCGGCAGGCGGTCCCGCGATGAACGGACGCGCCGAGACCGGCCGCATGGCCGAGGACGCCGCGGCCGAGCTCCTGCGCGCCAAGGGCATGACCGTCGTCGAGCGCAACTTCCGCGCGAAGGTCGGCGAGATCGACCTCGTGGCGCGGGACAAGGACGAGATCGTCTTCGTCGAGGTCCGCGCCCGGGCCTCGTCGTCCTTCGGGGGGGCGGCCGCTTCCGTCGGGGGCGCCAAGCGCCGCAAGCTGATCAAGGCCGCGCAGCTGTGGCTGCAGGCCCGCTCGTGGAACGGCCCGTGCCGCTTCGACGTCGTCGCCCTCGACGCGGGCCGCGCCGAGCACATCCCCGCGGCCTTCGACGGGAGCGGCCGGTGAGCGTGGAGCTCATACCGCAGGACCTCCCGGACGACCTCCCCGAGGAGAAGCGCCTCCCTCTGTGGGACCACGTCGGCGAGTTCCGCGACCGCCTGATCAACTCCGCCATCGCCCTGTTCGTCGCCACGGCCGCCGGCTACTTCCTGCGCTTCCGCCTCTGGGACCTGGCCCAGCGACCCCTGCGCGTCGCCGCGCCGGAGCTCGTGTCCCCCTTCACCTACACCGACCTGGCCGAGCCGTTCATCTCGATGATGCGCCTGTCCTTCTGGACCTCGGTGTTCGTCATCTCCCCCTACCTCTTCTACCAGGTCTGGGCCTTCGTCCGGCCGGCCCTGCGCGAGCGCGAGCGGCGCATGGCCGTGACCTTCACGGCCGCCACGAGCGTGTGCTTCATCGCCGGCGCGGTGTTCGCCTATTTCGTCGCCTTCCCCGTCCTCGCCAACGTCCTCCTCGACGAGGCCATCCAGGCCGGCCTGCGCCCCAACCTCAAGCCCACCGAGTACCTGAACCTGTTCCTCTGCGTCGTGGTCGGCACCGGGATCTCCTTCGAGGCGCCGGTGCTGTTCTACTTCCTCGCCCGCTTCCGCCTGGTCAGCGCCCGCGCCATGATCCGCTACTGGCGCGAGTCCACGGTGGCCATCCTCGCCGCCTCGGCCTTCCTCACCCCCGGCGACCTGATCGCGACGACCATCCTGTTCGGCGGCGTGCTCCTTCTCCTGTACTTCGCGTCGACGGCGGTGGTCTGGTTCGTCGAACGCTCCCGCCCCGCCGACCCCGACTCAGGTATATAGTCCCGGGCCGGATCCGGCGTTGATCTCTCTCGAGTCATCATCCTCGTTTTAGACGGGTGATGATGTCGCGCATGTCATCATCCTCGTTCCGAACAGGTGTTGATGTCGCGTACGTCATCATCACTCCCGCGCCGGTAGTGATGATGTCTTCGGCGACATCGTCCGTCCCTTCCGGTAAGGCCGCGGCTTGCGCGTCAGCTCGATGACATCGGGTATCACGAGCGGCTCGTAGCCGAGCGCCCTCCACAGCGTCCTGAGCGTGCTCAATTTGACGTCGTCCCCGGCTTCGATGCGGGAGATCCGCCGCTGGCTCACCCCCGAGCGCTTCGCCAATCTCGCCTGCGTGAGCCGGTGATACTTCCTGAGGAACCAGACCTGGCGGTCGAAGGTCCAGGCGCGCCACGCCCCGGCGGCTTTCGCCGCCGTTGCCAGCTCATCGAGCGCGTCCGGCGCGGAGACGGCCTTCTTGAGCGTTTCCAGCACGATTCGATCATCCATCCTATCAGACGATCGAGACCCCCGAAAAGTTGCATGGCGCGGGCAGCCCTGCTACACTCCTGACCATGGACGAGAAGACATTCGACGCAGGCTCCGATCCCGAAGAGATCGCCGCGAAGCTCGGCCTCATCGTCGTGCAATGGCACGACGGGACGCTGTACGCCCGCGACAAGCACGCGCTGTACGCGCTCTACGTGAAGCCCGGCGCCCCCGGCGGCCCCCGCCTCGTCATCGAGCGGGATGCGCCGCTCGACGGGTACGTGGGCGAGGAGTACCACACCCCGCGCGAGGCCGCCGCGCACACGGGACTGACCGTCATCGAGGATGGTTCGGGCGGCGGCGTCACGGCGCTCGACGGCTTCGGCCGGAAGTACCTGGTGTCCGCCTCAGGCAACGGGCCGCGGGCGGTCTTCGCCGACTGGGCCACCGAGGACGAGATGAAGACCTTCACCCCGCGCCACCGCCCCACCAAGCCGACCCTGACCTGAGGCGGGGATTCTCCATACGGCAAGACTCGAATAAATCAAACTATTCCTTGCCTTGGATGGCCTTGCGCTGAAGGGCTACTAGTTCGGCTAGGTGTGCCTCGATCGCATTCAACTTCCAATACCAGAGCCAGAATTGCCTGATGGCTAGGAATACGATGAATATGATCCCGAGCACAAACAGGACCGTCATTGCGGGAGCTGCGTCTTCAACCAAGTCCGACGTATGTCCCGCATTCCTTCCCGTCGTCGCAGCAAAAAGATTGACTGGCACTAGAAGCCAGAAAACCAAACTCGGCCTAAACATAAGCTGCCCTCCACCTGGATACGATCAAAGCTGACACGGCGAGCGTTCCGGCTAACTCGGTTGATTGGCGCGTAGATTCCCTCATGGTAACCAATTTAGGATCTCTCGAATAAGTCCCCCCTGGCCATAGTCCCTTGGGCCCATACGCCCTGGGGCCCTAGGGCCCTGACCTGGGCCCCGCTCGCCCGTTATCCTCCATATAGGATGACGACACGAAAGAAGGCTCTGGCGGTCCTCCTGGCGACCTTGCAGGTCGCGTGGTCCTTCTCCTGGGGCGCTTACGAGGCCGTCGCCCAGGTCGTCAACTCCGCCTCCGTCCAGGTCCACACCGGCGGGGTCCCCGTCGTCCCCGCCTCCGCCGTCGGCGCCTTCTCCCCGGTCGGCCAGGTCCAGGCGCTCCCGCGGGCCTCGCTCAGCGCCTCCTTCGTCGCCGGCCTCTCGCCCGTCCCGGCCCTATCCCCTTCCGCCGTCATGAGCCCGGCCGCGCTGACGCCTTCGGCCGTGATGGCCGCCCCGGCCCTCCGGGGCGCGCTCCCCGCGCCCGCCCGCGCCGCGGCCGCCGCTCTCGCCCGGCCCGTCGCCGCCGCCCCCGCCCTCCAGGCCGCCGCCCTGAGCGCCGCCTCCAAGGACGGCGCGATGGCGACCGTCCGCCGCGACGCCCCCGTCGAGGACTCGAGCCGCGCCGGCGCCGAGTCCTTCGCCGCCCTGTATCCCGAGGCCTTGATCGAGGGCTCCAAGGGCACCTTGGCGGACCCCGTCCGGGCCCCCGCCGCTGCCTCGCGCCGCTCGTTGTTCCGGTTCGCTCCCGTCGCCGCCGCGAAGAACGACGCGCCTCTCCCCGTCGAGACGCCCGCGGCGAAGACCCCCGCTCCCGCCCCGGCCAAGCCCTTCTGGCACCGCCCGCTCGTCCGCGCCGCGGCCTTCGCGGGCGTCGGCGCGCTGGCCGCCATCGGCCCGATCCTCGCCGCGAACGTGGGCGTCGTCGCCGCGGCGGGCAGCATCGCGCTGAGCGTCATCGGCCTCCCCCAGATCTGGAAGAACTTCAAGGGCGGCAAGGACAGCGTCAAGGACCTGGCCATCGCGAGCCCCCTGATCTGGTTCGCCGCCGCCACCTTGCTGTCCGTCGTGTCCATCGGCTCCGGCGCGAGCCTCTGGTGGAACCTCGCCAACGTCGCCGGCGTCGTCGAGAGCGGCGTCGTCGTCGGCCAGATCAACTGGCACAAGCGCGACCGCAAGGAGCTCAAGGCCACCGCGCTGACCGCCTTGGCGGTGCTGGCGCCCCTGCCCCTGATCGCGGGCGCGATCTTCATGCCGCTGTCGGCCTGGCTGACCGCCTCCTTCACCGCGGCGATGGGCCTGCTGTGGGTGCTGAACTGGCCCCAGATCCGCCAGAACTTCAAGATCTTCGAGAAGGAGGGCCGCGCGCCCCAGGGCATCGCCCCGGCGTACCCCGCCCTCGTCGTGGCGGGCAGCCTCCTGCACCTCTACGCGGCCGTGATGGGCGGCGACATCCGCTGGGCCGTCAATGCCGCCATCGGCATCCTCACCGCGACCATCGTCCTCTCCCAGATCTACGCGCCGAAGGCCACCAACTCTTTGATCGGCCCGCTGGTCCGCCTCGTCGACCGCCTGATGCCCGGCAAGGCCGCCGCCCCCGCGACGGCCGACGCCGCCCTCAAGGCCAAGGCGAAGGCCCTGATCGCCCCCCTGCTGACCGCCCGCCTCTCCCGCCACGCCGCCACCGACGGCGGCAAGGCCATGGCGAAGGCCCTCGAGGCCGCCCGCAGCCTCCCCGGCCGCAGCGTCGTGTTCCTGGAGGCCCCGACCGCCGCCGGCAAGTCCACTCTGGCCGAGGGCCTGAAGACCACGCTCGGCGAGCGCATCAAGGTCTTCCCCGTGGACCGCTACTTCAAGCCCAAGGCGGAGGTGCCCGTCGGCCCCGACGGCCAGCCCGACTTCGACCGGCCGGAATCCTTGTATCTCGACCGCGTGGCCGACGACATCCGGACCTTGCTCGCCGGCGGCAAGGTCGAGCTGCCGCTCAACGACATGGCCACGCAGACCACGCGCTTCGACAGCGGCGAGTACCTGACGCTCGGCGCCGACGAGGTCCTGATCGTGGACTCGATCTACGCCTCGCACGACAAGCTCATCAAGGCGGCCGAGGGCGCGAAGACCCTTAACGTGTACCTCGACGCCCCCGCCGTCATCCGCCTGGCCCGCCGCCTGCGCCGGGACCGCCTGGAGCGGGGCATCTCGGCCGAGACCAATCTGAAGCGCTGGCCCGTCATCCTGCAGGACGAGAAGGAGTTCATCCTCCCCCTCAAGCGCCGCGCCGACTTCGTCGTGAACCTGATCGGCTCCGAGGAGATCGGGAAGCTCGCCGACACCTACGGCGACGTCCTGGCCGCCGAGTGGGCCGCCAACGGCGAGAACCCGGCGCTGACCGCCCGCTTCCTCGAGGGCATCCGCTCTTCTCTGCTCGCCGACCAGAACTCCCGGCCGATGCGCATCCTCATCACGGGTCCCCCCGGCTCGGGCAAGACCACCTACGGGAAGAGGATGGCCCGCGACTACGGGATGATCCACATCTCCGTCGGCGAGCTGCTCCGCGCCAAGGCCGCCGCCGACCCGGCGCTCGCGGCCGAGATGTCCAAGGGCGAGCTGGTGGACTCGGCGCTGGTGCGCGGCGTCGTTTTAGAACGCCTCTCCCGCCCCGACGTTCAGGCCAGCGGCTTCGTCCTCGACGGCTTCCCCCGCCGGCCCGAGGAGATCGGCGTCATCGAGTCCTGGATGAAGGAAGGCAACACGATAGACGCTCTGGTCAACCTCAAGACGCCCGTCTCCGAGCTCCAGCGCCGCATCGCCGCCCGCGGCCGCATGGACGACAGCCCAGAGGTGTTCGCGCGCCGCATGGAGATCTACCGCGAGGAGACCGCCCCCGTCCTCGAGCACTTCCGCAAGACCGTGAAGGTCCTCGAGACCGACGCGTCCGGCCCCGACGCCGAGGCGAACTACGCCGGCGTCCGCGAGCTCGTGGACCGCGTCCGCGCCGAGCCTTAAGGACAAAAAGAAGAAGGGCAACGGCACGCCGATGCCGTTGCCCTTCTTTGCGTTCTACGCTTACGCGGCGACGCTGAGAGCGGCGACCATGTCCTCGATCTTGGTGAACTTCTCCCGGATCTTGCCCTGCTTGGCGCCGCGGCTGCGCTCCAGCTCGTCGATCTTCTTCCACTGCTGGTAGTTGACCACCGAGACCCCGCGCGACGACAGGAGCTTCGTCGCCGATTCCGGCGCGACGTCGATGGGCCCGGAGGGCAGCTTGCCGTCCTTCAGGTCCGCGAGCATCGACTGCACGGTCAGCACCGAGTCCGCGCGGTTGGTCCCGATGAGGCCCGACGGGCCCCGCTTGGCCCAGCCCACGACGTACTCGCCCGGCAGGTGGGCGCCCGCGACGACGACGCGGCCGTCCGCGTGCGGGATGTGGCCCGACTTCTCGTCGAACGCGACCCCGGGGATCGGGATGCCGCGGTAGCCGACGGAGCGCAGGACCAGGCCGGCGGGGATCGTCTCGTACTCCTTGATCCCGACGCACTTCGCGCCGCCCTTGCCGTCGTCGACGAGCTTGTTCTTCTCGAGCTTCACGGACTTGAGCTTGCCGCCCTCGCCGATCAGCTCGACGGGAGAGACGCAGAAGCGCAGGCGGATCTTGCGGGACTGGGTGCCCTCGCCCTTCTTCGCGTGCTCCTGGACGTAGGCGACCTTCTTCTTGTCGTTGGCGTCGGCGGTGTCGAGGTGCGAGACCTCGGTCACGACGGTCTCCTCGGGCTTGAGGACGAGGTCGCAGCCCTCGAGCTTGCCGAACTCCTCGATCTCGACGGGCGAGTAGGCGGCTTCCGCGGGCCCGCGGCGGCCGAGCAGCCACACGGTCTTGACCTTGCTCTTGCGCAGGGCCTCCAGGGCGTAGTCCGCGATGTCGGTCTTGGCGAGCCGCTCGGGATCGCAGGCCAGCAGGCGGGTCACGTCCATCGCGACGTTGCCGATGCCGACGACCGCGACGTTCTCGCAGGACAGGTCGAAGGTCCGGTGCCGGTGGTCCGGGTGGCCGTTGTACCAGCCCACGAACTCCGTCGCCGAGAAGGAGCCGCCCAGGTCCTCGCCCGGGATGCCCATCTTCCGGTCGCTCTCGCAGCCGACCGCGTAGACGATCTGGTCGTAGCGCGCGCGCAGGTCCTCGATCTTGATGTCGGTGCCCAGGCGCACCCCGCCGAAGAAGCGCAGGCGCGGGTCCATGGCGACCTTCTCGTACACCGCGGTCACGGACTTGATCTTCTGATGGTCCGGGGCCACGCCTCCGCGCACCAGCCCGAACGGGGTGGGCAGGCGGTCATAGAGGTCGATCCGGACGGTCAGGCCCGGGGCCTTGAGCAGCGCTTCCGCCGCGTAGAAGCCGGAGGGTCCGGCTCCGATGATCGCGACGCACAGGGGTCGTTGAGGGGTGCCGACAGAGCTCATGTTGTTCTCCATTTTAGACGTATTCCTTGTATTCGGGCTGATACTGCATGTCGAGGATGGTCTTGCGCAGGTCTTTCGGGCGCGGCACCGTGGCGAGCTTGCGCTTGTAGCACACCTCGGCGACGGCCTCGGCGATGCGGGCCGAGATCTCGCGGATCTTGGTCAGCGGCGGGAACAGCGCGCCCTGCTTCAGGTCCTCCTCGGTGACGAGCAGCGCCAGCGCCCGCGCGGCCTCGGCGAACATCTCGTCGGTGACGCGCTTGGAGCCGACCGCCACCACTCCCAGGCCGACGCCGGGGAAGATGTAGGCGTTGTTGCCCTGGCCGGGGACGAAGGTCTGGCCCTTGTAGACGTAGGTCGGGAACGGACTGCCGCTGCAGAAGATCGCCCGGCCGTCGGACAGGCTGTAGGCCTGCTCGGCGGAGCACTCCGCGTTGGAGGTCGGGTTCGACAGCGCGAAGATCAGCGGGCGCTTGTTGAGCCGCGCCATCTCCTCGATGATCTCCTTCGTGAACTGCTGGGCCATGCCCGAGACGCCGATGAGCGCGGTGGGCTTGATCGCCTTGACGGCGGCGAGCAGGTTCGGCACCGGCCCGTGGTTATGCTTGTGGGCGTAGGGCAGCTTGTGGTGCTGCAGGTCGGTGCGGCTGGCGTCGACGAGCGACTTGGAGTCCATGAACCAGCAGCGGGCCTTCGCCTGCTCCTTGGTCAGGCCTTCGGCCATCATCGCGCCGACGACGAGGTCGCCGATGCCGATGGCCGCCTCTCCGGCGCCGTGGAACAGGATGACCTCGTCGGTGAGCTTGCGCTTCGTGATGCGGCCCGCCGAGTAGAGGCCGGCGAGGGTGACCGACGCGGTGCCCTGGATGTCGTCGTTGAAGGTGCAGATCTCGTCGCGATATTTCTCGAGCAGGCGGAACGCGTTGTGGTTGGCGAAGTCCTCGAACTGAAGAAGGGCCTTCGGGAAGACCTCCTGCACGGCCTCGACGAACTCCTGGACCAAGTCGTCGTACTCCTTGCCCTCGATGCGCTTCTCGGGCAGGCCGAGGTACAGCGGATCCTCGAGCAAGGCCGGGTTGTTCGTGCCCACGTCGAGCGTGATGGGCAAAGTCTGGCCGGGCGGGATGCCGCCGCAGGCCGTGTACAGCGCGAGCTTGCCGACCGGGATGCCCATGCCGCTGGCGCCGAGGTCGCCGAGGCCCAGGATGCGCTGGCCGTCGGTGACGACGATGACGCGCACGTCCTTGCGGGGCCAGTTCTGGAGGACCTCCTTGATGTGGCCCTTCTCGTACTTGGTGATGAACAGGCCGCGCGAGCGGCGGAAGAGGTGGGCGTACAGCTGGCAGCCCTTGCCGACGGTCGGGGTGTAGATCAGCGGCATGATCTCCTCGATGTTGTCGGTGACGACGCGGTAGTAGAGGGTCTCGTTGCGGTCGAGCAGGGAGAGCATGTCCACGTACTTCTCGAGGTCGGTGACGCGCTTGCGCACGTTGGCGATGACGCGCGTCGCCTGGGCCTTCAAGGTGGAGACGCGGGGCGGGAGCAGGCCGAGCAGGCCGAGCTTCTGGCGCTCCTTGTAGGTGAACGCCGTCCCCTTGTTGTACAGGGGGTCGTGCAGGAGATCGATCCCGGTGCGGCCCGGGTGGTGGGAGGTGTCGGCTTTCGCGGAGCGGCTGGCAACGAATCCGTTCGCGTGAGACGGGACCGGCGTGGACGCGCGCTTCGGGGATTTGGTAGTCACGGCCTTACTTACGCAACGGATTGGCCAAGATCCCCCCGTCCCGAGCGTCACGGGACGGTCAAAAAAACTACATGAAATACAGAGCTATTTAATCCTCGCCCTGGTCCTTGGTGAAGCCGGGCTGGTCGTCGTACTTGAACAGCTTTTCGACGTGCACCCAGAGCACCTGGGAGCCGACGCGCAGGAGCAACTCGGCGATGTCCTTGTCGTCCAAGGTCTCGCCGTGCGTGGAGACCTTGAAGCGCAGGCGCGCGCAGTCCACGGGGTCCGACTCGATGTCGTGGGTGTTGGGATACACCTTGGTGCCGCGGCTGGAGATCTGCGCCAGGCGCACGGGCAGGCCCGTGAGGACCTTCTCGATCGAGGGGCCGAGCACGGCCGGGTCGATGGCGGTGGCCACGAAGATGTCGACGCCCATCGGCCGCGTGTCCTTGGCCGTGACCATGACCGCGTCGCGGGTGACCTTGGGCATCTTGATCTTCTGGTACTCGCGGCGCGGGAAGGACTTGGGCGCGGAGCCGAGGTTCTTGATCACCTCGGCGGTGAAGGCCTTCGTCCCCGAGGGTTCCTTCCCCCCGCCCGCCATGTCGGCGGTGAGGACCTTGCCCTCTTCGAGCGTCACGAGCAAGGCGTTCTCCACCGTGTCGGCGGCCTTCATCTCGCCGAGGTGGCGCAGCATCAGCACCGAGCTGTGCAGGATCGCCGTCGGGTTGGCCATGTCCTTGCCCGCGATCTGCGGCGCGGAGCCGTGGACCGCTTCGAAAATAGAAGCTCCATCCCCCAGATTCGCCGACGGGGCGAAGCCGAGGCCGCCGATCAGGGCCGAGGCGAGGTCGGATAGGATGTCGCCGTTCATGTTCGTCATCACGAGCACGTCGAACTGCTCGGGGCGCATCACGAGCTGGTGGGCGCAGTTGTCGACGATCTGATGCTCTGCATGTATTTCTGGATAGTCTTTTGAGACGTCCTCGAACACACGCTTGAACAGCCCTTCCGTGAACTTCAAAATATTTGCCTTTGTGGCGCACGTGACTTTCTTGCGGTGTTCCGCTCGCGCCAGCTCGAATGCCAGACGACAAATCTTTTCCGATCCTTTCCGAGTGATGATCTTCAATCCCTGCGCCACGCCGGGCGTCTGCATGTACTCGATGCCGGCGTACAAGTCCTCGACGTTTTCTCTGACCACCACGAAATCGATGCCGCGTCCCGAGTAGGGCGTGCGGATGCCGGGCAGCTCGCGCACCGGCCGGATGTTGCCGTAGGTCTCGAAGAACTTACGCAAAGTCACGTTGGCGCTCTTCTCGCCGAAGCCGACCGGCGTCTCGAGCGGGCCTTTGAGCGCGCAGCGGGTGCGGCGGATGGACTCGACGGTGTCGGGCAGGACGCCGGAGGCGACGCCGTTCTTGAAGACGCGGGCGCCCGCGTGGCGGACCTCCCAGGTGATGCCGACTTCGGCGGCGGCGAGGACGGCCTGGACGGCGGCGACGACTTCTGGTCCGATGCCGTCGCCGGGGATGAGGGTGATCGGGTGAGACGAGCTTTTCAAGGACATTATTCTCTGATTTTACCAAATTCAAGTTATATACTGCGGGCATGAGCCAAACCGAAGGACTTCGGGTCTTCACCCAGCGCAAGATGGCCGCCATCGGCCTGCTCGGCTTCGCGGGCGGGCTTCCCTTATTCCTCACCAGCCGGACGATGCAGGCGTGGATGACCGCCGAGAAGGTGGACCTCACCACCATCGGCCTGTTCAGCCTCGTCGGCCTTCCCTATTCGACGAAGTTCCTGTGGGCCCCGTTCATCGACCGCTACTGCCCCCCCTTCCTCGGCCGCCGCCGCGGCTGGATGGCCATCACCCAGGCCTTGCTCGCCCTCGCCATCGCGGCCCTGGCCTTCGGCAACCCGCGCACCGCGGTCCTGGCCTTCGCCTTCACCGCGCTCGGCGTCGCCTTCCTGAGCGCCACCCAGGACATCGCCATCGACGCGTATCGAGTGGACGTGCTGGAGCCCTTGGAAGCGGGCGCCGGTACCGCCGTCTATGTCGTCGGCTACCGCGCGGCTTTGCTCATCACCGGCTCGGCCGCCCTCATCCTCGCCGACCGCATGACCTGGAACTCGGTGTACCTCGTGATGGCGGGGCTGATGCTCCTCGGCGTGGCCGCCACGGTGTGGTCGCCGGAGCCGCCGCCCATCGACCGCGTCCCGGAGACGATGACCGACGCGATCGTCGAGCCCTTCCGAGACTTCTTCGCCCGCTCCAAGTGGCGCGCCGTCGTCATCCTCGTCTTCATCACTTTGTACCGCCTCGCCGACTCCATGGCCGGCAACATGGCCACGCCCTTCCTCCTCAAGTCGGGCTTCTCCCAGACCGACGTGGGCGCCATCCAGGGCGGCGTCGGCCTCCTGGCGACCATCGTCGGCGCGCTGTGCGGCGGCGGGCTCATCAACCGCCTCGGCATCAACCGCTGCCTGTGGGTGTTCGGCGTGCTCCAGCTCGCCAGCAACATCGGCTACTACATCCTCTCGCTCGACCCGCGTTACACCGTCATGGTGGCCGTCATCATCGTGGAGAACTTCTGCGCCGGGCTCGTCGTCGCCGGCTTCGGCGCCTTCTTCATGAGCCTGTGCAGCCCGCGCTTCTCGGCCACGCAGTACGCGCTCATGACGAGCCTGATGGCCTTCAGCCGCGACGTGCTCGTGGCTCCCGCCGGCAAGATCGCCGAGGCGACGGGCTGGCCCAACTTCTTCCTCCTCACCATCGCGGCGGGCATACCGGCGATGCTCCTGCTGCCGGTGTTCGCGCCCTGGAACTCGCCCACGCCTTACGGCGCGCGGCAGTAGCTACTCGACGCGCAGCGCCGGGCCCTTCGAGGGCGGCAGGAAGGCGGAGACTGCCTCGCCGCGCATCGCGGGCATGAGGCCGACGACGACGCGCTCGGGCGCCACGAGCAGGGACTTCGCCAGGCGGCGGCCCAGCGCCTTGGCGCGCGCCTGGGTCAGCTTGGCGCGGACCTCCTTGGCGGCCAGCTCCAGCTTGTAGTTCCCGTCGGCGCGCGGCTCGCCCAGGCGCAGGCGGCTGGCGAACGCGTCGATCCAGGTCCCGGCGTCCTTCGTGAACTCGGCCTTGCCGTCCTCGAAGATGAGCGCGAGGTCGGCCTCGAGGCGCGTCTCGCCCGCGTACTCGCGGTGCGTGAACGACTTGAGCGGCACCGGGTCGCTCTCCACGACGAACGCGCGGCCGGCGCGCCGTCCCGTGAACCGGTAATGGTACGAGCGTCCGGCGACGACGGCCAGCCGCCCGTCGGGCCCGCCCCCGTCCCAGTCCACCTTCTCGTTGAGCATGCCCACGCCGTCCGACTTCCAGACGATGTCCCCTTCGTTGTCGAGCACCTCGAAGCTCCACTCGTCGTAGACGGCGACGATGTTCGCGGGCGACAGCGCGAGGAAGGGCGGCTCCGGGAACGGGCGCTGGAAGCGGGCGACGTCGCCGCCGGTGCGGATGCGCTCGGCCGCGGGGGCCTTGGCGCCGCGCCCGAGCGAGAGCGAGCGCAGGACCTCGTCGATGACGGGCTTCGACGCGGTGGGCGGCGCCACCTGGACGCCGGCGCCCCCGGCGGCGCGGGCCTTGATGGTCATGTCCTGAGAGAGCTCGGACTTGGACGGGGCGGCCCAGGCGGAGAGGGCGAGGGCCAGGAGGAGCGAGGCGCTCATTTCTTCACCGGCTCCGTCGCGAGCGCGATCTGCGCCGCGCCCGCGGACTTGGCCACGCCGATCAGGCGCTGGATGGTCCGGTAGGGCACGGACTTGTCGGCGCGGATCAGGACGATGGAGCCGTTCTTCTTGTCCACCTCGCGGCGCAGGTCCATGGCGACGGTGTCCCAGGTCGAGGCGGCGGCGCGGACGGAGAGCTGGCCGTCGAGCGCGTAGGTCAAGGCGATGGTGAGCTCCTGGTTGGGCAAGGCCGACGCGGGCGGCAAGGCGACGGGCAAGGTCGGGTAGGCCAGCAAGGGAGCGGTGACGAACAGGATGACGAGGAGCACGAGGGAGATGTCGATGACCGGGATGATGTTCACCTCGGTCACGGGCTCGGGCTCCGGGGTGTTGGCCCGCATCCGCAGCAGCGCGTACTTGGCCATCAGCGCGCCTCCGGGTCGGCGATCTGCACGAGGGCGACCGTGCCCCCCGCGGCCTGCACCGCCTCGAGGGCGGCGATGACCTGGCCGTGCGCGACCTCGAGCTCGGGCGAGACGAACACCTTGCGGTCGGTGCGCACGGAGAGCTTGAGCTTGAGGAACTCGGTGAGCTCGGAGCCGGTGGCCATGAGGCGGCCGTCCATGACGAAGCCGAGCGCGCTCACGCCCAGCACGAGGACGGCCTCGGGCTCGCGCATCGTCAGCAACTCGACCTGGGTGGGCAGGGCGGCCTCGGCCTTCGCGGCGGCGGCCTGCACCTTGAGCATGGACTGGGCGGCCATCGGCGAGAGCACGAGCAGGATGATCAGGAGCACGAGCGAGACGTCGGCCAGGGGCACGACGTTCACGTCGGAGATCGCCGCCGCCTCGTCGTCCTTATGAAACGGGCTTCCCGCCATGGTCCTCCAGCAGCTGCGCCATCTCCAGGACCCACAGGTCGGCGGTGTTCAGGCGGTGGCGCGCCGTGAGCGTGAAGTAGTTGTAGAACAGGGCCGCGACGACGGCCAGGCCGATGCCGAAGGCCGTGGCGACGAGCGCCTCGGAGATGCCGGCCGCGACGACGGCGGGGCCGCCCGCGCCCGCGGCGGACAGGTCGTGGAAGGCGCGCATGATGCCGAGCACGGTGCCCATCAGCCCGATCAGCGGCGAGATGAAGCTCGCCGTGCCGAACAGGCCGACGCGGCGGTTGAGCCCCAGGCTCAGGCGCTGGCGGTACAGCTGGAACGCCTCGACGAGCTTCTCGGTGTTCGAGGTCTCCAGGCCGATCAGGCGCGTGATGGCCTCGCCCATCAAGGAGGTGTCGCGGCGGGCGATGGCGATGGCGCCCGCCTTGTCCCCCGCCTCGAGGCGGTCGCGCACTCGCTCCCACATCGCGGTGGGCATCTTCTGGGCGAACCAGTAGGAGTACATCCGCTCCAGGGCCTGCGCGAAGATCGCCAAAGACAGCACCAGCAAGATCGGCATGGCGATGCTGATCTTCAGCATCTCGATAAAGGTCATTCCGCTCATGGTCGCAAGTATAGCGGAGGGGCGCTGGCCTGACAAGGCCGGGCCTGTTAAGGAATAGGCCTTACGCGTGCCCTCGGGTAGGCCTGACGGCCCCCGACGGGAGCCCCCCGGAGGGCTATCCTGTGGCCATGAAGACCATCGCCCTCGCCGTCGCGTTCCTGACCGTGGCCTCCGCTCTCCCCCTCCGCGCCCAGGTAAACGCCGCGCCGCAGCCGGCGCCCGTCGAGAAGGTGAAGCCGACCTGCCCCTGCGACAGCTCGAATTTCAAGCCGCTCACCGACAAGGCCCGCGCCGTCGAGGCCTACTGGGACGCGCGCCGCTCCTACCGCTCCGCCCGCACCATCGCCGGCACCGCCGGCCTCTTCGCCATCCTCTCCCGGAACGGCGGTCTCATGAACGAGGCCCAGAACACCTTGTCCGACGCCTCGTCCAAGCTACACTCCGCCCGCGCCAAGGCCGAGAGCCTCGGCGCCCTCAAGGTCACCGGCGACGACATCGACGGCACCATCGAGATCAAGCTCCAGAAAGGCGTCGACTACACCCTGTGAGATTGGGGGCAGGCCTTCCGTTAATCGAGGAATGACTCTTCGATAAACTCCAGGTCCGTTTGGTGTGTGCCGATACGAAGAACAACACCCTTGTTTCGAAGAAATTGAAGCACTGCGCGCCATGCATCAACGGCGAATTCCCGGCGTTCTTGCGTCAGGCTGTATTCTCCTGAAAGTTCGACTTTGGAAAAGTGATGAACGCTAGCTGGGTTGGCTGTCTGCGCTCTCTCATGTTTCGTGGAACTGCAGAAAAGCGAAAAAATTAACTTAAGATCGTCGTCGTCAAGCACGATTTTCCCGTTGTTAAGGCTCATCGAGGTGCTCCGGGGGAGGTGCCGTGTTGAAGCCCACTCATTCTCATCACTCCTCGAGCTGGTTCGTAGGTCCGCTTGTCGCGCTCAACTCACGGTCGGTGTTGCTGATCTGCTTTTTCTAATTGGTTTTTGGGGTCCCAGTTCTCGGGTATCGGTTCTGAACGGCTGTGCCAGTTCATCCCCTGTGCGATCCACCGCGTCCTCAATTCTTTGTATTTTTGGGGACGATCCTCTGCCTTCCCAGCGGCGAAATCGTGATATCCGAAATGAATTCCGCAGCACGGGCAGATTTCGTCCGATGGAAGATCCCCCCCCCACGGGAGAAAGCCGAGTGAGTACCCGCAAACGGGACAGTAAATCTCTTTGCTGTTCGTGGCCATTATGGAATCCCCGGCTGTTTGAGGGTCGAGGAGTTTGCGGGATTTTTGAATAAATTCTGAGGAGCTATTTTGGCGCAGCAGTAGAGGCAAGCAATTCGTTGAATGCGGGATTGGCCAGTAGTCCGGGATGCTTGGCAAGCAGTTCATTCCGCAGTCGGTGTGATTCAGAATTGACTGTCCGTATGAATTCCTCTAGAGGCACTTCGCAACTTCCATCCGCGTAAGTGCTGGCGATGCGAATCATCGAGCCGGAATTTCTGAAAGTGATCTTGGCATCGGATTCAGTGAATTCGAAATGCGCTAATCGCTGATCGTTCAACAAGCCGACGATTACTGATTTCATGCAAGCCATGAAATCGATGATGGGAACCCAGCCCCAATTCGTGCTGAAATCACAGTTCCCGACCTTGAAGGTGATATCGCCCAGAAACAAGTCATAGCGCAAGGGTGTCTCGCCGATGGTCGACAGGTCTATAGACGTGGACCTTTCTTTGTCCGATGTCGCGAGGCGAAATGTTAATTCAAGCGTGCTCATTAGAATGGGAAGGCGGTAATTTGCCAACATGCCACTCACTCGTCAAGATCAAGGACGTACAATTTTACCGAAGCATGAAGATGAGTTTTTAAGCATTCGGCATGGCAGTACAGAGCTTGTGTGTTTCTGAATTTGTCCTTGGTGCTCGCCGGCGTATATGCGAGTTCGCCGGGATTTCTCGCGTCAGGCTCGATTGTTTTTCCGCAAAAACAGCACTGATATTGCTGAAGTCCACTCATTCTCATAACTCCTTCCACCCATAATTCTTGGTCAATCTGAGAATTGATTTTAAGCGTAAATGACGAAAACTCGTAATCAGCCCACGCTCTCCTTCCACAACTACATTGTATTTGCCAGGCTCAACTTCGTGGATAAAAACCTTGGACCCATCCGGTTGCGTCATTTGTTTCCCTGACTTCGCGGCCCCGATTTCCGATTGATTTAGTGTTCCCCCACGCGTCGGATTCCCATCTGCAATGCGTTCGCTGCCATGTCGTGTCGTCTTGGGCTTTTCCTCGTCTTCGGGGTCGATTGGCGGTTTGTTTGGATCGCCGGGTGATGACTGTGCCCCGGCCCCTGATGGGTCCGGATGATTGCTGTGTTCAATGTCCGCTGCTTCCAAATCCTCATCAGCAGCCTCTGCATGACTCCGTGCTGCGTCGATGGCGTTTTCCGCCTTCTTGACGGACGACGGAACCTTCGCGGGCCGAGAATAGCTCGGCGTTACCGGCTGGCGGGATTGGGCTAGGGCCTCCTTTCCGAATTGGACCGTGCAGTAGGCCCCCGCTCCCGCTATGAGCCCCGAGGCCGCGGTGAGACACTCGGGTCCGCCGGCGTAGACTATCACCAGGCCCTCAGGCGTCGGAGCCAGCACTGCGGCGGCGGTGAGCATGCCGATCAAAAGCGACCCCGGCAGGACGATCTTGCAGATCTGTTCCGTGTTCGTCTCACGGCCGGTGTTGATCAGCACCGGATGCCGGTCGCTTTCCCGCTGAAGATCGACGAAGCTGCGCGCGGAGGGTGACGGAGTTATCCGCAGAATGGCGGTCCCCGTTTCATCCGTGACCGCCGTGCCGGTGCTCGTTTCCATGTCGTTCGTGACGGTGAAATCGACGCGCAGGCCCGATATCTTGGTCTCCGCCGGCTTACCTTTGACCGTCAATATGAAAACGACTTCCTTCCCGGGAAGGACGCTCGCGGGCGAAAGCGTGACGAGCAGCTCCGGCTTCGGTTTGGGAGGTTCGGGCTTCTTCTCGACGGATGCAGCCGGCGCGTCCTTGGGCGAGGAGGAGCGAGGTTTGGATTTGAACATCGACCCGATCCCGCGGAACAACGCAGGAATGCCTTTGAAAATCAGCGCCTGGAGGCCGACCGCCGCGAGCTTCCCCAACGCCTCTCCGAGCGCGCGACTCCCGTCGCTGCCTCCGGAATACGAGGTCGAAGGTGCCGAGTCCTCACAGTTGGCCTTGCAGACGCCCCGCACGGTGCCCCATGGCGTCGGAGTATAGATATCCGCGGCGCGAGCGGCGGTGATGGCGCCTTTGCCCACGGAGAGGCTGTCGAGCAGGGGGCGCGAGGCTGTCAGGATCTTGGTCGTGCCCGCGTCCAGAAGGACCGCAGGCTCCGCGGCGGGACCCCCTCCCCCCGCGATCCAATATTTGAGCGCCGGGGATGGAATAGCCACGGGCCATTCGCCGGCTTCGTCCCGCCGAAGAACGAGCAGCCCGACCAAACGGCCTTCTTCATCGAGAACGGCGCCTCCGGTCATGGAGGCATCGGCGACCGCGTCGGTCTGAAATTGATTCGAATCAGCGCTCGTCACGAGCCCCTGCGTTCGCGTCCACGCTCCCAGACGCTCGGAATGCGCGAAAGCGAACACGAGATCGTCCTTTCCGGGCGCCGCCTCGGCCAAAGTCAACGCTTCTCCGACATCCCCCTCCGGCCGCAGAAGAAGGAGTCCCGAAGGCACATCCTCGCGCTCGACGGTCAACGGCACCAGAGCGGCCCTTCCATCGACAAGCGCCACGACATCCCCGCCTACTAGACGGCGGTCGGTGAGGACGCGAACACCCGACTTCGTATCGACGACGACGCCGGCCCCGCGCGCTTCCAGACCCTCGGGTGTTTTCCCTGCGACGATGACCACTCCGTGCCGGGATGCCTTCGCTTCCGAGGCTCGCGCCGCGAGCACTTGTTCTGAAGCCCGGTTGGCGGCGGCCAGCCTCACGCGGGTCTCCGCGCGCTTGCAGTAAAGCCGGGCCCTCGCTTCGCCTACGGCGTCCTTTGCCCCGAGGGCCTTGGTGATCAGGTTCTGCCGGGCGCGCAGGCGGGCGTACTCGGCTTGGCTCGGCGTCGCCGAGGCCGATGCACGGTCGAGGGCGGCCTCGAGATCCTTGCCTTTGGCGATCGGCCCGAGAAGGGCGGTCATCCACGCGGAGGTTTGCCCCGAGACTCGATCCACGAACAACCCGTCATCCGAGCGGAGCAGTTCTCCTCGCTTCTCGGCCGGCGAGCAAGGAGGGTTCGGAAAGCGAAGCGCCCACGTGTAGTCCACGACCGCCAAGGTGCGATACAGCGAATCGAGGGCCGTGGCCCGATCACGAAAGAACGGGGCGGTGCCGGCGGGAAGGCGTGGCTTGGCGGCGAGGAGGGCCTTGGCGGCGTCGTCCGGATGGGCGAACGCTTCGAGGCCTTCGCTCACGATCGCGAGATCGGCCTCCAGTTCAGCCAATTTCTTCCCGGAGCCTTGGGGCGCTTCGCCCTCAGGCGCGGAGGCGGCGATTTCATCGGCAGGAACGGCATAGCGGGTGAGGAGATCGACCACGGGCTGCGCTTGAGCTGGTCCGGCCGCGAGAAGAAGCGCCAAGAAGACGCGAAGGGCCCGCATCCTCTAAGAGTAAGCTATAGCTGGTACCCCGTCAAGACCGCCGACCCCATCTACTTGATCAGGGACTTGTCGCTGGAGAGGGACTGGAGGCGCTTGCGGGCGGTCTCGAAGGTCTGGGAGCCGCGCTCGGCGCGCTTGATGACCTCGGCGTAGAGCGGCGCGGCGGCTTGGGGCTTGTCCTCGAGCTCGAGCATCAGCCCTAAACGAAGGAGCCCTGACAGTCGCGCGGCGTCGTCCTTGGGCGAGAGCGCGCGCAGGCGCTCGTAGGCGTTCTTGGCTTCTTTGACCTTCTTGCGCCGCTCCTGAAGCCGGCCGAGGGCGTACAGCGCCTTCATGCGCTCGTTGGTCCCCGTGGCGCGGGCGTAGGCGTCGGCGGCGCCGGACAGGTCGTCGCGGTCCTCGCGCAGTTTCGCGATCTGCGCCCAGGCCCATGACGCCTTCTCGTGCTTGGGGAATTTCGTCGTGAACCCGACCCAGGCCTTCTCGGTGTCGCGCTCCTTGCCGGCCTTGGCCAGCGCCAGCGCGCGGTTGTAGGCGGCGTCGGCGGCCTCGGCTCCCGTGCCGCCGACCTTGGCGTAGGCGGCGGCCGCGCCCGAGGCGTCGCCCTCCTCGTAGAGCATGGCGCCCAAAGCCATCGCCGCGTCCTGCGCGCGCGGGTGCTTAGGGTGCACGGCCAGGAACTTGCGGTAAGCGCCCGCGGCGTCCTCGATGCGATGGAGCTGGCGCAGGGACTCGGCGCGGTAGAAGCGCGCCTCGCCGATGTTGGCGGCGTGAGGGTTGTCTTCGATGTGTTTTCGGAAAAGCTGCTCGGCGTTGTCCCAATCTTCTTTTTTATACGCCTTCGCGGCGAGATCCCACCGGATCTGCGCGGCTAATTGATGGTTCGGATATTTCGCCACGAGCCCCGGAAGATCCGGGTCTTCTTTATTGTTCTGCCATGTGGCGACCAAGAGCAGGCCCTCGACTTCTTTCGTCTTGGGGCCCGGAGCGGCTCCCTCCAGATATTTTTTATACAGGGGGATCGCCTCCCCCCAGCGCTTCTTGTTGTAGTGCACCTGCGCCATGAGCAGGAGCGCCTCGCGGTCGGCGTCCTGCGCCTCGGAGGTGCGGCCCATGAGCTTGTAGTGGCCGAGCGCTTTCTCGGACTTGCCGAGCTCGGTGTACAGCTGTCCGAGCTGAAGATGGGCGTCGGCGGCGTAGGCCGAGGCGGGATGGCGCGTGGCGAGGTCCTCGAACACCTCGGCGGCCTCCTCGGGGCGCTCGAGCTTCTTGAGGCATAGGCCGCGCTGGTACAGCGCTTGGGCGCGCAGGGGGCTGTCGGGGAAGCTGCCGGTGAAGTTCTGATACGCCTTCTGCGCGGCGTCGAGCTTCTTGGCGCGCAGGAGCAGGTTCGCCTCGGAGAGGGCCGTCGATTCGCGCAGCTCGACGAGGCCCCACTTCGCGGCCGCCTCGCCCGCTCGCCCGAGCGCGTCGCGCGCGCGGTCGGTCCGGCCCTTGCGGTCCCAGTCCGCGGCGATGGCGGCCAGCGCGTACGCCTTGACCGGAGAATCCTGCCCCGAGGCGGACACCGCGCGGTAATGCTCGGCCGCGTCGTCCTTGCGGCCCATGCGGTCCTCGGCGGCGGCGCGCCAGACCTGGGCCAGCGCCAGCCAGCGGTCGGCGACGGCGGCCGCGTCGGCCTCGGGGACCATCTTGAGCGTCGCCTCGTCGAGGCCGAGCGAGGCGAGCGCCGCGCCGATGAGGTGGATGGCCTTGTACTTCAGCGCGCGGTCGCCCCCCTCCGCCAGCGGCTTGAGGAAGCGCACGGCGCGCGCGGCCTCGCCGCGGCGCAGGTGGAGCGCGCCCGCGGCGAGGTTTACCTCGGCGTTCTCGGCGCGCGAGGGATAGCGGCGGTGGAAGTCGTAGGCCTCGGCGAGGGCGGCCTCGGTCCGGCCCTCGTCGATGGCGGCGCGCAGCCGCCCCAGCGCCTCCTCGGCCGAGGAGGAGGCCATGGCCGGGACATAGGGTTCGTCGGCTTCCGCGGCGGCCGCGGAGCTGTTGTCCGGGAGCGCGGTCAGCAGGTTGCGGCCCTTCTGCGCCCACTCGGTGTCGGGGTAGCGCTGGATCAGGATCTCGAGGTTGCGCCGCGCCTCGCCGTACTCGCCCTTGGACAACGAGATCTCGGCGCTTCGGTAATGGCTTTGCGCGGCGATCTCTCCCTTCGGGCCGCGGACCTTGGTGCCGAGGTCGAGCGACTTCTGGAAGGTCTGCTGCGCCCCGCGCACGTCGCCGCCCTGGAGCTGGAGCTCGCCCATGACGGCCTGGGCCTCCATGTTCATCGAGTTCCAGCCGTCGCGCGAGGGCGCGTCCTCGGTCGGCTTGTATTTAGGAGAAGCGGCCCGCGCCGCGGTGGCGGCCAGGCAAAAGGCGAAGACGACGCTCGCGGAGCGCCTCATGTCGTGAAGTGTAGGGGCCCCCCCTGTAAAAGTCAATCGCCCGCCTGTTACGAGGCGGGCGATGGCTTACGGGTAGGGAAGCTCGCTCAGAAGTACCGGTTGAAAGGAAGCTCGAGCTCGCGCTGGGACGTCTTGCGGCCGTCGAACAGCTGGCCGGGCTTGATCTCGCTCAGGAGCTGGTCGGCCGCGCCGGCGGGAGACAGGGGCTGGGGGCCAGGGTTGACGGGCACCAGGGCGGAGGCGGCCTCGTCGCCGCCCTTGTCGTCGAGCAGCTTCCAGTTGAGGATGAAGGGCTCCTCGATGGCGCTAGGCGCGGGGCGGCGGGCGGAGGCGAGCGCGGCCGGCGTCGGCAGGGGCAGGGGCGAGGGCACGCCGGGCAGGCGCGCCGGGCCGATCGCGGGCGCGGGGTACACCGGCAGGGAGGCCGGGGTGATGATGGTCACGACGACGGGGGTGATCGCCGGCTTGATGGTCGGGATCGCGATGACCGCGTCGACGGAGGGCAGGATCATGGGGACGACCGGGCGGCTGGGCAAAGAGATCGGGGCGATGTTGCCGAGCGTGGTCGGGAGCTTGTAGATGACCTGGGCCTGGGCCGAGGCGGAGAGTCCGAGGACGAGCGCGAGAGTTTTAAAGTGCATGCCGACATGATAGCCCGGACCGGAATACCCCAACGAGGAGTGAGGTCAAACCCGTATGTTGACTTGAATCATGGGCCCTTCGGGTAGGGGTCGGTGCCAGGCCTACCGATGTTTGCGCAAACATCGGTAGGCCTGGCACCTATGCAAATACCGGTAGGCCTGGCACCATCACGAGGTGAAGCGGAAGGTGACGCGGCCCCAGACCTCGGCGGCGCCGGATTTGGCGCCGACGGGCTGGAAGCGCCAACGGGCGAGGGCTTTGAGGGCGCGGGTGTCGATGTCGGGGAAGCCGGAGGTCTTCGAGATCACGGCGCCGGGCTTCACCGAGCCGTCGGGCAGGACCTGGAAGCGGACGGTGACGGTCAGGTCGAGGTTGCGGGTGGCGACCCAGTCGGGGCTCGTGGGCGCGACGCGGGTGAGGATGCGGCGGTCGCCGACGGGGCCGTCCACCGAGAAGGACACGCCGCCGCCCTCGGGCCCGATGCCGCCGCCGCGCGCCTTGGAGTCGATTAGGTCGAAGCCGCCGCTGCCGGCCTCGTCGCCGGGGTCGGTGGACTCGGCCAGGGCCGCGGCCGCGCCGGCCTTGCGCGCGCCGGCCAGCTCCGCCTCGCCGCCGCCCTTGCCCCCGCCCTCGCCGGAGTCGGACTCGCCGAAGGCGCCGCCGTCGCCGCCCTTGCCCGCGACAGGGCCGCCCGCTGCGGGGCGTCCCTTGCGGGCCGAGCCGCGTCCGCTGGGAGACGGGGCCGGCGCGGCCTCGAGGGCCTCGTCGGGGTCGGCCATCGTGGCCAGGGCCGAGGTCAGCGCGGCGCGCTTGGCGGCCTTGGCCGCTTTCGCTTCGGCGGCTAGGCGCTTCTGCTCGGCGAGCGCGGCGGCGCGGGCCTCGGCGGCCTGGCGGGCGGCCTCGGCGCGGCGCTCGGCCTCGGCGCGGGCGATCGCGGCGCGGCGCTCGCGCTCGGCCGCCTGCTGGGCGGCGAAGCGGTCGCGCTCGGCCTTGGCCTCCGCCGCCTTCTCGGCGGCGATGCGCTTCTTCTCGTTAGCGAGCTCGACGGCGGCGGCCTTCGCCGCGGCCGCCTTCTCCGCCTCGACGGCGCGCGCGGCGCGGTCGCGCTCCGCGCGCAGGCGCTTGGACTCCGCCTGCGCCTCGCGCGCGAACTTCACGGCCTGGGCGTCCACCTTGGGCCGGGCCAGCGGGCGGGGCTTGGGCGCGGCCTTCGCCTTGTGCACGGTGGTGCCGGGCTTGTTCACCTTGGACTTGACCGCCGCGGGCTTCTTCACCGGCTTGGGCTTGGGCGGCGGGTCGACGGCGCCGCGCTTGACCTTCTCGCGCTCGAACTCCCCCGGCCCGTGCTTCGGCGGGAGGTTGGAGCCGTCGCCGCCGGGGTGGAGCTCCGGCGCGGTCACCGGCTGGACGATGGGCGGGAGCGGGATGTCGGCGACGAATTCGATCGGGACGGCCTTCTCCGGCGCCTTCAGCCCGCCCCACTCGATGACGGGGTTGACGGTCAGCAAGGCGCCGTGGGCGATGAGCGCCGCGAGGTAGAACGGCGCCTCGTGGAACCAGTCGGGCTCGATGTGCTCGCGCCAGGCCATGCCCTCGAAGGATAGCCTGCGCCCGCCCATCGCGCAATACTCATATAATGGCCTCGTGATCCAAGCGCGGAAGTGGCTGCACTCCCCCGCCTTCGACCTCGGCTGGTTCGCGGGGCCGCCCCTGCTCGCCGCGCTCGCCGTGCTCCTGATCCCCGCGCTGCGCGCGGCCGAGACCCCCGCCTGGGGCTGGCTCGTGTTCGTCGTCTTCATCGACGTGGGGCACGTGTACGCGACCTTGTACCGGACCTATCTCGACCCGGTGGAGTTCCCCCGCCGCCGCGCGCTGTACGTGTTCCTGCCGCTGGCCTGCTGGCTCGGCGGGGCCTTGCTGTACCGGATCTCCGCGCTGACCTTCTGGCGCGCGCTCGCCTATCTCGCCGTCTATCACTTCGTGCGCCAGCAGTACGGCTTCATGCGCGCGTACTCTCACCTCGAGGGGCGCAAGGAGCTTTGGGAAGCGCGCCTGGAGGCGGCGGCGATCTACGCGACCATGCTCTATCCCCTCGTGTACTGGCACGCCGATCCCGCGCGGAAGTTCTGGTGGTTCGTGCAGGGCGACTTCGTGAATCTGAACAAGCTGGCCGGCCCGTGGGCCGGCTGGCTTTACGCCGCCGTCCTCGGCGCGTTCTTCGGCCGCCAGCTCGCGCGGCGCAAGCTGGGCCTCGAGGTCCATCCCGGCAAGGTCGCCGTGATCGCGTCCACCGCGGTCGCGTGGTATGTCGGCATCGTCGCGACGAACTCCGACTTCGCCTTCACGGTGACGAACATCGTCTCGCACGGGATTCCTTATTATGCCCTGGTCTGGCTGTACGGGAACCGTTCGTGGAAGGACGGGAGCTGGCGCGAGACCTGGCACAAGCCGGCGTATCTGTTCCTGTTCGTCGGCCTGCTCCTGGTCATCGGCTACGCCGAGGAGGGCGTCTGGGACGTCCTCGTCTGGAAGGAGCACGCGGAGGTGTACTTCGGCGCGGCGGCGGACTGGGCGCCGGCGGGCGCGCTGGCGGCCCTGCTCATCCCTTTGCTCGCCCTGCCGCAGGCGACGCACTACCTGCTCGACGCCTGGCTGTGGCGTTTCGACGGGACGAATCCCGGGCTCCGGGAGAGGATTCTCGGCTTGACCGAGGCACCTCCAAGCGCGATAATGCCTGTAACCCGATGATCGAGCGCAAGTGCCCCGCCTGCGGCGCGATGGTCCCGTTCCGCGCCTCGATCAGCCTCCTGGCGGTGTGCCCGTTCTGCCGCAGCCTCGTCCAGCGCAAGGACCTCGACCTCGAGACGCTCGGTGAGTCGGCCCAGCTCCAGCCCGACGGGTCCCCGGTCCTGGTCGGCTCCCGCGGGAGCTATCGCGGCGCGTCCTTCGAGGTCGTCGGCCGGATGCAGCTGCGGACGCCCCGCGGCTTCTGGAACGAGTGGTGCCTGATGTTCGACGACGGCCGCCAGGGCTGGCTCGGCGAGGCGCAGGGGACCTACGCGGTGAGCTTCAAGGCGGACGCCGCCGTCCCCGCGCTCGCCGACCTCAAGGTGGACTCGCGGGTCGAGATCCAGGGCAAGGCCTATCAGGTCCGCGAGGTCATCGAGGCCAAGTACCTCGCGGCCCAGGGCGAGCTCCCCTTCAAGCCGCCGCTCGGCGAGACCGCGCCCTCCGCCGACCTGATCGGCGAGGACGGGGCTTTCGCCACGCTCGATTACTCGGACGACCCGCCGTCGGTGTTCGCGGGTGAATACCAGGCGTTCGAAGCGCTCTCCTTCACCGGCCTCAAGCTCATCGAGGGGTGGTCGTGAGCTCCCGCTTCGACTGCCCCGCCTGCGGCGGCCCGCTCACCTTGCGCGCGGAGGGCGTCAGCGAGAGCCTCGCCTGCCCGCATTGCGGCGCGGTGCTCGACGCGAAGGACCCCCGCCATCAGGTGCTGGCGAAGTACCGCTCCAAGCTCGGGGTCACGCCGAAGATCCCCATCGGCACGCGCGGCACCGTGCGCGGCGACCAGCTCGAGGTCATCGGCTTCCAGCGCCGGGCCGTGCGCTACTCGGGCGTGATCTACTCCTGGGACGAGTACCTGCTCTGGAACCCGTACAAGGGCTTCCGCTGGATGACCGAGTCGAACGGGCACTGGCTCCTGCTCAAGACCGTCGAGACCAAGCCGAAGGAAACCCCCGGTGGCTGAGAGCATGAAGTGCCCGAAGTGCCAGGCTCCGCTCGAGGCGGTCGAGATCTCCTCCGGCATCGTCGTGCGCACCTGCACGGGCTGCTCGGGCGTGCTGTACGAGGCGGACGACATCGCCGTGCCGCTGCGGCTGATCGGCCCGAGGCCCGCCCGCTTCGACTGCCCGCGCTGCCGCCGCCCGATGGAGACCGCCAACGCCTACGAAGGCCAGATCGAGGTGGACCGGTGCGCCACCTGCTCCGCGCTGTGGTTCGACGCGGGCGAGATCATGATCCTACGCAAGCTCTCCGGCGTCGAGAACATCGCGGGCAAGAAAGGCGACGAGCCGTCGCGGCCAGCGGCGCCGGCGGCCCCCGCCGCTCCGCTGGGCGCCGCTCCGGCCGCCGCGCCGGCGGCCGTCCCGGTCCCTCCCCTGCCCGCGGTCAAGGTCAAGGAAGGCAAGGCTCCGGTGCCGCCGGAGATGGAGGGCGCGCAGAACCGCGACGCGGAACGCGCCCCCACCGTCGAGCTCGACGGCCGCCTTTACCGGCACTTCCAGTCCAGCATCCCGGTGACCACCGCGGTGCTCGGCGAGTTCCCGTGGGTCGCCAAGGTCGGCGACGCCGCGCGCTCCCGCGATTTCATCTGCCCTCCGTACCTGCTGTCGCAGGAGGTCACCGCGACGGAGTCGGTCTGGACCGCGGGCGAGTACATGGAGCCCGAGGAGGTCTGGGCCGCCTTCGCCATGCCCGGCGCGCCCCCGGCCAAGATAGGCGTCGCCCCCGCCCAGCCCAACCCGTGGGCCGGGGAGCTGCCGTCGGTCTGGCGGAGCTTCGGCGTCGCCGCGGCGCTGTGCGTCGGCGTCTTCGTCTTCGTCGAGGCGACCGCGTCCAAGGCCAAGGTGTACGAGGGCGGCTTCGAGGTCACGGCCGCCGACCTCGAGCGCTCCCGCGTCGGCGAGGTGTTCGAGGTCAAGGGCCGCACCTCGAACCTCGAGGTCACGGTGGACACGAACCTCGACCAGCATTGGGCGTACGTGAGCATGGCCTTGATCGACGCCGACACCGACCAGGCCTTCGACTTCGGCCGGGACCTGTCCTATTACCACGGCGTGGACGACGGCGAGTCCTGGAGCGAGGGCGGACGCTACGAGACCTTCTTCGTTCCGAGCGTCCCCGCGGGGCGCTATTACCTGCGCGTCGAGCCGGAGACGGACGCGCCGCAGCTGAGCTTCCGCGTCATCGTGAGGCGGGACGTGCCGCTCAAGCGCCTCCCGCTCATCGCGCTCGCGCTTCTGCTGCTCCCCGCGGTGTGGGCGGGCATGCGCCACGACTCGTTCGAGAACACGCGCTGGATGGAAAGCGACCATCCCCGCACGTCCTCGGACGACGAGGAGGACGACGAATGAGCCGCTGGTACCGCTGGTACGCGCTGTTCGTCGCCGCCGCGGCCTCGTGGGCGCTGTGGACGGGCTGGTGGATCACCCCCGTCGAGCGCGTCGCCGGCGTGCCGAAATCCGTCCGTGACAATCCCGGCTCATACCGGTCGCATTATTCCAGCTATCATCGATACTCCGGAGGAAAGTGATGAAGAACATACTCGACGTGCAGCACCTCGTCGCGGCGGTGATCTATTCCGGTCTGGGCGCGGCGGTCTTCTTCGCCTGGTTCGTGATCTTCGACAAGCTCACGCCCTACGACCTCTGGCAGGAGATCGTGGTCAAGCAGAACCGGGCGCTGGCCACCGTGATGGCCGGGCTCTCGGTCGCGATGGGCATCATCATCGCCGCCTCCATGATCGGCTGACGCCGTGAACATCGCGCTGTACGCCTCGGTCTTCCTGGTCGCCACCTGCGGGCTCATCTACGAGCTCGTGGCCGGCGCGCTCGCCAGCTACCTGCTCGGCGACACGGTCCTGCAGTTCTCGACCGTCATCGGGGCGTACCTGTTCGCGATGGGCGTGGGCTCGTGGCTGTCGCGGTTCGTCGGCAAGGGGCTGGCCGCGCGCTTCGTCCAGGTCGAGCTCCTGGTCGGGCTCGTCGGCGGCTTCTCCTCGACCTTCCTGTTCCTGGCCTTCGCGCACGCGGCGAGCTTCCGGGTCCTGCTGTACCTCGTCGTCTTCGTCGTCGGGACCTTGGTCGGGCTCGAGATCCCGCTGATGATGCGTATTTTAAAGGACCGCCTGGACTTCAAGGACCTCGTCTCCCAGGTCCTGACGATGGACTACATCGGCGCGCTGTTCGCCTCCGTGCTGTTCCCCCTCCTGCTGGTGCCGAAGCTCGGCCTGCTCAACACGGCCCTGCTGTTCGGCCTGCTCAACGTCGGCGTCGCAGCCGCCACCTTGCACCTGCTGCGCGACGCGATCCCGGAGCGCGCCGGCCTGCGCGCGCTGTGCGCGGGGTCCGCCGCGGCGCTGTGCCTCGGCCTCGTGTTCTCCGGGGAGATCGCCTCCCGCGCCGAGGGCGACATGTACGCCGACGAGGTCATCTTCAGCAAGTCCTCCCCCTATCAGAAGATCGTGCTCACGCGCTGGAAGGACGACTGGCGCCTGTTCCTCAACGGCAACCTTCAGTTCAGCACGATGGACGAGTACCGCTATCACGAGGCTCTCGTGCATCCGGCCCTCTCCGCGCACGCCGATCCCCGCAGCGTCCTGATCCTCGGCGGCGGCGACGGCCTCGCCGCGCGCGAGGTCCTGCGCGATAAGCGCGTGGGCGCGGTGACCTTGGTCGACCTCGACCCGGTGATGACCCACCTCTTCACCACGCACCGGTCGCTCTCCGCCCTCAACGGACACTCCCTCTCCGACCCGCGCATGACCGTGGTCAACGCCGACGCCTACCGCTGGCTCGAGAAGAACGACCGCCGCTTCGACGTCGTCATCGTCGATTTCCCCGACCCCTCGAACTACGCCGTCGGCAAGCTGTACACCACCGCCTTCTACCGCCTGCTGAGCCGGCGCCTGGCCCCCGGCGCGATCGTCACGGTGCAGTCCACCTCGCCGCTGTTCGCGCGGCAGACCTATTGGACCGTGGTGACGACGATGGAGGCCGCGGGGTTCAAGACGAGCCCCTACCACGCCTACGTGCCCTCGTTCGGCGAGTGGGGCTTCGTCATCGGGGCCACTTCTCCGTACCGCGTCCCGTCGAAGTTCCCCGCGGGCCTGCGCTACCTCACGCCCGACATCGCGCGCGGCATGTTCGACTTCCCCGGCGACATGTCCCGCGTCCCCGCCGAGCCCAACCGCCTCGACACCCAGGTCCTCGTCCAGCACTACGAGCGCGAATGGGCCCGCATCACCCACGGCGGATGACCGGCCTCACCCGCCGGGAGTTCATCGGCGGGGCGCTGGCGGCGGCGGCGTTCGGGGCTTGCCGGACGGAGCGCGGGATACCGGGCGAGCTGCTGGGCCCGAATCACGCCCTGGGACATAAGCTGCGCGCCGGCGGCTTCCCGGCCCCGACCTCGACCGAGCGCGTGCCCGTCGTGATCGTCGGCGGCGGCGTCGCGGGGCTGACGGCGGGCTGGAAGCTCCTGCGCTCCGGGGAGGGAAGGTTCGTGCTGCTCGACCTCGAGGCCCGCGCCGGCGGCAACGCGGCCTGGGGCGAGAACGAGGTGAGCCCGTACCCGTGGGGCGCCCATTACCTCCCGGTCCCCGGCCCGCGCGCGCGCGCCGTGCGCGAGCTGCTGCGCGAGCTGAAGGTGATCGTCGGCGACAAGGGCGGCAAACCCGTGTACGACGAGGCGGTCCTGTGCCACGCCCCCGAGGAGCGCCTGTACATCCACGGGCGGTGGCAGGAGGGCCTGTATCCCCGGCTCGGCGCCTCGGCCGCGGACCTGGCGGAGCGCGACCGCTTCCACGCCGAGATCGCGGCGCTGCGCCGCCGCGTCGGCCGGGACGGCCGCCCCGCCTTCGCGATCCCGATGGAGCTCAGCTCGCGCGACCCCGAGCTGCTCGCGCTCGACCGCGTCACGATGGCGGCGTGGCTCGACGAGAAGGGCTTCCGCTCCCCCGCCCTGCGCTGGTACGTCGAGTACGCCTGCCGCGACGACTTCGGCGGCGGGCTGGCCGAGGTCTCGGCCTGGGCCGGCCTGCAGTACTACGCCGCGCGCGGCGAGGGCGAGGACGACGAGTACCTGGTCTGGCCCGAGGGCAACGGCTTCCTCGTGCGCAGGCTCGCGGAGGCGCTCGGCCCCCGCGTGCGGACCGGGGCGCTGGCCTTCGACGTGGCCCCGGACGGGGACGGCGTCCGGGTCGACTATCACGACGCGGCCACGGGCGCCACGCGCCGTCTTCTCGCCAAGCGCGCCATCGTCTGCGCCCCCCGCTTCGCGGCGCGCCGCATCGTCAAGCCCCTGCGCGAGGACCCGAAGCCCTCGGGCTTCGCCTACGCGCCGTGGTTCGTCGCCAACCTGACCGTCGAGAACCCCCCGTCCGGCCTCGGCGCCGCCCCCGCCTGGGACAACATGATCCACAGCGGGGAGGGCCTCGGCTACGTCGACGCGACGCACCAGAGCTTCTCGCAGAACCGCCGGCGCGCGGTGTGGACCTATTATCGCGCGCTGACCGGCGACCCCGAGGGCCAGCGCGCCGCCGCGTACAAGCGGAGCCTGGCGGAGTGGCGCGAGGAGTGCCTGCGCGACCTGGAGCGCGCGCATCCGCGCCTGCGCGAGCGCGTGAGCCGGTTCGACGGCTGGGTCTGGGGACACGGCATGATCCTGCCCAAGCCGGGCTTCATCTGGGGCGCCGAGCGCCAGGCCGCGCTCAAGCCCATCGGCCCCATCCATTTCGCCCACTCCGACCTGTCCGGGTTCTCGATCTTCGAGGAGGCGATGGACCGGGGCGTCCGCTCGGCCGAGGCGGTGCTCGCCGCATTAGGGAAATCCTACCGCTCGAGCCTGTGATATCATAGCGCCATGGCCGAACCGACGACGCGCCACCTGACCATCCTCCTGACCGACATCAAGGGGTTCACGGACAAGACCTCCTCGAAGTCGCGCGCGGAGATCTCGACGATGCTCGACGAGCACCGCGCCGTCGTCCTCCCCCTCCTCGAGGCGCGCGGCGGCCATCTGGTCAAGACCATCGGCGACGCCTTCCTGATGACCTTCGAGAGCCCCACGAACGCGGTGCTCGCCGGCGTCTCCGTGCAGGAGGCCCTGGCCAAGCTCAACGAGGGCCGCTCCGCCGCCGACCGCCTCGAGATCCGCATCGCCATCAACTCCGGCGAGGTCAACCTCATGGAGAACGACGTCTTCGGCGAGGCGGTCAACATCACCGCCCGCATCGAGGGCATCGCCGAGGCCGGGCAGGTGTACTTCACCGAGGCCGTCTACCTCGCGATGAACAAATCCGAGGTCCCCTCGAGCGAGATCGGCCTCATGCAGCTCAAGGGCATCCCCGAGAAGATCCGCGTCTACAAGGTCCGCCGCGAGGAGCCCGTCGGCGCCTCGGCCGAGGCCGTGAAGTCCCGTTTCTTCGGGCTGATCCCGCCGAGGGCGGCGGCCCCCGCCTTCCAGCCCGGGGGCGCGAAAGCCTCTCTCGTGAACGCGGGCGTCCCCTCCACCTTGAAACGCTTCGCGGCCCTGCTGCTCGACGGCGTTTTCTGCTTGCTGCTGCTCAGTGTGGTCTCCGGCCAGGGCTTGAACATCCGTCTCCGCGAAGCGCCGAAGACGACCGGCGTCTCGATCGACGCCACGGGCGTCAAGGTCAACGGCGAATCCGCGGTCGTCCACTTCGACCGGAAGAACGGCCTGAAGGTGACGAAGGACGCCGCCGACGACCGGCCTTGGCTCGCCGGCTGGGGCTTCTCCTTGGTCTGGTTCGTCTACACCGTCGTGTTCCTGAAGAAGCTCGGGACGACGCCGGGCAAGCGGCTCTTGAAGCTCAAGGTGGTCGCGCTCGACGGCGGCCCGCTCGACGGCAAGCAGCGGGCCATGCGCGCGGCGGTGTCCCTTCTGTCCGGCTACGCGGGCGGCCTCGGCTATCTCTGGGCGTTGTTCGAGCCGCAGCGCCGCGGCTGGCACGACCTGATGGCCGACTCCCGCGTCGTCGACGCGGTCTAGCGCCGCGCGGACGCGGCGCGCTCGCGGATCGCCCTGAGCCTGGCCGCCTGGCGCGCGTAGCGCGCCGACACGAACGTGCCGTAAAGCGGGACCCAGGACGCGCGCCGTCCCTCGGCCTCCAAGCGCTCGATCGCCTCGCTCGTCTCGTCCTCGACGGCGCGCAGGGCGGCCGCCCGGCGCTTCGGGTCGGGCTGGGCGCGCAGGGACATCAGGGCCCGCGGCAGCTCGACGGCGAACCCGTAGTGGTCCGATAATGAATCGTCGAAGACGCGCGCCGCGCTCGCCGCGAGGCGGCCCGGGACGAGGGCGTGGTCGATGCGCTTCGGGCGCCGCGGGTCGCCGCAGGCCTCGACCCCCGCGGGGGCGCACGGGTCGCTCAGGCCGAGAAGGTCGAGGAACAGGTCGTACTCGCGGTCGCCGTGCCCCGAGTTGAGGTCTCCCAGGATCACGAACGGGCGGCCCGCCGACAGCTCGAGGACGCCCTCGGCGAGCTCGAACAGCTCGGTCAGGCGGAGCAGATGGTATCGGGTTTCGGGGTAATCGGCCAAGGTGTGGGCGGCGTAGACGTCGAGCTCCCCCCACGGCGAGCCGACGCGCGCGAACAAATATCCCTTGCCCGCGACGAGCTCCCCCTGGGCGAGGTGGCGCAGGGACGGCCGCACGACGGTGAAGGCGCGCTCCTCGGTCCGGACGATCGGCCAGCGCGAGAGGATGGTCAGGCCGGTGCGGAAGGCGAGGCGGCGATGGAAGCGGGCGGCGTGGGGCAGGCCGGAGGCCGCGGCGAGGGCGGCGCTGTCCTTGTCGCGCCACAGCTCCTGGAGGCCCGCGAGGTCGAAGCCGCCGACGGCGATCGCCTTCCCGCAGCCCTGGAGCCGCGCGGCGAGACGCGGATGCACGAGGGGTATGCCCGCGGCGTTGAAGGTCACGGCCTTGATGACCTTGGCCGGCGTCTCGGCCGCCCCCACGAGCGACGCGGCGAGCAGCAGGATCAGGGGCGCCATTCGCCTTTGCCCAGACGCTCGAGCAGGAAATAGTTCGTGGCGGGGCGCGCCGGGCCGAGGGCCAAGGTCGCGAGCCCCAGGAATACATCGGGCTCGTTCGGATCGGGCTGGACGAGGTAGTCGCGCAGGACACGCTCAGGTTTCCAGAACGCGTTGCGCGGGCTCGCGCCATAGTCGAGAAGAAGGGAGTTCGGGAGGCGCAGGTCGGGCGCCGCCGGCGGGACCACGCGGTAGAACCCGAACGGCGTCCCCGCGCCGGTCCACTCGGCGTCGAAGCCGTCCTGGCGCGGCGGGCGGTTGTAGCCTTCCAGGCCGTCCGCCAGGAAGAAACCCTTCACGAACTTGCGTATGCCGAGCAAGGCCAGCAAGGGCGGGTGGTTCCAGCCGCGGAACTCCCAGCCGGCGAGGCTCTCGGGCTCGGGCGCGCGGCCGGCGGCCATCAAGGCGCCGAGCTCGGAACCGCTCATGTCCTTCATGCGCGCGAACAAAGGCCGGTGCTCCATCAGGCCCTCTCCGCCAGGCGCTCGGCGCACAGGCGCGCGACGGCCATGATCGCGTGCTGGGGGTTGACCCCGAGGTTGGTCGGGAACACGGAGGAGTCCGCGACGACGAGGTTCGGGACGCCGTGGACGGCGAAATCGGCCCCCACCACGCCGGCGCCGGGGCGCGCGGCCATGCGCGCGGTGCCGAACAGGTGAGAGAGGATCCAGGAGTAGCAGCGCGGGTCGTCGGGGCCGGCGTCGAGCAGCCGCTCTTCCCCGGGCTTGAGGGACTCCGGCAGCCCGTAGATGCCCGGCCATACCTCGCGCGCGCCGGCGGCGAACAGGAGCTCGGCGGAGAAGCGCAGGCCGCGGCGGATCTGCATCATGTCGCGGCGCGTCAGGTCGTAGCGGATGTCGGCGCCGAATGGGCCCTCGCGCACCGAGCCCTCGGCCCAGGCCCGCGTCTGCACGGCGAAGATCGCGGTGCGCCGGGCCAGCGCCATCTTCTCCTTCCAGCGCCGCCCGGCACCGGGCAGGCGCGCGAAGACGATCTCCGGCGGCAGGCCGATGGTCTCCACCTTGACGCGCCAGTCGCGGCGGTGATGGACGGAGTCGAAGCCCTGGGTGGCGCCGCGCCACAGGTCCGCGGGCGCGTCGAAGAGGCCGGTGAGCGGCGTGCCGGGATGCGCCATGAAGTGCTCGCCGAGATGGGCGGAGCGCACGCCGCTGCGCTCGAGCAGCAGCGGGGACTGGATCGCCGAGGCGGCGACGACGACGGCGCGCCGGGCCATGGCCCGGAACGCGGGCCGTCCGGGAGCGGAGAGGAGCCCTTCGACGCCGACCGCGCGGCCGTCCTTGACGAGCACGCGCCGGGCCTCGGCGCCGGTGACGATCACGGCGCCCTTCGCCTCGGCCTGCGGGAGGTAGGTCGTCAGCATGCTGCGCTTGGCCCCGCTCGGGCAGCCGGTGAGGCACTGCCCCGTGGCCTTGCAGCCCGAGGCGTAGCGCCGCGTCGGCGCGGCCGAAACGCCGAGCTTCCTCGCGCCGTCGCGCATGAGCGTGTTGAAGCCCCCCCACGCCTCCTCGGGCGTGGGCGCGGCGTCGAGGTCCTTCTCGATCTCGTCCCAATACCGGTGGAGCTCCTTGGGCGGAAGGGCGTCGCCGAGGCCGAGCGTCTCCCATTCGGCCAGCACGTCGTCGGGCACGCGCCAGGCGATCGCGGAGTTGATCACCGTGCTGCCGCCGAGCGTCCGCCCCTGGATGACGGGGATGAAGGCCCTGCCCCGCGCGACCTGGCCGTTCATGCCGCGGAACATCGTCTTGAACGCGCCCCAGGCGTCGTCGCCGAACGCCTTCGGGTCCATCGCGGGGCCTTCCTCGAGGATGCACACCGAGCGGCCGGTCGAGGCGAGAGAGCGCGCGGCGGTGGCGCCGGCGGCGCCGGAGCCGACGACGACGTAATCGAATACCTCGTCGAAGGCGGCGAGCGCCGCGCCGTCAACGCGCATCGTAGCCCACGACGCGGCGCACGGCCTTCGTGCCCCCATAGCCGAAGCTCGTCACGGCCTTCAGGAGAAGGGAGACCTGGCGGATCAGATAGACGCGGCTCTTGCCCATCGCGCACAGCGCGTCCTCGCGCTCCGGGGGAGCCAGCCGGGTCAGGGGCGGCAGGCGGCCGATGAGGAGCGGCGAGACCCAGCACGCGGCGAACAGCGCCGCGCGCCAGCCGAAGCGCATCGGGAACGGCGCGTCCGAGGCGAAGCCCTTCTCGAACTCCTCGAAGCCCGCCTCGAACGCGCCCGGAAGCCCCTCGGGGCCGCCCGGAGGCAGGAGCGCGTCGAGCACCGTGCGATCGCGCGCGTTCAACACTTCAATGTCCCTCCAGCATGGAGGTGAGGGAGGCTTCTAGGCCATTGACCACGTCCGCCATCCGCGCATAATCGAGCTTCTCGGGCGTATCGGTGGCCATGTGGTAGTGTGTGTAGCGCAAGAAAGAGGTGTCCGTGAGGATGAGTCCCGGAAATCCTTCGTCCCAATAGCATTTGTGATCGGAGAGGCCGATCTCGGTGATCCAGCCGGGCAGGCTCGCGGCGACTACTAACAGATTGTTAGTCGGCTTGAACGACTTGGCAAAGCCCTTGAGGAAATCCCGGGAACCGAGATTGGACACCGCGCCGATGAAATTCGCCCGGTCCGGATAGAACAGCGACAGGAGCGGCGGATATTTCTGCGAGCCTTTGGCGTCGTCGTAGTAGCCGAGCATCTCGAGGCTGATCATCCCCTTGACCCGGCGTCCTTCCGCCTTGAGCGAGGCGGCGTGAAAAGCGCTCCCCATCTGCTTGGAGCCGAAGAAAGGCGGCTCCTCGGTGCCGTACGCGACGAAGCGGATCTCGAGCGCGCCGGTCTTCCCTTTGAACCGGCGCGCGAGCTCGAGCAGGGCCGCCACTCCCGAAGCGTTGTCATCTGCTCCGGGGGTGTCGAGCGCGGTGTCGTAATGCGCTCCGACCACGAGGACTGGTGCATCGGACGAAGCGGCGGGCAGAACGGCGATGAAATTCCTCATCGGGGCGTGGGCGGAGATTCCCGGTGGTCGCACAGTGTAGGGCTGCTCCTCGACCCGGTATCCGGCCGCGGTGAACGCGCGTTTTACGTGTGCTTCCGCCCTGGCCAATCCCTCGGGGTGGGCGTAGCTGCGGGGTCCGATCTCCCCCGCCAGCGCGCGGACGTCCGCCGCGAGCCGCTTCTCCGCGGGGGTCGCTGGCTCCGGACGGCTGGGCAGCGGCAGGCGCGCCAGTCTATAGGTGTCCCACGCGCGAAGACCGGCGACGGCTGCGGCCGCGAGAAAGGCCACGAAGAGCAGTCTCACCGACTTTCGCCCCTTCATGGGAGGAACTTGAGGCGGGTCTCGTCGAACAGCGGCGTGTCCTGCCCCGCCCACACGAAGGCGAAGCGGCGCGGGTTCTCGAGCGCGTGGAACTCGAAGTAGGTCAAGGAGTCCGCGGATTCGCCGAGGTCGCCGCACGGCGGCGGCGGGACGTCGGTGCCGGCCTTCGCCGCGGCCTTCGCGGCGTACTCCTCGTCGGGCGAGATGGTGAAGGCGGACTTGCTCAGGCCCAGGTGCGGGACGTGCTTGGCGACGACGGAGCAGTGCTTGCGCTGATAGCGGGAGAGCTTCTTGAAGGCGACGCGTCGGATCGCCTCGTCGGGGCCCTCGTCCGCCTTCTTCTCGAACATCGAGACGACCGGGAAGACGTCCTCCTTCTTGCCCGTGTCCGTCATCGACTGGTAGAGGGAGGTCTTTCCCGCGCCGAAGTCGATGACGCGGAAGCCGAAGTCGCAGCGCTGCACCGGGACCTCGAGGCCCAGCGCGGGCGACGAGAGCAGCCTCCACGCGCAGCCCTTCTCGGGCGGGCGCGAGGCGAGCGGCGGCGGCGGAGCCGCGGCGAGAGCCGCGCACGCGGCCAGCGCCGTCATCCCCGCCGCGAGCCTCACGCGGGGTTCTTGAGGCAGGCCTCGGCGATGCTCGGCGCCGTCAGGCCGTACTTCTCGTACAGCTCCTCGGGCGTGGCCGATTCTCCGAAGGAGCGCAGGCCGATGCGCACGACGGGGCACGAGATGCCGCGCTCGGCGATCGCCTCGCACACCGCGGAGCCGAGGCCGCCGTGGACGTTGTGGTCCTCGACCGCGACGATGCGCTGGGAGTCCTTCGCGATCCTGGCGACGGTGTCGCCGTCGAAAGGCAGGAGCGTGGAGGCGTTGGCGACGCGCACCGCGAAGCCCTTGGCCTCGAGGAGCTTGGCCGCCTCGACTGCGTGCGGCACGGGGCCGCCCGAGGCGATGATGGTGGCCTGGTACTTCGCCGGTTTCTTCGCCGGCTCGTACACCACGTCGATCTTGTTGGGCTGCCACTTGTAGTCCGGGCCGTGGACGTCGGGCATCTTTTGGCGCGTCAGGCGGATGTAGACGGGGCCTTTGTGCTCGATCATCCAGCGCACGGCCTGCTGGGTCTCCGCGTGGTCCGCCGGCTGGAGCACGGTCATGCCCGGGAGCGCGCGCATCGCGGCCACGTCCTCGAGGCCCATCTGGGAGGTGCCGTCCTCGCCGATGCCGATGCCGGCGTGAGTGCCGACGAGCTTCATGTTGGTCTGGTTGTACGCGGCGCTGACGCGGATGGACTCCACGCGGCCGATCAGGAAGCAGGCGAACGAGGTCAGGACCGGGATCTTGCCGGACAGCGCGAGGCCCGCGGCGACGCCGATCATGTTCTGCTCGGCGATGCCCATCTCGAAGTGCCGGGCCGGGTACTTCTTCATGAAGGGCTGGGTCATCGTGGACTTGGAGAGGTCGGCGTCCAGGACGACGAGGTTCTCGTTGGTCGCGGCGAGCTCGAGGATGGTCTCGCCGAAGGATTCGCGCGTCGCTTTAGCGGCCATTCTTGATCTCCATGCAAGCCTTGTCGGCGTCTTCCTTCTTCGGGGCGTTCCCGTGCCAGGCGATGTTGTGCTCCATGAACGAGACGCCCTTGCCCTTGACGGTCTTGGCGACGATGGCCTGCGGGCGGCCGTCCTTGGCGGCCCAGGCCTTGGCGAGCGCCTTCTCCACCGCGTCGAGGTCGTGGCCGTCCACGGCCTGGACCTCCCAGTTGAAGGTCTTGAGCTTGTCGGTCAGGGGCTCGATGTTCATGACCTCGGTCACCGGCCCGTCGATCTGGCCGTTGTTGTGGTCCACGATCGCGATGAGGTTGTCGAGCTTGAACTTGGGCGCGGACATGAAGGCCTCCCAGCACTGGCCCTCCTGCATCTCGCCGTCGCCGAGGACGACGACCGTCTTACAGTCCTTCTTGTCGGCCTTGGCGGCGAGCGCCATGCCGACGCCGACGGAGAGGCCCTGGCCGAGCGAGCCGGTGGAGAACTCGATGCCGGGCATGCGCAGGCGGTCGGGATGGCCCTGCAGCGGGCTGCCGAGCTTGCGCAGGTTGAGCAGGTCGGCCGTCGGGAAGTAGCCGCGGTGCGCCATGACCGCGTACAACGCGGGGCAGGCGTGGCCCTTCGAGAGGATGAAGCGGTCGCGGCCTTCCCAGGCGGGCTGCTTCGGGTCGTGCTTGAGGAACTTCCAGTACAGCACGGCCAGGATGTCGATGATGGACAGGGAGCCGCCGGGGTGGCCGTTGCCGGCCGCCTCGATCATGCGGATGATGTCGTGGCGAAGGTGCTTCGTCAGGGACTTCAGGTCCGTCGGGGCGGCGGTCGAGGTGGGCATGGATTGATTCTACAAAAACCGCGCGCGCCGTCTATGTGGTAAAATCCCGGCATGAAGATCAATCTTTACATCGGCGCGATCCGCAAGGCGGCGGCGTTCATCAAGAAGCGGGCCCCGGGCTTCACCCCCGACATCGGCTTCGTCCTCGGCTCCGGCCTGGCCAAGGCCGTCCCCCCGCTCGAGAAGACCCTGACCATCCCCTACCGCGAGATCCCGGGCTTCCCCCGCACCACGGTCCCCGGCCACGAGGGCAAGCTCATCCTCGGCCGCTCCGCCGGCCGCTCGGTCGTCGTCATGCAGGGCCGCTTCCATTATTACGAGGGCCACGCGATGGAGGGCATCGCGCTGCCCATCCGCGCCCTCGAGTACCTCGGCCTCAAGACCTTGATCGTGACCGCGGCCGTCGGCTCGATGCGCGAGAAGGTCAAGCCCGGCCACTTCACCGTCATCACCGACCACATCAACCTGATGGGCCGGAACCCTCTCCGGGCGTTCCATGAGGAGGAGTTCGGGACGATGTTCCCGGACATGACCCAGGCCTACGACGCCAGGCTCAACCAGGTGATCCTGACCGCCTGCCGCAAGCGCAAGGTCGCCGTGCACGAGGGCGTGTACGTCGCCGTCGGCGGCCCGTCCTATGAGACGCCGGCCGAGATCAAGGCGTTCCGCTCGATGGGCGGCGACGTCGTCGGCATGTCCGTCGTGCCCGAGGTCGTCCCCGCCCGGCAGATGGGCCTGACGACCTCCGCGCTCGTGTGGACCTCGAACATGGCGGCGGGCCTTCCCGGCGCGATCCAGAACCACGGCGACGTGCTGGCCCTCGGCGCCCGCGTGTCCGACGCCCTGCGCGGCGTCCTGTCCGACCTGATCAAGGTCGTGTAGCGCCATGCTGTTCCTCGACATCATCGCCAAGAAGCGCGACGGTGGGAGGCACACGCCCGGAGAGCTCGCCTTCGTCGCCCGCGGCGCGGCCAAGGGCCTCGTCCCGGATTATCAGCTGTCCGCCTGGCTCATGGCCGTGCTGTGCCGGGGCATGGACGAGAAGGAGATGGTGGCGTTGACCCGCGCGATGGCCGAATCCGGCGAGGCCCTCGGCCTCGCCGACGACGGTCGCCCTCGGGCCGACAAGCACTCCACCGGCGGCGTCGGCGACGGCGTGTCCCTGGCGCTCGCCCCCCTCGCGGCGGCCTGCGGCCTCGCGGTCCCGATGATGTCGGGCCGCGGCCTCGGCCACACCGGCGGGACCCTCGACAAGCTCGAGTCGATCGAGGGCTTCCGCGTCCGCCTCGACCTCCCCGAGATCCGCGCCCAAGTGGCCAAGCACGGCTTCAGCCTGTTCGGCCAGACCGGCACGCTCGCCCCCGCCGACCGCACTTTGTACGCCCTGCGCGACGCGACGGCCACCGTCCCCGCGCGGCCGCTCATCGTGGCGAGCATCCTCTCCAAGAAGGCGGCCGAGGAGCTCGACGCGCTGGTGCTCGACGTGAAGGTCGGCTCCGGCGCGATTTTTTCAGACAAGGCCTCGGCCCGGTCTCTCGCCAAGGCTCTGGTCAAGACCTCCAAAGGCCTCGGCATGCCCACCGTCGCCGTGCTCACCGCCATGGAGCAGCCGCTCGGCCGCTTCGTCGGCAACGCCCTCGAGGTCCGCCAGGCCGTGGAGATCCTCCGCGGCGACGAGACCGCCGCCGATTATCTCGAGTGCCTGCTCGCCCTCGGCGGCTGGATGCTCAAGCTCGCGGGCCTCTCCAAGACGCCCGAGGCGGGCGCCGCGCTCATGCGCTCGAAGATCGCGGATGGCTCCGGCTATCGCCTGTTCCGCGATTGCGTGAAGGCCCAGGGCGGCAACGTCGGCGTGATCGACGACCTCTCCCTTCTGCCGAAGGCGAAGCTCTCCCGCCCGGTCCTCGCCGCCAAGGCCGGCTTCGTGTCCGCGCTCGACGCGCGCAAGGTCGGCCACGCGGCGGTCCTGCTCGGCGCGGGCCGCGCCTTCAAGGAGCAGGAGCTCGACTACGGCGCCGGCCTGGAGCTGCGCAAGAAGGTCGGCGACCGCGTGGCGAAGGGCGAGACGCTCGCCGTCCTCCACGCCGCCGACAAGGACAAGCTCGACCTGGGCGAGCGAGAGTACCGCGAAGCCCTCCAGATCTCCCCCAAGGCCGTCCGCGCCAAGTCCGTCGTCCTCGAGATAATCCGGTAAACGGAGCCGCCATGCCCAAGCTATTCGTCAGCGATCATCCCCTCGTCTCGGACAAGCTCGCGCGCCTGCGCGACAAGAACACGAAGCCGGAGGACTTCCGCCGCCTGATGGCCGAGGTGGCCATGCTCATCGGCTGCGAGGTCCTCAAGGGCGTGCGCACGCGCAAGACGACGGTCCGCACGCCGCTGCAGACCGCGCCGGCCCTGGTCCTCGACCAGCCCCTGACCTTCGTCGCCGTCCTGCGCGCGGGCCTCGGCATGACCCCGGGCCTGCTGGAGCTGGCCCCCAAGGCCTCGATCGGCCACATCGGCCTGTACCGCGACGAGAAGACGCTCGAGCCCGTCCAGTACTACGTCCGGCTCCCCAAGAAGCTCGCCGAGCACTTCGTCGTCCTGTGCGACCCGATGCTCGCCACCGGCGGCTCCGCCTCCGAGTCCATCCGTATTTTGAAGGCCCACGGCGCGAAGGGCATCGCTTTGCTGACCTTGCTCTCCTCCCGCCGCGGCGTGGCCCGCATCCACAAGGACCACCCCGACGTCCCGGTGTACACCGCGGTGGTGGACTCCGTCCTCAACGCGAAGGGCTACATCGTCCCGGGCCTCGGCGACGCCGGCGACCGACTCTTCAACACCTGACCGCGCCAACGGCGCACCGGGAAATGAAAAGCCCCGTCCGAGAGGACGGGGCTTCTTCTTCGTTCGGGCGCTCAGCTCAGCCGCACTTGTTGGGCCAGACGCAGGTCGACACCGGGCCGGACGCGATCACGGGCGCCGGGACGCTCGAGGTCGCGGGAGCGACCGTGCAGGTCTTGGGCCACACGCAGGGCTGGAACTGGGCGACCGCCGGGGTCACGACGGGGGCGGGCGCGGTCGAGGTCGCGGGAGCGACCGTGCAGGTGTTGGGCCACACGCACGGGCGGAACTGAGCCGTCGTCACGGGGGCCGGGGTCGCCGTCAGGAACGTCGCGAGAATCAAGGTCATCATGTTCGTGTCCTCCTAAATCGTTGATGACAGGATATCGCTTCCCCGCGGAACCGCCGAGGACCCGTGTCAATTTTGGAACTTGATCTGCGTCACTTGATCGCGCTCAATCAAAAGAGAGGGAGCCTCCGAGGGGTCGGAGGCTCCCGTGCGTCGCGCCGGTTCGAGGTCGGCTTACAGGGCGATGAGGCTGGGGGCGGCCTTCTTCTTTCCGCAGGTCTTGGGCCAGACGCAGGTCGTGAACTGGGCGATCACGGGGGCCGGCGCGGTCTTGCACGTATTGGGCCACACGCAGGGACGGAACTGGGCCGTCTTCGGCGCGGGCTGGGCGTTGAACAGCGAGAGCGTCAAAATGAGGTTGATCATGGAGACAGTGTACCCCGCCCCCGGAAAACCCCCTAGGAGGACGGTCAATGCCCGCGTTTGATGCTCGTCATTAATGTAACCGTGACCGGTCCGACACGCCGCGTTCAAGAGGCGTCATAAAAAGAAGAAGACCCCGAGGGGTCGGGGTCTTCTGACGGCGCCGGTTCGAGGTCGGCTTTAAAGTCTCAGGCCTTCTTGCCGCACTTGCGCGGGTACACGCAGGTGGTGAACTGGGCGACTTCGATCACCGGGGCGGTCTGCGTCTTGCAGACGTTGGGCCACACGCAGGGCCGGAACTGGGCGACGCTCACCGGAGCGGGAGCGGTCTTGCAGACGTTGGGCCACACGCAGGGCCGGAACTGGGCCGTCTGGGTCGCCGGAGCGGGGTTGAAGGTCGAGAGCGAGAGCGTCAGGATGAGGTTGATCATGCATACAGTATAACGCGCATGATTGTAATCTCCGATGAGATTGGACAACCCCGAAGCTTGATGTTTATCAATTGATCTAGGTCAAAGGTCCTAGACCGGGTGGGCCGCGGGCCCAGAGGAGATGTGAGCCTTAGGACACGGAGCCCGACAGGGCGCGGAGGCGCTCCTCGGAGAGGATCAGGAGGTCCTTCTCCTTCTTGCGCAGCACGTCGCGCTCCTCGAAGTCCTTGAGCAGGCGCACCGTGGTCTCGATGGTGAGGCCCGCCATCTCGGCGAGGTCGCGGCGCTTGATGCCGGCGACGACCGGGAAAGGCTTCTTGACGACCATCATGCGGATCAGGGTGTCGGCCAGGCGGCCGCGGGCGGGCTTGAAGGCGATGTCGCGCGCCTTGTTCTCGCCGCGGCGGACGTCCTTGGCGAGCTCCTTCATCAGCGCGTGCGCGGCGGGCGGGTATTTGGAGAGGAAGTTGTAGAAGGTGTTCTTGTCGATCATCGAGACGATGCTGGGCTCGAGGGCCTCGCCGGTGCTGGTGTAGGCGCCCTCGTCGGCGAGCAAGGTCACGTGGCCCAGCAGGTCCCCGGGGGACTCGACGCGCGTGGTGAGCTGCTGGCCGGTGCGGCTCGACTTGTAGATCTTCACCTTGCCGGTGCAGACGACGTAGACGCCCTGGGGCATCGAGCCTTCGTGGAAGATCACCTCGCCGCGCTTGTGCGGGTGCGCGAGACGGATCTCGCGCCAGGCCTTCTTCGACTCCTTCGTGCCGAGGAGCTCGTAAAAGCAGTTCTTCTTATAGGGGCACCAATCGCAATTGGGCGCGTCTCGCTTCGAATAAGCCACGGGTCATTATAGCAACTTAAGAGCGAGGAGGCAGGATTCGCATCTCTTCCGCGCCGCCCTTGCCCACGCCGGCTCCGGGGAACACCGCGCCGTAGCGGCCCGCGGCGTCGACGCCCCGGGCGACGGTCGCCAGCCCCCCCGCCATGGCGGCGCGGGAGCCGTCGGACCTGAGGAGGTGCGCGCCTTCCCAGCGGCCGCCCTCGAGCGCGGTGCGCGTGGGCAAAGCGGGGCGGCCCTCGTTGCCGCGGCGGCGCCCCCCCTCGAGGCGGAACTGGTCGAGGGAATGGACTCTCTTAAAGGAAAGGGGTTTGAGGGAGCCGTTCGCGGCGAGCAGGCCGGGGACCGGGAACTGGTAGCCGGCGGAGGCGGCGTCGGCCCCGGCGCGGCGCACCGAGAGCCGGGCGGAGCCGTCGGGAAGGGCTCGCAAGGTCAGGGCGAAGCGCTCGCCGGGGCGGAGGTAGAGGTCGTCGGCAGCGCCGGGCGCGGGGTTGCTCCAGCCGCCCTTGCTCGTGCGCCAGTACACGCGGTAGGCGAACTCCCCCGTGTCGCGGCCGTCGCGGTCGTAGACGCGGTCCCAGATCAGGCCCGCGTCCACCTCGGCGCCGTCGGCGTGGAGGCCGAGGTAGACGTCGGGACGGTCGAGGGGGCCGCTCTTGTAGGCGTCCTCGCCGGGGGTGGCGCTGTGCTCGCGCGCGGGGTCGAAGGAGGGCTTGGGCAGGACGCCCCAGGCCTCGAGGCCCTCGAAGGCGGCGCCTTCGGGCGAGACGACCTTGCGGAACCACGCCCCGCGCGCCTTCTCGACGATCGCGGACGCGGGCGCGTAGTCCAGCTCTCCGGCCGGGGCCGGGGTCACCGCCAGCAACAGAAGGCAAGCGAGGGTCATGCCCCCTCCTTAGTATCTTAGCGCAGGGCGACGCGGTCGGAGTACTTGGCGACGGTGGAGCGGAAGGCCGGGAGGTCGCGCACCGCCTCGAGCTCGGTGTCGGTCTTGGCCTGCATCACGAAGCGGCGCAGGTCGTTGGGGCCGGCGCAGGCCTTGAAGGACTCGTCCAGGGCGCGCAGCGCGACGGCGGTCTTGCCGGACATCGCGTAGGCCGTGGCGATCTGGTAGTGCGCCGACGGGTTCATCGGGTTCTGCTGAAGGGCCTTCTGGAGGGAGCGGATGGCCACTTCCGACTGACCGAGCTTGTTGCAGGCCGTCCCGATCTTCTCGTAGATCTGCGCGGTCTGCGGCGCGCCCAAGGTCAGGCGCTCCTGGTCGAGGGACAGGGCCTCGTTGTAGGAGGAGACCGCGGACAGGTAGCGGCGGAACTTGAACTCGACGTTGCCCTGGGCGATCTTCTCGAGGACCTCGGCGTCCTGGGCCGGGGCGACGGGCTTCGGGGCGGTGTCGCGGACGGCGTCGCGCATCTCCTCGCCGCGGATGCCGAGGTCGGCGACGGCTTCGCCGTCTTCCGAAGAGCCGATGCCGAGGGCCTTGCGGGAGGCGCCGTTGGCGATCAGCGGGGCGAAGGCGGGGTCGCGGCGGACGGCGTCGCGCAGCGTCTTGGCCTGGCCGTTCTTCATCGCCTTGGCCATCGCCAGGTCGATGTTGGAGACGGCCTTGGCGGTGTCGCCCATCTTCAGGCGCAGGCGGGCGGCGTTCATCGGGATCAGGGCCTTGTTCGGCGCGGCGCGGAACGCCATCTTGTACGCGTCGAGCGCCTTGTCGTAGGACTGCACGGCCTCGTAGCACAGGGCCATCGAGAAGTACAGGCGGGAGGCGTCGGGCAGCTCCTTCAGCGACGAATCGAGGCTCAGGGCCATCGCGTAGGCGTCGATCGCGGACTGGGCGTCGTCGCGGTCCGCTGACTCGGTCGAGCCGAGCTTGAAGCCGCGCTGGTAGTGGGCCCAGCCCAGCAGGAAGTAGGTGGACACCGAGCCTTCCTTGCGCACGGCCTTGTTGAAGGTCGAGATCGCGGCGGAGGTCTCTCCGGCTTCCAGGTTCGCGAGGCCGGCCGACATCAGGCGCTGGGCCTCGGGGTTGGCCTTGGACTTGGCCGCCTTCTTGGTGGTTTTCGCGCCCGCCGGAGGGGTGAACAGAAGAGCGGCCAGCGCGATGGTGAGGACGGTCCAGCCAGTCTTCGTCAGGTTTCTCTTCATGCCTAAAGTATAGCGGGGGGTCGAAGACCCGACATGGGGCGTGGGGCCTGGGACCTTCTGGGCCCAAGGGCCTAGGTGGGGTTCGGCCGGAAAAGTGTTATAATCCCCGGCAGGTGGTGGCCGTAGCTCAGCTGGTTAGAGCGCAGCGCTGTGAACGCTGAGGTCGGGGGTTCAAGTCCCCTCGGTCACCCCACATTTTCCCCTTAAAAAATAAGCGCAAATTAGCTCGCGCCGGCTCGCACGGAGGCACTATCACGATCGAAGAGCTGGCCCGCCTGCTGGGCGGAGAGGTCAAGGGCGATCCCCGGGCCGAGGTCAAAGGCCTGCGCGACATCGAACGGCTGTCCCCCGAGCAGGCTCTCGAGGACGGCTTCGTCTACTTCATCGAATCGAAGTCGGTGCTGAAGCGTCACCCCCTCGCTTCCAATAATGGCATCATACTGACCACGGCCGAGCTGGCCCCTCAGTTCCCGCGGGCCGTGGCCGTCACGGGCGACGCCCGCCTCGCCTTCATCAAGCTCCTCGGCCATTTCGACCGCAAGCCGAAGTTCGCGCCCGGCGTGTCGAAGGAGCCGCTCGTGCATCCGGGCGCCAAGATCGACCCGACGGCCTCCGTGCTGCCCGGCGCCGTCGTGATGGACGGCGCCGAGGTCGGGGCTCGCGCCGTGATCTGGCCCGGCGCCGTGATCGAGACCCGCGCGCGGATCGGCGAGGACTCGGTCATCCGCTCGAACACCGTCATCGGCTACGACTGCGTGATCGGCAAGCGCTGCCTCGTGCACAGCGCGACCTCGATCGGGGCCGACGGCTTCGGCTTCTACGACCGGCCCGGCGAGCGGCACAAGATCCCCCACATCGGCAACGTGATCATCGCCGACGACGTGGAGATCGGCGCGTCGAACACCATCGACCGCGCGACGATCGAGAGCACGACGGTCGGCGTCCACACCAAGACCGACGACCAGGTGCACATCGGCCACAACTGCCGCGTCGGCCGCTTCATCTACATCGTGGGCAACACCGCCATCGGCGGCTCCGTCGTCCTCGAGGACGGGGTCATGCTGTCGGGCAACGTGATCGTCAAGGACCACCTGCGCCTGGCGGCCGGCACCATCGTGATGGGCGCCTCCGCCGTGGCGCAGGACACCGCGCCCAAGGACATCCTGTTCGGGACTCCCGCGCGCCCGGCCAAGGAGATGCACCGCATCAACGCCTCGCTCGCCAAGCTTCCCGAGCTCGTGGCCAAGGTGAGGGAGCTCGAGAGCAAGCTCCTCGAGAAGGCGTCATGAAGGCCGCGCTCTGCGTCCTGCTCCTCGCCGCCGCGGCCTGCCGCAAGGCCGAGCCGCCGCCGCCCGCCGCCGAGCCGGCGGCGGAGGCTCCGATGGACAAGAACAAGGTGGAGAAGTACGTCGCCACGCTCCAGGCTGACGTGAAGCGCGCGCAGGAAGCCAAGGCGAAGGCCGACGCCGCGAACAAGAAGGCCCAGGAAGCCGGCAAGCTCCCGGAATGACGCTCTCCTCGGCCCTCGTCGGCTTCGTCGCGCTCGAGCACGCCGCGTTCTTCGTGCTCGAATCCTTCCTGTTCCGGACGCCGCTCGGCCTCAGGGTCTTCGGGCTGACCCCTCAGGCCGCGGAGGCGAACGCGGTGTTCGCCGCCAACCAGGGCGTCTACAACGCCTTCCTGGCGGCGGGGCTGGTCTGGGGGTTGGCCGCGGCGCCGGAGGCGGCTCCCGCGCTGAAGACCTTCTTCCTCGCCTGCGCGGTCGTCGCGGGGCTCGTCGGCGGCGCGACCGCGAGCCGGAGCATCTGGCTCGTCCAGGCCCTGCCGGCGCTCGTCGCGCTCGCCCTGCTGAAAGCCGGGCGCTGAGCTAGAAGCTCGCGATCAGCGAGACGGAGACGACCGTGTCGTCCTTGCGCTTGTTCGGCGACGGGCGGCTGATGTGCTTCCACAGGAAGGAGTTCTTCACCGAGAACGTGGCGTTGATCGCCGCGATCAGCGCCGTCTCGGTGTTGATCCAGGAGTCGTCGGAGTTCTGGAGGCTCTGGGTGTACTCCGCGTCCTGGCTGAACTTCGAGGTCTCGCTGAACTGCCGGGTGTACTTCCCGTAGAAGCGCGCCGACGCGAAGCTCCGGGTGTTGTCGCCGATGCGCTCCTGGTTGACGTAGCCCGGCGCGGCCTCGCCGATCAGGAGATCCTTGTCCGTCCTCCACAGCTCGCGGCCGACGCCGGCGGAGAAGTTGTGCCGGTGCTTGAAGCCCGCGAACACGTCCCGGTCCCAGCGGTAGCGCTCGAAGAGGTAATTGAGGTCGCTGATCTTGTGGGAGACCTTCTCGGAGGCGAAGTACTGCTCCGCCACGACCTTGCCCTCGGTGCGCGCGCCGTTGCCGCCGGCGTCGACCTCGAGCTTCGTCTTGTCGCTGAAGTCGTAGGTGAACACGTTCCGGCCGGAGATCGTCTGCGTCTTCGTGTTGCCGTTGGCGCTGATGACGGACAGCTCGGCGGAGTCATTCCAGTCCTTGGCGGCGGCGTGCGAGGCGGACAGGGCGAGGGCGGCGAGGAGGAGGGCGGCGGCGAGGGGTTTGGTCATGGCGGGATTATAGCGAAACCCGACCGGCTTGCGTCCAGCGGGACTTTGTGGTAAGATTAATGACTAACCAGTCAGTCATAAAAGGAACATCCCATGGCCACCGTCAAGACCGTCGCCCGCGACCCCGATTCGAAGAAGCGCCTGATCCTCGCCGCCGCCCGCCGCATGCTCGTCAAGCGCGGCTTCCAGGACATCGTGCTCGACGACATCGCGCACGAGGCCGGCGTGGCCAAGGGCACCTTGTTCCTCCACTTCAAGGACAAGGAGGCGCTGTTCTCCGCCGTGTTCGCGGACATCGTGGACGGCCTCGGGCTCGAGCTCGAGTCCCTCCCCAAGACCGGCCTCGCCGGCCGGGAGCTGCTCGTCGCGACGGCGAAGGTCGTGCTCAACCACTTCGACCACAGCCGCGACTTCATGGCGCAGGCGGGCACCGGCCGCTTCCCCGGCTGCGGCGACAAGTCCTGCGGCAAGCTCCTGGAGAAGTTCCGGCTCAACCACGCGCGGATGGGCGCCATCATCGCGCAGGCCTCCAAGGACGGCGGAAAGTCGGTCCCCGACATGGGCTTCGCGATCGGGGCCTTCTTCAGCCTGTGCCGCACCTTGACCATGCGCAAGGTCATCGAGGGCCACGACCGGCCGCTCGAACGGGAGGCGGAGAGCGTCGTCTCGTTCTTCCTCGGCGGCAGCGGAGTCATGGTATGAGCAAGTCCCTTCTTCTGACGGCGTTCCTCCTCCTCCCCCTCTCCGTGGCGGCGCAGGCCGACCGGCCCATCGCCCTGCCCGAGGCCTACAAGCTCGCGCTCGCGCGCAGCGAGGAGATCGCGATCTCCGGCGCGACCTACGAGGAGACCTTGGCCAAGGCCGACGAGATATTCTCCCGCGTCCTCCCGCGTCTCGCCGTGATGGGCTTCCAGACGCTCCAGGACGTCCCCCCCGGCGCGTCGGGCCTGTTCCTCCAGCGCCGCCGCGAGCAGGGCTGGATGAACCTCCGTCAGCCGCTGTTCACCGGGATGCGCGAGTTCCTCGCGTACCGGGCGTCGAAGGACCTCGGCCGGGCCGCGGAGCTCTCCCTCGAGCGCGCGCGCCAGCTGCTGTACGGCGACGTCGCCCGCGCCTACCTCGACCTGCTCGGCGCGCAGGACGACATCCGGATCCGGGAAGCGTTGGTCTCCATCACCCAGAACCGGGTGGCGGACCTCAAGGAGTTCCGCAAGGTCGGCCGCGCCCGCGCCAGCGAACTGCTCGCGGCTGAGTCCCAGCTCGCCGCGAACCTGGCCCAGCTCGAGACTTCCCGGGCGGCCGAGCAGGTGGCGCAGTTCAAGCTCGCGTTCCTGACCGGGCTGGACCAGCGCCTGACCCCCGCGCCGGTCCCCGCCGAGGCGGCGGCGATCCCCGCGCTCGACGCGGCCCTGGCGAAGGCGCGCGTGCGCGCCGACGTCGAGGCCCGCCGCGAGGAGGCCTCCGCCGCGGAGCGCAACGTCAAGGTCGCCTCCCGCGCGCGCTGGCCCGTCATCAGCCTCGACGCGAACTACTACTTCCGGCGTCCCCCCAGCTTCACCTCGGATGTGAAGTGGGACGCGACGATCACCGGCTCCCTCCCTCTGTACGGAGGCGGCGAGATCGGCTCCCAGACCCGCCAGCAGGAGGCGCGCCTGAAGGCCCGGCGCGCGGCCTTGGCGGAAGGGGTGCGGCTCGCCGAGCTCGAGGCTCGCTCCGCGCACCAGCGGCTGCGCTCGTCGGTCGCCGTCACCGCCGCGCTCGACAAGGCCGAGCGCCTCGCCGAGGAGAACGCGAGGGCCCAGAGCTCCGACTACCGTCTCGGCCAGGTCACCAACCTCGAGGTCCTCGGCAGCCTCAACTCGCTCCAGCAGACGCGCCTGCAGCAGAACGCGGCGCGCATCGACGCTTATTGGTCCCGCGTGCAGCTCGAAGTCGCCGCGGGCGTCCCCGGAGGCTCCCTGTGACCCTGTCCGATCTCTCGATCAAGAACCCCGTCTTCGCCTGGATGCTGATGTTCGGCCTGATGATCTTCGGCTGGATCGGCTACGGCCGCATGGGCGTCTCCCAGATGCCGGACGTGGACTTCCCCATCGTCAACATCTCGGTCGCCTGGGAAGGCGCCGCGCCCGAGATCATGGAGACCGAGGTCGTCGACATCATCGAGGACGCGGTCACCTCGGTCCAGGGCGTCAAGGAGATCACCTCCTCGTCGAAGCTCGGCCAGGCGACGATCACCGTCGAGTTCGAGCTCGACCGCGGCATCGACGTCGCCCTGCAGGAGGTCCAGACCAAGATCGCCCAGGCCCAGCAGCGCCTGCCCAAGGACATGGACCCGCCGATCGTGACCAAGGTCAACCCCGAGGACAACCCGATCATGTGGCTGGCGCTGTCCGGCGACGTGCCGGTCAAGGACCTGATGGTCTACGCGCAGGACCACCTCAAGAACCGCTTCCAGACCGTGCCCGGCGTCGGCGAGGTCCTGCTCGGAGGGCTCGTGCCGCGCAACCTGCGCGTCTGGCTCGACGCGGACAAGATGCGCGCCCAGCAGATCACCGTCGAGGACATCCTCGCCGCGATCCGCCGCGAGCACGCCGAGGTCCCGGCCGGCCAGATCGAGACCGACGTGAAGGAGTTCAACGTCCGCACCCTGGGCGAGATCTCCGATCCGAACGAGTTCGGCAAGCTCCTGATAACGCAGCGCGGCGGCACGCCGATCCACATCCCGATCGCGCTCCAGGAAGTAGCCCGCATCGAGGACGGCCTCGCCGACGTGCGCCGCATCTCGCGCGTCGGCCTCCGGCGCGCCGTCGGCCTCGGCATCCGCAAGCAGCGCGGCGCCAACGCCGTCGAGATCGCCACCCGGATCAAGAAGAAGATGGAGGAGACGAAGGGGACCTTGCCCAAGGGCATGCGCCTCGGCGTGCGCTTCGACTCGACCAAGTTCATCAAGGACTCGGTGCGCAACCTCACCCACCACCTGCTGCTCGCGGCGGTGCTGACGTCGCTGGTGTGCTGGCTGTTCCTCGGCTCCTGGTCTTCTACCTTAAACGTCCTCTTGGCGATCCCGACCGCGGTGCTCGGCACCTTCATCGTGACCTACTTCCTCGGGTTCACGCTGAACTCCTTCACCTTGCTCGGCCTCACTTTGTCGATCGGCATCATCGTCGACGACGCCATCATGGTGCTCGAGAACATCGTGCGCCACCGCGAGCTCGGCCAGGACAAGCTCACCGGCGCCGTGTTCGGCGCCCGGGAGATCACCTTCGCCGCCATGGCCGCGACGATCGCCGTGCTCGCGATCTTCATGCCCGTCGTGTTCATGAAGGGCATCATCGGCAAGTTCTTCTTCCAGTTCGGCGTGACGATCTCGGCGGCGGTGTCGTTCTCGCTGCTCGAGGCGCTGACGCTCGCCCCGATGCGCTGCTCGCAGTTCCTCGAGGTCGGGGGCCACGGCAACGCGCTGATCCGCGCGGTCGACGCCGCCTTCGCGTGGTGCGCGTCGGCCTACCGCCGCCGCCTCGAGTGGACCCTCGCCCACCGCTGGACCGTCATCGGTCTCGGCGTCCTGTTCTTCACCGCCTCGCTGATCAGCGTCAAGAAGATCCGCAAGGAGTTCGTCCCCGCCCAGGACCAGGGCATGTTCCTCATCCGCCTGGAGACGCCCGTGGGCTCCTCGTTCGAGTACACCGACGCGAAGATCAAGGAGGCCGAGGAATGGATGACGAAGAACCCCGCGGTCGAGGGCTACTACTCTGCGGTCGGCGGCTTCCAGGGCGGCGAGGTCAACTCCGGCATGCTGTTCGTCACGCTCAAGGACCTCCCGAAGCGCGGCCTGAACGCGGCCGGCAAGACCACCACCCAGGGCGACGTGATGAAGGACACGCGCAAGGCCCTCAACTCCATCCCCACCTTGCGCGCGCTGATCATGGACCTGTCCCAGGGCGGTTTCTCCGCCTCGCGCGGCTTCCCCATCGAGTTCACCATCCGCGGCCCCGACTGGGAGAAGCTGATCGCGGTCTCCAACGAGTTCAAGGGCCGACTGGAGAAGACCGGCTCGCTGCTCGACGTGGACACCGACTACAAGAGCGGCATGCCCGAGGTCCGGATCTACCCCGACCGGGCGAAGGCCTACGCCCGCGGGGTCTCGATCCAGTCCATCGGCACGACGATCAACGCGATGATCGGCGGCGTGCGCGCCGGCCTGTTCACCGACAACGGCCGCCGCTACGACGTGCGGGTGCGGACCGAGGCGAAGTACCGCCTCGCGCCGGAGGACATCAACAAGTTCTTCGTGCGCAACAACCGCGGCGAGATGATCCGCCTCTCCGAGGTGGTCCGCCTCGAGACGAAGCCGTCCCTGCTCGCGATCACCCGCAAGGACCGCGAGCGCGCCATCGGCATCTACGCCAACGTCGTCCCGGGCAAGTCCCAGGCCCAGATCCTCGCGGACATCGAGAAGCTCGGCAACGAGACCTTGCCCGAGGGCTATCACGTGTTCTTCTCCGGCTCCTCGAAGACCTTCAAGGAGTCGTTCCAGAGCCTGCTGTTCGCGCTGGTCCTCGGCATCATCGTCGCGTACATGGTGCTCGGAGCGCAGTTCAACAGCTTCGTCCATCCGGTCACGGTCCTGCTGGCGCTGCCGTTCAGCCTCTCCGGCGCCTTCCTGACCTTGTGGGCCTTCGACAAGAGCCTCAACATCAACTCCATGATCGGCCTGCTCCTCCTCATGGGCATAGTCAAGAAAAACTCCATCCTCCTCGTGGACTTCACCAACCAGCGCCGCGAGGAGGGACTCGAGCCCCGGGCGGCCTTGCTCGACGCCTGCCCGGTGCGCCTGCGTCCGATCCTGATGACCTCGATCGCGACGATCTCCGCCGCGGTCCCCACGGCGCTGGCGCACGGCGCCGGCTCGGAGGCCACCGTCCCGATGGCGCTGTCCCTGATCGGCGGCGTCAGCGTGTCGACCTTCCTGACCTTGTTCGTCGTCCCGGCCGCGTACAGCCTGTTCGTCCGCGTCGAGAGCGGCAAGGCGCAGGCGACGCACGCCGCGGTGATCCGCGCGGTGCGGCAGGCCGAGCGGGCCGAGGACGACCGCGTGAACGCGGGGCATTGAGCCCGGCATGACGCAGACCGGGGACGCGGAGCTGGCCCGGAGCGCGGCGGCCGGCGACGGCGACGCGTTCGCCGAGCTCGTCCGCCGGCACGCCCCGCGGGTGCGGGCGCTGTGCGCGGCGACGCTCGGCGGCCCCGGCGAGGCCGAGGACGCCGCGCAGGAGGCGTTCCTGAAGGCCCACCGCGCGCTACCCCGTTTCTCGGGAGAGGCGTCCTTCGCCACCTGGCTGCACCGCATCGCGGTCAACCACTGCCTCGACGTCCTTCGCGCCGCGGGCCGCCGCCGCTCCGACTCCCTCGACGCCCTGCTCGAGGCCGATTCCGAGGCGCTGGGCCGCGCGCTGTCCGAGGCTTCCCCCGCCAAGGCCCTCGAGGACCAGGACGCCGTCGAACGCCTGCTCTCGCGCCTGCCTCCGGAGCAGCGCCTCGCGCTGACCCTGCGCGAGCTGGAGGGCCTGACCTACGAGGAGATCGCGGCGTCCATGTCCTGTTCCCTCGATTCGGTCAAGGCCAGGATCAGGCGCGCGCGGGCCGACTTGGCCGGAATGGCGCGACACTTTCCGGGCGCGGATATCGTCTAATCAGGGAGAGGCCATGACACACGAGAAGATCCGGGAGATGATCGGCGACTGGCTCGACGGCGAGCTGGACGCGCCCGCGCGCGCGGCGGTGTCGGCCCATCTCGACGCCTGCCCCGCCTGCGACGCCGAGGCCGCGCGCCTGCGCCGCCTCGGCCCGGCGCTGTTCCGGGCGCCCGTCCGCCCCGACCCGCGCTCGACCGAGGCCTTCGTCTCCCGCGTCATGGCCCGCGTCGAGGCGGACTCCGTCTCGGCGTGGGAGCGGTTCGCCGCCCGGGTGCTCGCCCCCGCGCTCGGCCTGGCCCTGGCCGGGCTGGTGTTCGCGATCGCGATGCCCGACCCCGACGAGGACGCCCCGCTCGGCGTCGCGGCGGTCTCCGCGGACGCCGGCTCCGCCTTCGAGGTGGCGCCTTGATCCGTCACTGGCGCGGCCTCCTGATCGCGGTGCTCGTCGGGCTGGTCTCCGGCGTGTGGCTCGGCGCGCGCCTGGAGCGCGCGGCTGCCCATCGCATGCGGCGCCAGGGCCCGAGGCCGGAGCGCGTGGTGAAGATGCTCCGCCGCGAGCTGGACCTCCGCCCCGACCAGGTCCAGGCGCTGCGCGCCCTCCTCGCGGCCAAGAAGGGCGCCTTCCAGGCCATCCGCCGGGACGAGGAGTCGCGCATGGCGGCCCTGCGCGCCGAGATCGACCGCGACCTGGCGCCGTTCCTCGACGACGCGCAGAAGAAGAAGATGGAGGAGCTCCGCGCCCGCTGGCAGAAGCCTCCGATGGAGCCGGGCCCTCCCGATGCGCGCTAGCTGCTATATGGTTTTCCTCCGAAGCAGCTGTGCCCGGCCGCTCGCGGCCGGGCCTAGCTCCGCGCTCGCGGCGCTGCTCCTGCTCGCGCCCGCCGCCCGCGCGGCCGACGGAGCCGTTCTGACCTGGGAGGACAGCGTGGCCGCGGCCGCGGCGGCCAACCCGTCCTTGGCCTCCTCGCGCCTCAGCGTCGACGCCAGCCGGACCTCGTACTACTCCTCGTTCAACGGCTTCCTGCCGTCGCTGACCCTGTCGAACTCCGTCTCGGAATCCAACTCCTCGCGCAAGCCGTCCTACTCGGCGAGCGCCTCGGCCGGGCTCACCTTGTTCAGCGCGGCCCAGGCGGCCTCGATCCGCTCGGCGTCCGCCGCGCTGAACTCCGCCGAGGCGTCGCTGCGCGCGGCCTCCGCCGGCCTGCGGGCGACCCTGCGGCAGACCTTCTCGGCCCTGCTCTTCGCCCAGGCCTCCCTCGAGACCTCCCGCCGCATCGCCGTCATCCGCCGGCACGACGCGGAGCTCGTCGGCCTGCGCTACGACGCGGGCCGCGAGTCGAAGGGCAACATGCTCCGCGCGAAGGCCCAGGCGCTGCAGGCCGACGTCGCCATCGTCGTCGCGGAGCGCGACGTGCGCACCTTCCAGCGCGACATGTCGCGCCAGCTCGGCCGCGAGGGCTTCGAGGCCTTCGTCGCGACCGGCGCCTTCGCCTCCGCTCCCCCGCCCGCGCGCCCGGACGATTTCCGCGCCCTCCTCCCGCTGCGCACGGACGTCGCCGTCGCGGAGGCGACGGTGCGCTCCTCGAAGGCGTCGCTCGACTCGGCGAACTCGGTGTTCTGGCCGACCTTGTCGGCCAGCTACAGCCGCGGCCGCGGCGGCCCGACCGAGTTCCCCAACCGGACGAACTCCTGGAGCGCCGGCGCGAGCCTGAGCTACGCCCTGTTCGGCGGCGGCCCCGCCGCGGCCTACCTCAACACGAAGGCCTCGCGGCTCGGCTACGAGCGGACGCAGTCGGACCTCTCGGCCGCCCGGCAGGCCGCCCTGTCCGACCTCGAGACGGCCTGGTCCAACTACGCCGACGCCTCGGACCAGGTCCTCGTCTCGGACGCCCTGCTCGCCGCCGCGCGCCAGCGCAACGACGAGGCCGACATCCGCTACGGCTCGGGGCTGATGAGCTTTGAGATCTGGGAAGGGATCGTGTCCGAGCGCGTGTCCGCGGAGAGGCAGGCCCTCTCGGCGAGACGCTCCGCGATGGACGCCGAGACCGCTTGGCACCGCGCCCTGGGACGGGCGCTTGGAGAATGACATGAAGCGCGCCATCATCGCCGTCGTCGTCGCCGCCGCGGTCGGCGGCGGCGTTTGGAAATTCAAGTCCGCGTCCCGCAAGGAATCCCGGGCGGACCGCGCGAAGCCGGTCGAGGCCGTTATCGGGCCGATCGAGCAGTCGATCGACGCGACGGGCTCGGTGGCTCCCGAGAACCGGGTGGAGATCAAGCCCCCGGTCGGCGGCCGCGTGGAGAAGCTCCTCGTCGACGAGGGCGACAAGGTCAAGAACGGCCAGGTCGTGGCGTTGATCAGCTCGACCGACCGCAACGCGATCCTCGACGCGGCGCGCGCCCAAGGGCCCGAGGCGGTCAAGAAGTGGGAGGACGCCTACAAGCCGACGGCGGTGTTCGCCTCCCTTCCCGGCGACGTCATCCTGCGCAACGTGGTCGTCGGGCAGGCGGTGGACGGCGGCACGGTGCTCTTCGCCGTGGCGGACACCTTGATCGTCAACGCCCAGGTCGACGAGTCCGACATCGGCAAGATCAAGCTCGGGCAGAAGGTCCGCATCCGCCTCGACTCCTATCCGGAGCAGCCGGTGGACGGCAAGGTCTTCGACATGCTGTACGAGGGCAAGAACGTCTCGAACGTGATCACCTACGGCGTGAAGGTCCGTCCCGACAAGGTCCCCCCGTTCTTCCGCTCTCAGATGACCGCCAACGTGAGCTTCCTGGTCAAGCGCAAGGAGGACGCCCTGCTCCTCCCCGCCGCGGCGATCAAGGACGCTCCGGGAGGCAAGCGCGTGGTCCAGCTCCCCGGAGCGGAGCCCGGCGCGGCGCCGGAGACCCGGGAGGTCAAGACCGGGATCGAGACCGACGAGCAGGTCGAGATCGTGTCCGGCCTCTCCGCCGGGGACAAGGTCCTGGTCGCGGCGGGCAAGTACAAGGCCCAGACCGCCCCCGAATCGAGCCCGCTGTCGTTCATGGGACGCGGCATGGGCCGCGGCGGCGCCCAGCGGGGCGCGGCCCCCAAGCCGAGGAAGACCGCGACGGGCTCCGCCTCTCCGGGGACGGGCTCCGCCCCCGCCGCGGCGGGCGGCCCGCGGTAGGGGACCCGCCTCATGGCCCCGCTGATCGAGCTGCGCGGCGTCACGAAGACCTACTTCGTGGGCGGCGGCCGCCTCGACGTCCTGAAAGGCATAGACCTCACGGTGGACGAGGGCGACTTCGTCGCCATCATGGGCCCCTCGGGCTCCGGCAAGTCCACCTTGACCCAGATTCTCGGCCTGCTCGACCGTCCGACCTCCGGCTCCTACAAGCTGATGGGCCTGGACGTGTCGGCGCTCTCGGACGACGAGGGCGCCGCCCTGCGCTCCCGCACCATCGGCTTCGTGTTCCAGATGTTCAACCTGCTGGCCCGCACGAGCGCCCAGGACAACGTCGCCCTGCCGATGCTCTACACCGGCGACGCCGGCCGGGAGAAGCGCTCCGCCGAGGTCCTGGCCGAGGTCGGCCTCTCCGACCGCATGGACCACGCGCCGAACCAGCTCTCCGGCGGACAGCAGCAGCGCGTGGCGATCGCCCGCGCCCTCGTCAACCGCCCGAAGATCATCTTCGCCGACGAGCCCACGGGGAACCTCGCGTCCGAGCAGGCCGAGGGGATCCTCCGCAAGCTCAGCGACCTCAACAACTCGGGCATCACCATCCTGATGGTCACGCACGAGCCGGACATCGCCGCCTACGCCCAGCGCGTCATCAAGATCAAGGACGGCGTCATCGTCTCCGACGAGCGCAACGCCGCGCCTCGAGGCGGCGCCGGCAAGGGCCGCGCCAAGGCCGGCGGCGCGCCGGCGCTCGCCGCCGTCCCGCTCCCCCGGGCCCTGACCGCCGAGGAGCTCCTCGAGCACGTCCGCTCCGCCCTGCGCGCGATCCGCGCGAACAAGCTGCGCAGCGCCCTGTCCATGCTCGGCATACTCATCGGCGTCACCGCGGTCATCGCGATGCTCGCCATCGGCAAGGGCGCCCAGAAGTCCGTGGAGACCCAGCTCTCGAGCCTGGGCTCGAACCTCGTGATGCTCTTCCCCATGTCCCCGCGCATGGGCGGCGGCGCCCGCGGCGCGATGGGAACCTTCAGCCGCCTGGCGATGGACGACGTCGCCGCGATCCGCCGGGCGCATCCCGGCATCGTCCGGGTCGCCGGCGAGGTCCAGGGCAACGTCCAGGCCGTCTACGGCGACAAGAACACGAACACCAGCGTGACCGGCGCCGAGCCCGACTACGCCGACATGCGCAGCGCCCAGGCCTACTACGGCCGCTTCTTCACCGCCGAGGAGAACGAGCGGATGGACCGCGTCGCCGTCCTCGGCCCCACCGTCGTGACGAACCTCTTCGGCGAGGCGGACCCCGTGGGCCGCTCGATCAACGTCGAGCACATCAAGTTCAAGGTCATCGGCGTCCTGGCCCGCAAGGGCTCGAGCGGCTTCCAGGACCAGGACGACAAGATCGTGATCCCCCTCAAGACCGCCATGAAGAAGGTCCTCGGCCGCCAGTTCCTCGGCACCATCTCGATCGAGACGAGCGGGCCGGAGCAGACCGAGGGCGTGATCGAGGCGGTGCGGGTCCTGATGCGCAAGCGCCACCGCCTGCCCGACTACAAGGAGGACGACTTCACCTTGCGCAACATGGCGGAGATCCAGGCCGCGCTGACCGGCACCTCGAAGATATTCTCCCTCCTTCTCGGCATCGTCGCGGCGATCTCGCTGGTCGTCGGCGGGATCGGCATCATGAACATCATGCTCGTCTCCGTGAGCGAGCGCACGCGCGAGATCGGCCTGCGCAAGGCGATCGGCGCCACGCGCCGCGCGGTCCTCATCCAATTCCTGGTCGAGGCGGCGGCGATGTCGACGTGCGGCGGCCTGCTCGGCATCGCGCTCGGCATGTCGATCGCCTTCGGCATGTCCTATTTCGCGGGCTGGGCCGCGGTCGTCACGCCGCAGTCGGTCCTCCTCGCCTTCTTCTTCTCCGCCGGTACGGGGATCGTGTTCGGCTTCTGGCCGGCGCGCAAGGCGTCTTTGCTCTCTCCGATCGAAGCGCTCCGCTACGAGTGATATAATCCCCCCGTGGAGAGGATCACCGCGCTGTACATCGGACGCGTCGGCGACGTCATCGTCGCGACCTCCTTCCTCCGCGCGATCCGCCGCCGCTACCCGAAGGCGCGCATCCGCCTGATCGTCGGCTGGCGCTCGACCCAGGTCCTCCCGCTGATCCCGTTCATCGACGAGTCGCTCGTGCTCGGCAAGCCGGGGAAGGTCGGCGGCAACCTGCGGTTCCTCTGGAAGCTCCTCGCCGAGCCGTGCGACCTGATCGTCGACCTCAACTCCTCCCACTCGAAGACCTCCACCTTGATCACCCGAGCGGCGCGCGCGCCGCGCAGGCTCGCCTTCGACAAGGGCCCCGGGCGCAGCTCGGCCTTCAACGAGGTCCTCCCGGCGCCCGCCGAGCGGGAGCACATGTGGGACCGCTACGGGCGCCTGGCCGCCACGCTCGACGCGCCGTACGACCAGGACCCGGAGCTGCGCCTGCCCATCGCCGACCTCGACGAGGCCGACCGCCTGCTCGGGGAGCTGCCTCCCGCGGGCGGCGGCTCCTTCCGCGTCGTGATCCATCCCGGCAACTTCGACCGCTTCTCCTTCCGCTGGCCCGAGGAGAAGTTCGCGGAGCTCGGCAACCGGCTGCTCGACGACGCGCGCGTGAAGCTGTTCTTCATGGGCGGCCCCGGGGAGCACGACAAGGTCGCCGCGATCGTCGCCAAGCTCAAGCGCCCCGTGCCGATCCTGCCTCCCGCGCGCCTGGGCGTCAGCGGCGCCATGCTCAAGCGCATGAACCTGTTCGTCTGCAACATCACCGGGACGACGCACCTGGCCGCCGCCCTGGGCGTGCCGACCTTCGGCTTCTACGCGGGCTACACGCAGGCGGTGTGGCGCCCCCGCGGGGCGCGCCACGGCGGGACGGTGTGCGCCGAGTGGGAGTCGTGCCGCGAGACGACGGTGGACGAGGCGCACGCGGCGCTCGCCGACCACATCAAGCGCCTCAGCCCGCTTTAGCGAGCAGGGCCGACAGGGCGGACCAGGCCTCGTCCGGCGTCGGGTGGCGCCCGGGTGTCTCCAGCAGCGAGTGCTCGGGGAGCGCGTAGCCGAAGCGCCAGGGCTCGGTGTGGCTGAACAGCTGGAGCGTGGGCACGCCGAGCGCGACCGCCAGGTGCATCGGCCCCGTGTCGGCGGTCAGCACCGCGCGCGCGTGGACGATCGCCGCGGCGAACTCCCGCAGCGGCACCTCGGGGGCGACGACGACGCCGTCGGGGATGGTCCGGCCTTCCAGGAGCTTTCGCTCCGCCGGCCCCCCCGTCAGCACGGCCTTGCGTCCGGAGCGGACCAGGCGCTCGCCCAGGTCGAAGAACCAGGACGGGTCCAGGCGCTTCTCGGCGCGGGCGCCGAGGAACAAAGCGACGCTGTCCTTGTCGAGCCCCCAGGAGGCCCAGGCCTTCGCGCCCGCCTCCTTCTCCCCCGGCCCGAAGTGATACTCGGTGCGCAGGGACTCGTCCGGCGGCAGAGCGGCGCCGGGAGCCGCGTGGCGGACCAAGGCCGCGAGGTTGGCGGTCTCATGGGCGGGGCGGGCCGGGACCGGGACCAGGTCGTCGAGGAATCGATGGGCGTCGCCGCGGTCGAAGCCGATCCGGCGCTTCGCCCCGGAAAGGTGCGTCCAGGTCGCGCTCGACAGCGAGAACGCGTGCTGAGGCGAGAAATCGAAGGCCAGGTCGTAGCCGCGCAGGCGCAGGCCGGGCACGGCCTTCGCCGTGAGGATTTCGTCCACGCACGGGTTGTGCCGCAGCGCGTCGCCGTAGCGGTCGGCGAGCAGCACCTCGACGCGGGCCGCCGGAAAAGCCGTCTTCATCAGGCGCAGCGCCGGGGTCAGCAGGAGCAGGTTCCCCAGCCGCGCGTCATGCCGCACGGCGAGCACGCGCCGGACCTTCGACGGGTCCACCGGGCCCGCGTGGGGGCGCGGCTTGGGCAGCAGCTGCAGGAAGGTCGCGCGCAGCGCGGCCTTCCCCCGCTTCTCGAGCTCTTTGCCCAGTTCTTTCAGGCCCACGGGACGATTCTAGTATAATCGGCGTATGAGCCTCGTCAGCCTGCGCACCGAGAGATCCGTCACCACTTTGCGCCTCGAGCGCCCGCAGGCGCTCAACGCGATGTCCGAGGCCATGGCCCGCGAGTTCGCCGCGGCGGTGAAGCGCGCCGCGCGCGAGAAGTCGAAGGTCCTCGTCCTCGAGGCGGCGGGCCACGCCTTCTCCGCGGGAGGCGACCTGGCCTTCATCGAGAAGAACATGAAACGGCCGAAGGCCGCGCTGGCCGGGGTCATGAAGCGCTTCTACGGCGACTTCCTGTCGATCCGCGAGGTCCCTCAGGTCACCATCGCCAAGATCCACGGCACCGCCGTCGGCGCGGGGCTTTGCCTGGCGCTGGCCTGCGACCTGCGCGTCGTCGTCTCGGACGCGAAGCTGGGCTTCAACTTCGTGCGCCTGGGCCTGAACCCCGGCATGGCCGCCTGGCCCCTGGCGCGCGCCGCCTTAGGCGACGCCCGCGCGCGGGACCTCCTGTTCACGGGCCGCCTCTTCACGGGGCGCGACCTCCACTCCTGGGGCGGCGCCTGCGCCGAGGCCGCGCTCCCCGCCGAGCTGGACGCGGTGTGCGCCGAGCTCGCCGGGCGCGTCGCTTCGGGGTCCGGCGAGAGCCTGCGCGTCCTGAAAGCCGAGACGCGTCTCGCGGGTGATCTGTCCCCCTACCTCGCGCACGAGGCCAAGGGCCAGGCGCTGACCTTCAAGGGCGCGGACATCGCCGAAGGCGTGTCCGCCATCCGTCAGCGCCGCGCGCCGAAGTTCGCTTAGCCCTCGCGCAGGGCGGCCAGGAAGATCTCGCCGTACTCGACCCACTTCTTGGGGCCGACGCCGGACACCTGGCGCATCTCCTCCTCGTTCTTCGGCATCTGGGAGGACATCGCCATCAAGGTCGCGTCGTTGAACACCATGTAGGCGGGCACGTGCCGCGCGTCGGCGAGCTTCTTGCGCAGGGCCTTGAGCTTGGAGAAGGTGGAGTTGCCGGCCGAGGTGGACTGGGTCTGGGACGGGGCGCGGACGCCGAAGGACATCTTGCGCGGCGTCGCGACCGCCGGCGACGAGCCGACGGGGTCGAGGCCGGCGCAGGCGTCGCAGGACGCGCCGCAGGCGGGCATGTCCTCGCCCAGGTGCTTGGCCATCGTCTGATGGCGGCAGGTGCGGCGGTCGATGGTGCGGAACATCTCCCGGGCGCGGTTGCGGTGCCACTCGGCCTGCGACGATTCCAGGTCGGAGACGAGGCGCTCGTAGCTCATCACGTCGGCCCACGAGTAGAACATCACGCAGTCGCTCGGCGCGCCGTCGCGCCCCGCGCGGCCGACCTCCTGGATGTAGGACTCGACCGAGCGCGGCATGTCGCGGTGGATGACGAAGCGCACGTCGGGCTTGTCGATGCCCATGCCGAAGGCGACCGTGGCCACGATCACGTCGGCGTCGTCGCGCTTGAAGGCGTTCTGCACATGCTCGCGCTGGGCGCTGTCCATCCCGGCGTGATACGCCAGCGCCTTCACGCCGCGCCCCGACAGGAACTCGGCCATGGACTCGACCGACTTGCGCGACAGGCAATACACGATGCCGCTCTGGCCTTTGCGGCCCTGCACCAGGCGCAGGATCGAGTTCTTCGTGTCGTTGACCGTGCCGGGCCGCGGCGCGGCCTTCTCTCCGGTCTTGAGATAAGCGGACAGGTGAAGATTGGGACGGAAGAACGAGCCTCTGACTCGGAGCGGCTCGGCCATGGCGAGCTGCTCGACGATGTCGTTGGTGACGGGCATCGTCGCCGTGGCCGTCAGGGCCAATATCGGCACTCCGTACCGTTCCTTGAGCCCCTTGAGATTCCTGTACGCCGGCCTGAAATCATGCCCCCACTGGCTGATGCAATGCGCCTCGTCCACCGCGATCATCGCGAGCTTCGCTCCGGACAGGGCCGCGCCCGCTCCCGCCTCGAGGCCTTCCGGCGCGGCGTACACCAGCTCGTAGTCGCCGCGGTGAAGCCCGTCGATGCGCTCGCGCCGCTCGTCCGGCGTCAGGCTCGAGTTGAGGAAGGTCGCGCGCAGGCCCACCGAGACCGCGGCGTCCACCTGGTCCTTCATCAAGGAGATCAGAGGGCTGACGACGAGGGTCACGCCCTTCAATAGCCGTGCCGGTATCTGGTAGGTCAGCGACTTGCCCGCGCCGGTCGGCATCACGCCGACGCAGTCCCGCCCGGCCATGACGGCGTCGATGACTTCCTTTTGACCAGGGCGAAAGGAAGGGTAGCCGAAGACGTCTTTGAGGACCTGTTCGGGCGTCATCGTACTATTGTACGACAAAATCGTCATTCACATGTGACGCGTTCGTCGCGCGCCGGATGGCCCGGTCCGTCCGATAAAGGCTAAAATGGCCCGGACGCCCCCTCTATGGCCCGTTCCAAGATACTCCCCCTCAAGGTCGACGCGGCTCCCGCCGTGACCGCGCCCCAGGCCGTCGGCCTGAAGGCGGCGGAGCGCTTCTTCAACCGCGACCTGTCCTGGCTCGCCTTCAACGACCGGGTCCTGTCCGAGGCGGCGGACGCGACCGTGCCGGCCCTCGAGCGCCTGCGCTTCGCGACCATCGTCAGCTCGAACCTCGACGAGTTCTTCATGACCCGCGTGGCCGAGATAGCCAAGACCGCCCGCCGCAGCGCCGGCCACCGCTTCCTCGACGGCATGACCGCCCGCCAGGTCCTCGCCCAGATCCGCGAGCACGCCCTGCGCCAGAAGTCCCGCCAGGCCGAGGTGCTGCGCGACATCATCGACGCCCTGCGCGGCGAGGGCGTCGAGATCCTGGCCGATTTCCTGGATGAGCGCGCGCCGGACACCGAGATCCAGGAGCGCCTGCCCAAGCTCAAGGTCATGGTGCGCCGCTACCCCGAGCCGCCGCCCGCGCTCGCCAGCGCGCGCCTGCACGTGTTCGTGCGCTTCCCGCGCGAGTACGCCGTCATCACCATCGAGGACCGCGAGGGGCGCCTGGTCTCGCTGCCCACGAAGGACGGCGTCAAGCGCTACGCCCTCGTCGAGCGCTGGATCGCCGACCGCGCCGAGGACCTGTTCCCCGACCGCGAGGTCATCGAGACCTTCCCCTTCAAGATCATCCGCGACGCCGACCTCCGCTGGCGCCCGGACGACGAGGAGAACCTCGAGGGCCAGATCCTCGAGGCCGTCAACCGCCGCGTGCACGCGAAGGTCGTCCGCCTCGAGGTGGACTCCCCCGCCTACTCGGAGGGCGCCTTGTTCCTGGCCACCGCGCTCGGCCTCGACTCGTCGGCGCTGTACCGCTTCGACCTCCCCCTCGACATGCGCACGCTCGCCCGCATCGACACGCCCAAGGCGGGCCTGCGCTATCCGCCGATCGAGCCGCAGGTCCCGGCCCCGTTCCGCAAGCCCTCCTCCGCCTTCGAGATCGTCCGCCGCAAGGACATCCTGCTCCACCACCCGTACGACGCGTTCGACATCGTGGTGAAGTTCCTCGAGGCCGCGGCGCTCGACGCCGGCGTCAAGCGCATCTATCACACCTTGTACCGCACCAGCCTCGACTCGCCGATCATGGCCGCGCTCATCGCCGCGGCGGCGGCGGGCAAGAAGGTCACCGCCTACATCGAGATCAAGGCCCGCTTCGACGAGCTGAACAACCTGCGCTGGGCCGAGGCCCTGCGCAAGGCCGGCGTGAAGGTCGTCCCCCACCTCGGGCGCTACAAGGTGCACTCGAAGGTGACCTCGATCGTGCGCGAGGAGGACGGGGTCGAGCGGACCTACACCCATCTCGGCACCGGCAACTACCATCCCGTCACCGCGCGCCAGTACACCGACCTGGGCCTCCTCACGGCCGATGACGGCCTCGGCCGCGAGGCTCTCTCATACTTCGAGGCGCTGGCCAAGGGCCGCCGCCCCGAGGGCCTCAAGGAGCTGCTCGTCGCGCCCGTCAACCTCCATGACGAGATGATCCGCCTCATCCGCGAGGAGGCGAAGTGCGCCAAGGAGACCGGCAAGGGCCACATCATCGCGAAGATGAACTCCCTGCAGGACCCCGAGATCGTCGAGGCCCTGTACGAGGCCTCCAACGCGGGGGTCAGGATCGAGCTGCTCGTGCGCGGCATCTGCTGCCTGCGTCCCGGCATCGCGGGCATGTCCGAGAACATCCGCGTCGTGAGCGTCGTCGACCGGTTCCTCGAGCACAGCCGCATTTATTATTTCAGGGCTGGAGGATCGCGCAAGATGTACCTGTCGAGCGCGGACTGGATGCCGCGCAACTTCTACTCCCGCTACGAGGTCGCCTTCCCGGTCAAGGACCTGCAGCTCAAGCGCTACGTCCGCGACACCATCCTGGGCAAGGGGCTGGCCGACAACCAGAAGGCCTGGTCCCTCAAACCCGACGGCTCCTACTCCCGCGTCAGCCCCGGCCCCGGGTCGGCGCTCGTGCGCTCGCAGACCTTCTTCGAGGCGCTCGCGCGCTCCGACTACCGCGACACCGCGCTGGCCGACCGGACCAAGGCGCCCGCGGCTTTACCGAAAATTTAACCTCCCGTAACGGCCGCGACGCGGGATCCGGCTAGACTGAGGAGGCACGGAGGTGCCCCTCATGAACATCCGCTCGCTGGCCGTCGTCCTCGTCCTCGCCGCCTCTCCCGCCCTCGCCGCCGACGGCAAGGCCCCGGCCTTGCCGGCCGGCTACCGCGCGGTGGCCCTGCCCTTCCCGGCGCACCAGCTGCTCTTCGTCGAGCCCGGAGACCGCGTGGACATTCTGGTGACCTTCTCGGCGGAGATGGGCGAGAAGGACAAGGCCCGGCTGGAGGAGGTGACCGCGACGATCATGCAGAACGTGGTCGTGCTCGCCGTGAACCGCACCTTCGGCGTGGTCCAGGTCATCTTCAACCCGAACGAGGCCCAGTACGCCGCGCTGTTCGCCGCCAAGGACAAGACCCTCTGGCTGAGCAAGCGCGCGCCGGGCGACACGGAGATGCACCCGATGGAGATGGCGAGCGCGCGGAAGCTGTTCCGCTGACCCGCTAGGGCTGGAGGGTCTCCCGGGCGAACCCGCGCGCCTCGGCGAGGATCTCCCCGAGCCGGGCCGTCTCCACCGCCTGGGGGTCGGACCGCGAGAGCACGAGCCAGCCGTCGACCGGCTGGACCTTCCAGGGCGGCGGCGGCACGACTCCGGCCGCGGTCTCCGGGACCTGGAAGGCGAACACGAGGGTGTAGCGCCTCTGCGCGTAGTCGTTATCGGTGTCCGGATAGTACGCGCGCTCGACGAAGAACAGCTCCCCGCCCTCCCAGGCCCCGCTCAAGGGACGGCCGGTCCTGGGGGCGTTGCCGCGCTTGAAGGCGCGGGCCGCTGCGACCGCGGCGGGCAAGGTCCTGCCCGCGTCGGCCAGCCCCAGCCCCGGGGCGGCCGCGGCCCGCTCCGCGACGAGCTCGCGGAAGCCGTCGTCCAGGTAGAGGGAGACGAGGACCATGAACAGGCCCGCGGCGAGCGGGATCGGGAGGCTCACCATCATCAGGCGGACGATCGGGTCGAAGCGGTCCTCGCCGGCGACCCCGAGGTAGAAGGAGGCGGCCAGGCCGGCGAGCGCGAGGGCGCCGAGGGCCAGCGCGACCGGGAAGCGCCGCCGGGTCATTTCAGGAAGAACGAGGCGCAGCGGTGGTATTTGTCGAGAGGCTCGCGCCGCAGGTCGAACTTCTTCTCGACGGCCTTGTTGAAGTCGAGCATCTCGTCGAGGTGCTCGAGCTTGTCCTCGAGCGAGCCGCCCTCGGCCTTGATCTCGTTCTCGAACTCGCAGAACGTCGAGAGCGCGTGCAGGCCGCGCTTGGCGATGTAGAAGGCGGAGACGCGGTCGAGGGAGGGCTCGAGGAAGGCGCTGCCGAGGTCCACCTCGAACTTCTCCTTCTGGTACAGCGCGATGATCGGCCCGCTCGTGATGCGGCGGACCGTGCGCGCCCCGAGGTGCCGGCGCATCGCGGCCCCCATCTCCTCGCTCGCGTGGTCCTTCAGGATCGCGTCCACGCTGAAGTCGGTGAACTTCACGATGTCGTGGTGGCTCTCCTCACGCACGAGCTTGTCGAGGCGCTCGGACGCGAACTCGGAGCGGTACAGCATCCCGTCCTTGGTGAAGCCGGGGCCCTTGTACTGGAGATAGACGGCCGTGCCGTTCTTCTTGTAGCGCAGGCGCAGGCTCGCGCCCTTCTTGAGGAGGTCGAACGACGGCGTGTCGAGGAACTGGTCGAAGAAGAAGGCGCTCTTCTGGTGCTTGACGCCCTTGCGGTCGAGGAGCCAGTCGCGCAGGTCCCCGGCCTCCTCCGGCGCGACGCGCTTCTTGCATTCGATCTCGACGAAGTGGAGGTCGTCGATGGCGAGCTTGCGGAACAGGAGGTTCGAGAAATCTTCGAGTCGGCTCATCGGATCGGAATTAGGATATCATATCGCCGATGGAGATCATTTTCCTGCGCCACGCTCCCGCCGCCGACCGAGAGGACTGGGCCCGCACGGGACGCCCGGACTCCGAGCGTCCGCTCACTCCGGAGGGAATCAAGCGCGCCAAGGAGTCTGCACGAGGCCTGGCGCGTTTCGCTAAGACGGCGAGCCTCGTTGCCACCAGCCCTTGGCCGAGGGCTCGCCAAACGGCCGAGTTCGCCGCGAAAGCCCTCGGCGCGCCGCTGGTCGAGTCCAACTTCCTCCTCCCCCACCGCTCTCCCGCCAGTCTCGCCGGCTGGCTGTCGGGGTTGGACGGCGAGCGCGTGGTCCTCGTCGGGCACGAGCCGCACCTGTCGAAGGTGATCTCGTGGCTGCTGTCGGGCTCGTCGCGTTCGTTCGTCGCCCTGAAGAAGGGCCAAGCCGTCCTTCTGGAGGCGCCGAAGGCCGCGGCGGGCGCCGCCGTCCTGGCCTGGTCGCTCCCGCCGAAGGCGCTGCGCCGGCTCTCTTAAAGGAAGTGCTTCAGGGCCTGGTAGACCAGGCCCGCGCAGATCGCCGCGAACGGGATGGTGAGGAACCACGCCCAGACGATGCGGCCCGCGACGCCCCAGCGCACGGCCGACAGGCGCTGGGTCGAGCCCACGCCGACGATGGCCCCGGTGATGGTGTGCGTCGTCGAGACCGGCACGCCCATGAAGGAGCAGATCATGATCGAGAGGCCCGCCCCGGTCTCGGCGCAGAAGCCGCCGACGGGCTTGAGCTTGGTGACCTTGTTGCCCATCGTGTGGACGATCTTCCAGCCGCCCATCAAGGTCCCGAGCGCGATGACGGCGTGGCAGCTGATCACGACCCAGAACGGGACGTAGAACTTCTCGCCCAGCAGCCCGTTCGAATACAGCAGGACGGCGATGATGCCCATCGTCTTCTGCGCGTCGTTGCCGCCGTGGGAGAGGCTGTAGAGGCCCGCGGAGAGCAGCTGGCCGATGCGGAACGTCCGGTCCACCTGGGTCGGGGACTTGCGCCGGAACAGCCAGAACACCGCGACCATCAGGCCGAAGCCGAAGAACATCCCGATCATCGGCGACAGGAAGATGAAGGCCACGGTCGTCTTGAGCTTGTCGTACTGCAGGACGCCGGTGCCGGCCTTGGAGATGCCGGCGCCGACCATGCCGCCGATCAGCGAGTGCGACGAGGAGACGGGGATGCCGAGCTGGATCGTGATCCAGGACCAGATGCTCGCGCCGATCAGCGCGCCGGCCACGACCGCCGTGTCGACGATGTTCGGGTCCACGAGGCCCTTCCCGATGGTGTTCGCCACGTGCACGCCGAACACCGCGAAGGCGACGAAGTTGAAGAAGGCGGCCCAGATCACGGCGTGCTTCGGCGCGAGGACCCGCGTCGACACCACGGTGGCGATCGAGTTGGCCGAGTCGTGCATCCCGTTCAGGAAGTCGAACAGGTACGCGAGCCCGATGACGAAGAGGACCGACGCGGAGACGTGGTGCTCCACGGCCCTAAGCCTGCTTGACGAGGATCGTCTCGAGCGTGTGGGCGACGTCCTCGCACTTGTCGATGGCGTGCTCGATCGTCTCGTAGATCTCCTTCCACTTCATGACCTCGAGCGGGTCGGGCTTGCCCTGGAACAGGCGGCCGATCGCGACGCCGAGGGCGTGGTCGCCCGCGTTCTCGAGGCGGTTGATCTCGATGCAGTAGTCCAGCACGTGCCGGTTCTTCTCGGGGTTCTGCAGCTCCTTGATCGCCTTGCGCACCTGCTCGGTGGCCTGCCACAGGATGTCGGTGAGCTGGATGAGGTCGGGCGTGCTGTTCTCGATCTGGTAGAGGAACATGCGCTGGCCGGCCGATTCGATGAGGTCGGTGATGGTGTCGAGCTCGCTGGCGAGGTCGCGGATGTCCTCGCGGTCGAAGGGCGTCACGAAGGTCCGGTTGAGCTTGTCGTAGATGTCGTGGGTGGTGATGTCCGCCTCGTGCTCGATCTCCCGGAGCCTGTCGAAGGAGGCGGTCTCCCGGCTCCACTTCTGGGCCATCTCGCGGAAGAGCTTGGCGGCGGCGACGCTGTGGACGGCCTGCTCCTCGAACAACTCGAAGAACTTCTCGTCCTTGGGGATGAAGCTGAAGGCCATGGTCGGGTCCTCTCTGCGTAAAATCGGGTGGACGAACGGATGACGAACGCGTGACGGCCCGGAGATGATAGCGGATAGGGCGGTTGCCCCGCAATGCGGCGGGGCTTCTGGCGCGTTGACTCCTGCGGCGCGAAATGGAAACATGTCGCCGTGGCGCAGGAAAAGCTGCTCGTCGTGGAGGATGACCGCAACCTGGTCAAGCTCCTCAAGTACAACCTCGAGAAGGAGGGCTGGCGCGTGGTGACCGCGGCCGACGGCGAGGCCGGCCTGGCCGCGCTGCGCAAGGAGCGTCCCGACCTCGTCGTGCTCGACGGGATGATGCCCAAGCTCGACGGCTTCGAGTTCCTGAAGATCGTCCGCCGCGAGACCCGCGTGCCCGTCATCATGCTCACCGCCCGCAAGGAGGAGATGGACCGGGTCCTCGGCCTTGAGCTCGGCGCCGACGACTACGTGACCAAGCCCTTCGGCGTGCGCGAGCTGGTCGCGCGCGTGAAGGCCCTGCTCCGCCGCGCCGCCCCGGTGTCGGAGTCCGCCCCGGGCGGGGTCCTGCGCGCCGGCGGCATCGCCCTCGACCCCGAGCGCTACGAGGTCTCCGTCCGAGGCAAGGCCGTGGCCCTGACCACGAAGGAGTTCGAGTTCCTCAAGCTCCTGCTCTCCGCCGGCGGCCGGGCCTTGACCCGCGACACCCTCCTCGAGAAGGTCTGGGGCTACGACCGCTCGATGGAGATCGACACGCGGACGATCGACCAGCATGTCGCGCGCCTGCGCGAGAAGCTCGGCCCCGAGGGCGTCGTCGTCGCCACGGTCAAGAACGTCGGCTACCGGATCAAGGAATGAGCCGTCCGGCGGGGCGGTTCGCCCCCCGTCTGGCGCTGGCCGTGGGCGCGCTTCTCGCCGCGGCGATCGGCGCGCTGGGCCTGGTCTTCGCCGAGGACCTGGGCCGGGAGTTGACCGGCGACCTGACGCGCTCCCTCCTGATCCAGGCCCGGCTCGGCGCGCGAGGGGAGGCGCTCGACGCGAAGGCGCTCGGGGCCGCGTGCGAGTGCCGCGCGACCGTGATCGCGCCCGACGGCGAGGTCCTCGGCGACTCGAGCCTCGATCCGGCGGGCCTGTCCCACGCGGAGAACCATCGCGCGCGCCCGGAGGTCGCCGCCGCGCTCGACGGCCGGGAGGCGAGCGCGGTGCGCCGCTCGGCCACGCTGGGCGTCCACCATCTCTATGCCGCCGCTCCGGTGCTCGCACCCGGCGGGAAGATCCGGGGCGCCGTCCGCCTGTCCCTTCCCCTCACCGCGGTCGAGCGCCGCGTCTCCGTTGCGCGCCGCTTCGTGCTGTGGATGACCTTGGCGGTCTTCGCCGCGGCCCTGACCCTCGCCTGGCTGCTGGCGCGCGCCGCCGGCCGCCCGCTCGAGGAGATGGCGGCCGTGGCCCGGCGCCTCGCCGCCGGCGAGTACGGCGCGCGCGTGCGCGGGCCTCTCGGCGGGGACGAACGGGCCCTGCTCGGCGAGACGCTCAACGTCCTGGCCGCGCGCGTCGAGGAGACGATCGGCGAGCTGTCCCGCGACAAGGGACGCCTGGCGGCCGTGCTCGACCAGATGGCCGAGGGAGTGGTCGCCGTGGACGCGGAGGGCCGGGTCCTCCTCGTCAACCCCGCGCTCTCCCGCCTGCTCGGCATCGACGCGGAACAGGCGCGCGGGCGCGGCCATCTCGAGACCCTGCGCCATCACGGCCTGGCCGAGCTCGTCGGCGAGGTCCTGCGCGGCGGCGCCCCCGCGGCGCGCGAGCTGCGGCTGTTCTCCCCGGAGGAGCTTGTGTTCGACGCGCACGCGGCGCTCCTGCAGCAGGGCGGGCGGCCGGCTGGCGCGCTCGTCGTGCTCCACGACATCACGCGCCTGCGGCGGCTCGAGCAGGTGCGCCGGGACTTCGTCGCCAACGTCAGCCACGAGCTGAGGACCCCGCTGTCCTCCATCAAGGGCTTCGCCGAGACCTTGCGCGAGGGCGCGGTCGACGACAAGGAGAACCGCCTCGGCTTCCTGAGGACCATCGAGGAGCAGGCCGTCCAGCTCTCCCAGCTCGTGGACGACCTGCTCGACCTTTCCTCCATAGAGTCAGGTCACCGCCAGCCGACCCTCGCGCCGACCGACCTGCGGGGGCTGGCGGTGGACGCGACGCGCCGCTTCGCCCCCGCCGCCGCGGAGCGCGGCGTGATCTTAGCGACGTTCTCGTCGAGCCCGGTGAACGCCCTCGCCGACGCCGAGCAGGTGCGACAGGTCCTCGCGAACCTCATCGACAACGCGATCAAGTACACCGAGCCCGGCGGCCGCGTCGAGATATCCCTCGAGACGCGGGAGGACCAGGCGGTCGTGCGCGTCCGGGACACCGGAGTGGGCATCCCCGAGGCGGACCTGACGCGTATCTTCGAGCGCTTCTATCGCGTCGACAAGAGCCGCTCCCGCGAAGCGGGCGGCACCGGCCTCGGGCTGGCCATCGTCAAGCACCTCGTCGAGGCGCAGGGCGGCCGAGTCTGGGTCGAGAGCCGCCAGCCCGGCGGGTCGGCGTTTTTCTTTTCTCTGCGCGCGGCTTAGAAATCGTCGCCCTGTACGTCCCCCTGGCCGCGCGGCGTGATTCGTCTCAGATCGAGCGGACGACGAGGGAGATCATCCGCATGTCATGGGAGGAGCGCCGACGGGAACAGGCCGCCGATCACGAGATAGAGCAGCGCCGCGCCGAGGACCCAACGTTCGCGCGGGAGCGCGTCGGGCATGCCGCGCGCCGCGTCGAGCGGGCGGCCCCAGAACAGCGCGGCGAAGAGGCGCAGGGCGACGAAGGCGCCGAGCGCCCCGATGGCCGGCGCGGCGAGGCCCGCCGGCCCGGCCTCGAGCAGGCCTCGCAGCAGTAGCTCCGCCGCGGGAAAGCCCATCGTGAGAGGCAGGCCCGCGAGCGCGAGGGCGGCGAGGGCGAAGAAGACGGCGAGGCGCGGCGCGCTCGCGGCGAGGCCGAGAAACCCTCCCCGGTTGAGCGTCTCCCGCCCGATGCGAGCCTCGATTCCCGCGCAGATGCAGGCCAGCATGACGGTGGCGACGGCCGCGGACTGCCAGAGCGCGAGCGCGCCGGCCGCGCCCGCGGCGTTGCCGCAGGCGAGGCCGGCGAGGCTCAGGGCTCCGTGCCCCGCCATGAGCCGGACGAGCACGCGTCCCGGACGGGACTCGACGAAGGCCAGCGCGACTGCGGCGGCCGCGGCGAGGAGCGCGAGGAAGACGACCCGGGGGCGCGCCGCGGCGGCCGCGTCGGCCGGCAGAGACAGGAGCAGGCGCGAGACGAGCAGCGCTCCCAGGTGGCCGTTGAGCAGAAGCGCGAGAGGCGGCAGGATGCCGCGCTCGAAAACCCGCGCCGCGAGAAACGGGGCGAACGCGGCGGCCCAAGCAAACGCCGCGGCCTCGAATCCCCGGGAGAGGTGCGCGGCGGCCACGCAGGCGCCGATCCACAGCACTCCCGCGATCCAGCGCGGGGTGAGGAGGATTCTCGGGGCGGAGAGGAGAACCCCGAAAGTCAGGGCCGCGTGCAGGGCGGGCAGGATCGCCTCGTTCATGAGAGCCCCCGTCCGCGCAGGTCCAGCGCGAAGCCGTACAGCCAGTCCTGGAGCGGGCGAGGGATCAGGCGCGCGAAGGGCGCGCCCGCCGCGGGGAGATGGCCGCCTGCGGCCGAGTGTAGAAGGTGGTGGTCGTGAAGGAGCGAGGGCGCGGCCAGGAACTGTGCCGTGCGCAGGACGGCGTGGCCCGCGATGTGCCACAGGGCCAGCCGGTCGAAGCCCAGCCCGATCTCGACGAAGATGAGGCCGAGTTGGGTCACCGTGGCATAGGCGAGGGAGGTCTTGGCGTCCGGGCAGGTCCGGCCGACCAAAGCGCCCTGCAACGCGGTGAGCGCGCCGACCGCGATGATCGCCTCCGGGACCCTGGCCGAGGCGTCGAGAATCGGGCGGGCGCGCAGGAGCAGGTAGGCGCCCGCGTGTACGGACAGGGCGCCGTAGAAGATCGCGCTCGACGGCGTCGGCCCCTCCATCGCCCGGGGCAGCCAGCCGGAGAACGGGGCCTGCGCCGACTTGGCCATCGCCGCGAGCAGGAAGAGACCGCCGACGGCAGTCGCCGCGGTGCCCGATGGCGCGCCGTGGTGGTGGTGCAGGAGTGCGGCTCCCGCGAACAGGCCGATGTCGCCGAGGCGGTAGGCGGCGAGCACGCGTAGCGCCCCCCGCGCCGGGGCCTCCCGCTCCTGGTAGAACGCGACGAGCAGGACCGAGGCGGCCCCGACGAACTCCCAGCCCACGGCCAGCAGCTCGAAGGACTCCGCGGCGAACAGCAGCATGGTCCCGGCTCCGAACAGGTTCAGCAAGGTGAAGAAGCGGTGAAAGCCCGGGTCCCGGTGCATGTAGCGGCGGGAGAAGACGGCGACGATCCAGATCAGGACGGCGCTGAGCGAGAGCATGACGAGCGACAGCACGTCGGCCCGAAGCGCGATCGTGAAATGCTGGCCGCCGGCGGTGAGCCAATCCCCGTATTCCGCGCGCGGCGCGCCGCCCGCGCCGGAGGCCGCGCGCGCGGCCAGCGCCCCGACCGCGAGCATGACGACGCCCCAGCACGCCGTGGTCAGGCGCCCGGCCGACTTCTCGCTCGGGCGCGCGTCCAGGAGCCAGCAGGCGCCGAAGGCGGCGAACAGGGCGCCGGGGAGGACGACGGGCAGGGCGAGCAGGAGTCCGTCGCTCATGCCTTGTTCCCCTCGACGAGCGGATGCGGCGTCGTCGACGCGATGTGGGCGATGGGCAGGTGCTCGAGCTTTCCGCGGTACCAATCGACGGACGACAGCGCGGTCGGAGGCTCCACGGCGCCTTGAAGAGGCACGAAGGCGTCCGCGCGCAGCACGCGGATCGTCCCGTCGTCGGGATCGATCGTTGCGAGGCGGATCCAGCGGTTGGCCACGAGCTCGACGACGGCCGGGCTGCGCCTCGCCGCCTCCAGCACGCGCTCCGGCGTGTTCTCCACGACCACCAGCAGGCGCACGGGCTCGTGGACCTCGACCATCTGCCACGGCAGGCCGGTGCGCAGGTCGCTCGCCGGGCCGTTCATCACGCCGACGAGGCCCGTGACGTTGTGCGGGAGCTTGGTGCCGCAGCCGTAACGCTCGTTGTCGACAACCGAGAAGTAGTATTCGAGGTTGATCCCGGCGCAGACGGGCCCGCCCGCGCCCAGCAGGGCGGCCAGGTTGTCGAGCTTGGGGTCGCGGTCAGGATCGTAGGACACGAGAAATGCCCTCCGGTCGAGGAAGAGCCCGCGGGTCAGGCTGCGGCGGCCGATCACGGCGACGGCGTTCGTCGCGTGGCCGTATTCGGGCCTCGGCTCCGACTGGCGCGCCGCGCGATCCTCGACGTGCCTCAGCGCCTCGTCGGCGGAGTCGTCGTCGTCCGCCGCCTCGAAGCGGCGCGCGCGCTCGTGGGCGTTCGCCGCGCGGCCGGCGTCGAGCGCGCGGCGCAGGCGCTCGAATTCGGCGGCGTGCGCCGCGGGGATCAAGTCGGTGTCGAAGAGGCTCACTTCGTCGCTGCAGGTGTCGTGGTAGCCGCCGACGAACCAGGTGTCGGATGGCACGCGCACGCCGAGGTCGGCCATGCGCGCGCGCACACCCGCATCGTTGGCCATCGCGGCGGCGATGCGCGCGTTCGGGGCGCCGCGGCGTCCGCCGCAGGCTCCGCAGTCGTGGGCGGACTCGTGCGGATTGTTGAGGCTCGTCGAGCCGTGACCCAGGAGCGCGACGAGCCGCGCGTGGCCCTCGGTCAGGCCGGCCGCGCGCAGCAGCGCGGCGATGCGCTCGGCCTGCTCCGGGACGGTGAATCCGGGCAGGAGCCCGTCCCCGGCGGGGGCGGAGCTCTCGTCGGCGCGGCGCAGGGCGAGCTCGGTGGCGGGCGCCGGGACGAACCGGCGCGCGATGCGTCCGCGGGCGCGCGCCGTGAGCCGCGGCGCGGCGGCGCGTCCGAGCAGGGGTAGGAGCAACGGCAGGCCCATGACCAGCGCGAAGGCCCAGCCCGTGAGCAGGCTTCGCGAGCCGGAGTCGGCGCCGTGGGCGACGGCGGCCCAGAGCCGGCGCCGCAAGCGGCGAAGCTCCGCGAGAGGCCGGGCGTCCTCGCGCGGCAGTTCGGTCACGGCATGGCGAGGCGTCACGACGACGGGGCACAGCGCCGCGCCGTGCGGGTCGTCGAGGCCCTGGTAGTGAACGGCGATGCTGAAAAAACCGGCGGCGCCGAGGGTCTCGATCGCCGGTTCGTGCTCCTCGACGGCGCGGCGGAAGGACTCCTCGCGCTCGTCGAGGCAGGTGACGACCTGCGCGAAGGGGCGCGCCGCCGGACGGCGCGGGTCGATGCCGGCGCGGTGGCCGGCCAGGGGCCGGAGCACCTCCAGCTCGTGGCGCCGTTCGTAGGCGAGGTGCCAAACGCGCCGGCGTTCCCAGTCTCCGAACGCCCCGATCTCGGAGCGAAGCCCCTCGAGCTCGGCGTCCGTGAGGGACTCGATCCTCGCGGCTGTCAGCCCCAGCAGGCGCGCGGCGTCGAAGAGGCGGGCGGCCTCGGCGGCGCGCTCCGCTTCGCCCGGGGCCCGGACGGGCGCGGCGTCGCGCCAGTGCGTCCAGAACGGCCGGCTCTCGCCGCGTTCCGTCCAGGCGTTCTCCACGGCGACGCGGGTCAAGGTCAGACGGACGGCGAGGAAGTCCATGAGCGCGCACGGCAGAGCCGCGTGGGGAGCGAGGGCGGGCTCATGCTCGAGCTTATGCATGAGCCCGGCCCACCCGGGCAGGGCGAGCAGCTCCGCGGTCAGCAGGCTTTCCCATTGCGCGGTCGGCACGCGGAAGTCGTTAAGGCAGTCGAGCACGACGGCAGCCGGCGAACGGCCCGCCTCCGCCTGCCGTCGGAAGGCGGCGCCGAGCCCGGAGAGCGCGGACGGCTCAAGCGTGAATGGACGGTCGGACAGGCAGGCGACGGCGCGGTAGAATCCCCCTTCCCGCCCGGGCATGGGCCACGCGGCTACGCCCTGGTCGAAGAACGCGGAGCAGTCGCGGATCAAGCGGGCGTTCACCGCCTCGTCGCTGTCGACGCCGGCCGCGGCCAGGAGCGCTTCGCGGGGACGGACGGGGACGCAAGCCGGGGCGGCCGCGGCGGCGGGCGTCCTTCTGAGGCAGACGGCGTAAAGGGCGCGGTCGCGGGGACGGTCGAGGAGCCCGCCCTCGGCGAGCATCCAATCGATGGTCTCCGCGCGCACGGGCCGCAGGCCCGGCGAGAGCATCAGCCGGCGCAGGCGCCGGCGCGTCGGCCCGCCGGGCCACAGCGGCGAGTCGGCCTCGCCGGCGAGGACGGCCACGAGGTCCTCGGCGAGAATTCTCCCGCGTTCGAATTCCGAGCGAAAGGCGGATTCGGTCAGGAAGGGCTCGGTCCCGAAGCGGCGGGCGCCCGCCTGCACCGCCTCCTCGAAGGGCAGGTGCTGGAACGCGTGCAGGGTGTTGTGGTGGATGAAGACCCCGATCGGTCCCTGCGCGGGGAGGCAATGCGCGGCGCGCGCGACCGCGTCCTCGAGGCTCTCATGGCCGGGCGCGGCGGTCCGCCCGGCTTGTCCGATGGCGTTGGGCTTGCTCATGTCAGTGCGAGGCGACCTCGATGCCGTCCGTCACCTTGTACGCGTGCTTAAAGCCGACGAGCTTGACCACGATGCCTCGGTCCCTGGAGCCCATGCGCAGGAAGTCTCGCAGCATCTGAAGCACGTCATGATCGATGTACACCGTCCGAGACGCGTCCACGACGAGCCGGCTGCGGTCGGGGATATCCGTGAGCACGCGCTTGATCGCCGCCTTGTTGAGGAACGAGACCTCCTGGGCGAGCTCGAGGTGGACGGTCTCCCCTTCGTGATGCTCCTCCCTCTTGTAGTGGTAGGCGTGCTTCATGTTGCCCGTCAGGATGAACAGCACGCTGACGCCGAGGCCGATGCCGACCCCCTTGAGCAGGTCCGTGAAGACGACCGCGGCGACGGTGACGGCGAAGGGAATGAACTGATACTTTCCCGCGCGCAGCATGTGCCGGAACACGGCCGGGCTCGCGAGCTTGTAGCCGACGGTGAGTAGGATCGCCGCGAGGCTGGCCAGCGGAATGTGGTTGAGCGCGGCGGGGATCGCGACGACGGCCGCGAGCAGGAAAACGCCGTGGGCGATCGTGGACAACTTGGTCCGGCCGCCCGAGGTCACGTTGGCCGAGGTCCGGACGATCACGGAGGTCATCGGAAGGCCGCCGAGCAGGCCCGAGAGCATGTTGCCCACGCCTTGGGCGCGCAGCTCGGCGTTCGTGTCGGTGTAGCGCTTCAGCGGATCGAGCTTGTCGGCAGCCTCGACGCAGAGCAAAGTCTCGATGCTCGCGACGGCGGCGATCGTGGCCGCGACGATCCAGATCCGCGAATCGTAGATCAGCGAGAAGTCGGGCCGAGAGAACAGCTGGAGGAACCCGGCCGCCGAATCGGGGACGGGCAGGGCGACGAGCTGCCCGGGAAGCAGGGCCCAGCCCGAGCCCGCGGCCTTGAGCCCTTCGTTGACCGCCACGCCCGCGAGAACCGCGACGAGGGCTCCCGGCACGGCCTTGAACGATTGGAGCCAGCAGAGGTTGTTCCACGCGATCAGGATCGCGAGCGAGACCGAGGTGACGAGGACCGCGCCAGCGTGCGCCTGGCCGGCGCTCCAGCCGGCGGCATACGGGAGCTGCTTGATGATGATGATGACGCCGATCGCGGCGAGCATGCCTTCGATCACATTCGAGGGAAGATAGCTCGAGAAGGCTCCCGCCCGGGCGAACCCCAGCGCCAGTTGGATCGCGCCGGCGAGAAACACGGCCAGCAGAAAGGCCTGAAAAGAGCCGAGGCCCGTGATCGCGCCCAGCACGATCGCGGTGAGCCCCGCCGCGGGGCCCGCGACACTGATGTTGGACTTGCTCAGGAAGCCGACGATGACGCCGCCGATGACTCCGGAGATGACGCCGGAGAACAGCGGCGCCCCGCTTGCCAGGGCGATGCCCAGGCACAGGGGAAGAGCGACGAGAAATACGACGAGTCCGGCGAGCAGGTCGGTCCGGAAATACTCAAGGCTTAATTTCATTGCGTGATGCCTCCGGCAATACGGCGACGAGGATCGGAATTGCGCGGGCGGGACGCGGCGGGCAGGGGAGGGCCCGCGGCAGGTTATGCGGCGGGGTTGGGCGGCGGGATGAAAATCTCGACGACGTGGCCGTCGAGCACGCGCTGGCTGGTGCGATCGAAGGTGTGCTGGGCCGTGTGAGCCATGGGCGTCACGGACGACGGAAAGAACAACTCGTTCTGATCCGACATCTCCTCGGCCGCGGGGGCTTCCTCACAGGGGGCCGCGTGCTCCACGGCGACGCTCGCGATGGCCGCCGCCGCGAACGTCGCGGCTGGCATCCAGAGGCAGAGCGCGACGAGCAGGCACTTCGCGAAATTCATCGTTGAGGATAATAACATGGCGGGATTGTTTTGTCAAGTGTGCCATGCTCCAAGTTCACGGGGTTTTGAAGCACCACGCTGACAACGGCATTTGAACGGAATGGCGCCTGCGGCGCCAGGGTTTTCGCTTCGCGAAAACCTGGGTGGGAATCGTTCATGGGGCCCCTCCAGCCAGACGAGGACTTGG
>JACPOW010000049.1 GCA_016191335.1 Elusimicrobiota bacterium | reverse complement strand
GCCGCGGCCGCGGGCCGGCGGGACGCGGCGCTGGCGAGCCTCGCCGCGGCGGAGCGCGCGAGCGCGGACCCCGTCTTCCTCCGCCGCCTCGCCGCCGCCTATCGCGACGCCGGGGACTCGCGCGCCGCCGGGCGCGTCCGCCGCCGCGCGGGCGACGACGCGGGCCTGCTCCTCGACCGCGCCGAGGCCGCCGCCGCCGCCGGGGACCGGCGCGGCGCCGCGGCCCTCCTGTCCCGGGCGGCGTCCCTGGGGCTCGACGACGACGAGGCTCGCCGCGTGGTCCTCCTCCGGCAGAGCCAGGGTGATTACGCCGGCGCCGCCGAGGTGGCGCGCGCGCGGATCGTGCTCCGCCCCGTAGACGCGCGGTGGCGCAACGACCTCGGGGTGCTTCACTCCCTGATGGGCCGCGACGATGAGGCCGCCGCCGACTGGGCCGCGGCGATCGCGCTCGATCCCGACGGCCTGGCGCCCTACCTCAGCCTGGGGACCCTCTACTCGTCCGCGGGCCGCCGTCGCGACGCGCTGGAATTGTACGAGAAGTCGCTGTCGCGGCGCCATGTCCCGTCCGAGGCGGGCGTCCTGCGGCGGATACTCGAGGAGCGCCGGAAGCTCCTCCCCTAAGGGACGACTTCGAGGGTGACGGTGTTGGAAACGGCCTTGAAGCCGTCTTTCGCGGCGTACTCCGCCTTGAGCTTGTACGTCCCCAGCGCGTCGAACGCCGTCGCCGTGAGCAGGGGGCGGAACCCCCTGACCGGTCCGCTGCCGCGGGTGAGCAGGTAGTCGCCGGACTGCAGAGTCACGTCGAGCCCGGTTTCCGGCTCGCGCCCGGGCGCGGTGCTCACCGCCACCGCGGCCGTCTGTCGGAGGCAGGCCGCCGGACGCTCCTTGGCGCCGGGGGCGGTCACCAAGACCTTGAAGCCGCTCCCTCCGCACAGCGAGCCCTCTTTGATGAAGGATGGGGCGGCTTCCTTGAAGGAGAGAGGCTCCTGTCCGGCGTTCTGCGTCTCCAGACGGTACGCGAAGGCGTCGCCCTTCCGGATCTTGGTCTTGTCGATCAGGAGCAGGATGTTGAGCTTCCGCTTCTCGGGGCCCGGCTTCCACTCCGGGTTCGGCTGGCGCAGGAGGTCCCGCCGGTCGCGCTCCTCGGCGGTCAGCGTCTCGGGGACCGGGGTTTCGGGAGAGCGCTGACAGGCGGCGAGGAGGGGGAACAGGAGGAGGCCGAGGGGCAGGAGGGGTTTTCGCATTCCCGCCGGGCACGCAACAAAGCGGCCCGGGGGGCGGGGCTGTGGCCGTCCCGTTGCATATGAAGCTAAGCTTGAGCACCGACCAGGCGCAGATCGCCGCGTTCCTCACCAAGACCCCTCCTTTCTCGGGCGCCTCCGAGGCGGACATCGCCGCCCTGGCGGCCGCCTGCTCCCTGCACCGGTTCTCGTCCAAGGCGGTCGTGTTCTCCGAGGGCGACCGCGCGACGGCGGGCTGGCTGATCCGCGAGGGCCGCGTCAAGATCCTGATCTTCGCGGGCGGCACCCGCACGCTCCAGGCCGAGTCGCTCGGCCCCGGGGACCTGTTCGGCCTGTACTGCCGCCTCGGCAGCCGGGCGCCCTACACCTGCACCGCCGTGGCGGAGGGCGCCCTCGTCGCGGTGCGCATCCCCGACCGCTCCTTCGAGGCCCTGTCCCACCGCTCGCTGACGGTCTCGCGCTGCACCGCGGAGCGCTGCTCCGAGCGCATCCGCGCCATCCGCAACCTCGTGCGCTTCGGCCGCGAGAGCGTGCACGAGCGCATCGTCTCGACCTTGCTGCGGATGCGCGCGCGCCACGGCGACGAGATCCCCGCGACGCGCCACGAGCTGGCGACCTGGGTGGGCGCCTCCCAGGAGACCGTGTTCCGCGGCCTCGCCGTCCTGCGCGCCAAGCGCATCCTGCGCACCGAGCGGGGGCGGATCCACATCCTCGACGCGAAGAAGCTGCTCCAGGCGAGCGAAGAGACCGAGGAGTGAGCCGGGCCGCGGGCGCGTGGGAGGCGGTCGTGGTGGGCGGCGGCCCCGCGGGCTTGGCCGCCGGCCTTCAGCTGTCCCGCGCCGGCCTGCGCACCGTCCTCCTCGAGAAGCAGGCCCTCGGCGGCCAGGCGCGCCGCCTCGCCCGCATCGAGAACGCTCCGGGCTGGCCCGGCGGCGTCTCCGGCCGGCGCCTCATGGCGACCTTCGTCCGCCAGGCCCGGGAATGGGGGCTCAAGACTTTGAAGGGGGAGCTCGCCGGACTGCGCCCCGGCCCCGGCGCCCAGCGCCTGCGGCTCTCCGACGGGCGCCGCCTCACGGCGCGCTCCGTCGTGCTGGCCACCGGCGCGCGCTTCAAGCCGCTCCCCGCTCCCGGCGCCCGCCGCCTCAGCGGCCGCGGCGTCTTCCACGCGGCCTTCGACGCCGCCGGGCGCTGGCGCGGACGCGACGTGGCCGTCGTCGGCGGCGGGGAGGCCGCCGTCCATCAGGCCGTGCACCTCGCCGCCTCGGCCCGTCGCGTGACCCTCGTCGCCCGCGGCCCGCTCAAGGCCCACCGCCTCCTGCTGTCGCGCCTGGCGGCCCTGACCAACGCCGAGGTCTTCCCCGGCCGCGTGGTCCGCGTCGAGGGCCGCGAGCGCGTGTCGGCCCTCGTCCTCCGCGAGGGCCGCGAGGCGCCGGTCCGCCTCCCCGTCTCGGCCGTCTTCGTCCTCATAGGAGCGGAGGCCTCGCCCTGGGCGCGCCTCGACGGACGCCCCGGGGTATTCGTGGCCGGCGACGCGCGCGGCTCCGTCGAGCGCCAGGTCGCCGTGGCCGCGGGCGACGGCATGGCCGCCGCCGTGCGCGCGCTGCGCTGGTTCCGGGAGAACGAGTGAAGATACTCGAGACCCGGTCCGCGGGCCCGCTCGGCCAGCTCTACCTCGCGCGCCTCTCCGGCGAGCGCGGCCGGCTCATCGAGTTCGTCGACACCGTCGAGCCCGGCGTGCCCAAGGCCAAGAAATGGGTGCTGATGCTCTCCACCCAGGTCGGCTGCGTGATCGGCTGCCGCATGTGCGACGGCGGCGCCATGGGCTGGCGCGGCAACCTCACCGCCGGGGAGATCGTCGCCCAGGTCCGCCGCGTGGTCAAGGACAACCCCGGCCTCGACGCCCGCCGCCATCCCAAGTTCAAGGTCCACTTCGCCCGCCTGGGCGAGCCGACCTTGAACCCGGCCACGCCCGAGGCCCTGGAGCGCCTGGCCAAGGAGTGGGGGGGCCCCGGCCTCACCGCCTCGATCTCGACCGTCGCCCCCGACGCGCCGACGGCGGCCGAGCGGCTGGAGGAGATGCGCGAGGTCAAGGACCGCCTCTACCGCGACGGCCGCTTCCAGCTCCAGTTCTCCGCCCACTCCACCGACGAGGCCGTGCGCCGCCGCGTCATGCGCGCCCGCCCCTGGAGCCTCGAGCGGGTGGCCGAGTTCGGCCGCCGCTGGCGCCGCCCCGGCGACCGCAAGGTGACCTTGAACTTCGCGCTCGCCCCCGACCAGCCGCTCGACCCCGCCGTCGTCGCCAAGGTCTTCGACCCGGAGAACTTCCTCGTCAAGATCACGCCCGTCAACCCGACGCGCGCCTCCGAGGCCAGCGGCTCCTCCCGCCAGTGGCACGAGGCGCCGCCCGACATCGCCGCCGCGGACGCCGGCCTGCGCGAGCGGGGCTTCGAGGTCATCCTCTCGCCCAGCACCCCGGAGGAGATCGACGCCGCCACCTCCTGCGGCCAGCTCTGGTCGAGCGCCCTGCGCGACGAGGCCCGCGCCGGCCTGCGCGCGGCGACCTTGGAGAGCGAGTGCTACGTGGTCCCCGACACGATGGCCCGCAAGTCCCGGGCCTGGATGGCGGAGCTGTCCCGCTTCAAGCCCCGCGGCGAGGCGCTGGCCGCCCATCGCTCCGGCCTGCTCGTCGTGGACCTCATCGACTACTTCGTCGACCGCAACTCCCGGGCCTACCTGCCCCAGTCCCGCGCCGCCGTGATCGGCGCCGCGCGCCTGATCGCGGCCTTCCGCGCGGCAGGCCGCCCCGTGTTCTTCGCCCGCCACGCCCACCTCGATCCGGCGAAGGACGGGGGCCTGATGACCGAGTGGTGGGCCAAGACCTGCCGCGAGGGGGAGCCGGAGTCCCTCGTCACCGCGGCGCTCCAGCCCCTGCCCGGAGAGGCCGTCCTGCGCAAGACCCGCTACAGCGCCTTCTCCAACCCGAGACTGGCGACGGCCTTGCGCGCCGCCGGCGTCCGGGACCTCGTCGTCTGCGGCCTGGCCACCAACCTGTGCGTGGAGTCCACCGCCCGCGCGGCCTTCGACCTCGGCCTGCGCTCCTTCGTGCCCGCGGACGCGACCGTCGCCCATGACGAGCAGCTCCATCTTGGAGCCCTGCGCAGCCTCGCGCAGGGCTTCTCGCGCGTCATGCTGACCTCCGACATCGTCGCCGCTATGGCCTCCGCCAGGTAAGACCCCCGGTTTCCCCGGTCCGGGTAGAGTTATCCACAAACTTGGTCCGTACCAAGTTGTCCCTCAGCCGCCGTAAGGCGCTGCCCCTGTTGTCCTTTCCTGGAACATTCAAAATCCATCGAGTGTTATCTTTTACCGATGTGACCCAGGATGGAGCAGTCTTCTGCGGCATCTCTGTTGCGTGCATGCGTGCTCGCACATTTTCTGCACATAAGGAGAACGAAACCTCTATGACGACCAAGCTGGCGGAGACCCGGGAATTGGTTTCGACCCTCCGGTCGGTCAACAAGCGCGACGGCTCCTGCGTGGAGTTCGATCAGTCCAAGATCCGGTCCGCCATCGCCCGGGCGGGCGCCGCCTCCGGGGAGTTCGGCGACGCCGACGCCGGCCCGCTCACCGACAAGGTCGTCAAGGTCCTCGCCCGCCGCTCCGGCTCGGGGCCGCTGACCATCGAGAAGATCCAGGACGTCGTCGAACACGTCCTGATCTCCGCAGACCACTTCAAGACGGCGCGCGCCTACATCGTCTACCGCGAGCAGCACCGCAAGATGCGCCGCGACCAGAAGACGGTCGTCGACGTCGAATCCTCCATCAACGAGTACGTCAACCGCCTCGACTGGCGCATCAACGCCAACGCCAACCAGGGCTACTCCCTGGGCGGCCTGGTGCTCAACGTCTCCGGCAAGGTCGTCGCCAACTACTGGCTCAACCACGTCTACTCCCCGGAGATGGGCGAGGCGCACCGCGCCGGAGACATCCACATCCATGATCTGGACATGTTGGCCGGATATTGCGCGGGTTGGTCCCTTCGAACTCTTCTCCAGGAGGGTCTCAACGGCGTCCCCGGCAAGGTCGAAGCGGGCCCGCCCAAGCACATGTCGAGCGCGGTCGGTCAGATCGTCAATTTCCTGGGAACGCTCCAGAACGAGTGGGCGGGGGCGCAGGCGTTCAGCTCCTTCGACACCTACATGGCGCCGTTCATCCGCAAGGACAAGCTGCCCTACAAAGAGGTCCGGCAGTGCATCCAGGAGCTGATCTACAACCTCAACGTCCCGTCCCGGTGGGGAACGCAGACTCCCTTCACCAACCTCACCTTCGACTGGGTCTGCCCCGAGGACCTTCGCGCCAAGCACCCGCTGATCGGCGGCGTCGAGCAGCCGTTCACCTACGGCGAGCTGCAGGCCGAGATGGACATGATCAACCGCGCGTACATCGAGGTCATGATCACCGGCGACTCCAAGGGACGGGTCTTCACTTTCCCGATCCCGACCTACAACATCACCGCCGACTTCCCGTGGGAGAGCGAGAACGCCGACCGCCTCTTCGAGATGACGGCCAAGTACGGCCTGCCCTACTTCCAGAACTTCGTCAACTCCGAGCTCAAGCCCAACATGATCCGGTCCATGTGCTGCCGCCTGCAGCTCGACCTGCGCGAGCTCCTCAAGCGCGGCAACGGCCTGTTCGGCTCCGCCGAGCAGACCGGCTCCCTCGGCGTGGTCACCATCAACTGCGCGCGCCTGGGCCACCTGCACAAGGGCGACGAGAAGGCCCTGCTCGGCCGCCTCGACGAGCTCATCGACATCGCCCGCAACAGCCTGGAGATCAAGCGCAAGGTCATCCAGCGCCTGATGGACGACGGCCTGTTCCCGTACACGCGCCGCTACCTGGGCACCATGCGCAACCACTTCTCCACGATCGGCGTGAACGGGATCAACGAGATGATCCGCAACTTCAGCGCCGACGCCTTCGACATCACCTCCCCCGAGGGCCACGCGATGGCGGTGCGCTTCCTGGACCACCTGCGCACGCGCATGGTCGCCATCCAGGAGGAGACGGGACACATGTACAACCTCGAGGCGACGCCCGCCGAGGGCACGACCTACCGCTTCGCCAAGGAGGACCGCAAGCGCTTCCCCGGCATACTCCAGGCCGGCACCGCGGACCGGCCCTACTACACCAACTCCTCGCAGCTGCCCGTCGGCTTCACCGACGACCCCTTCGAGGCCCTGGAGCGGCAGGACGAGCTGCAGCGCAAGTACACCGGCGGCACCGTCCTCCATCTTTACATGGGCGAGCGCGTCTCGAGCGGCCAGGCCTGCAAGATGCTGGTCAAGCGGGCCCTCGAGCGGTTCCGCCTGCCGTACATCACCATCACGCCCACGTTCTCGATCTGCCCCACCCACGGCTATCTGGACGGGGAGCACCAGTATTGCCCGAAGTGCGACGTCGAACGCCTGGCTGAAAAAAGGAGAGCTCAATGAACAAGGATCAGTCCCAGCCGGTCGCCGGTCTCGAAGACTCGGAGCGCCAGCCCTGCGAGGTGTGGACGCGCGTGATGGGCTATCACCGCCCGGTCGCGTCGTTCAACATCGGCAAGAAGGGGGAGCACTACGATCGCCGCTTCTTCAAGGAATGCGAGCCTAAGCTCGCTGCTTAGGTCGGCGGGCCGCCTACTGGGCGGCCCGAAGGTGCTGCCCGCCGCCATCCTCATCGTGTTCTGCGCGGGGGGGGCTTTTCGTCTGGCCGCGGCGATGCGGTTGGACACCTTCCTGGCGTTCAAGCAGGCGAGCCGGGACGATTACTACGAATACGCCCGGAACCTTCGGGAACTCGGCGTCCTTGGGATACTTGATCGCCCATCCGCTTTCCGCGGGATCGTTTATCCGGCCGTCCTGTCGTACCTTGAGCGTTTCCATCCCGAAGGTCAGCCTCTCGCGCCGGTGGCGCAGGCCTTCCTGGGAACCGTTACCATACTCCTGACCGCAGTCCTGGCGGCGCAGCTGTACGGCGCATGGGGAGGACTGCTCGCCGCCGCTCTCACCGCCTTCCACCCGGTCCTGCGCAGCAGCGTTCCCGGAAGCCGGATCGAGATACTATTCGCTTTCCTGGTGCTGCTCGTCGCTCTGGCGCTGGCCCGCTGGGCCCGTTCGCCCACCCCACGGAACTCGGTGCTTTTGGGGTTCGCGCTGTCGGTCAGCATCCTTTGCAGGTCCGTCCTCTTCGCCTTTCCGCTGGTCCTGGCGGCGGCCGCCTTCCGGCTTCGAGTCCGCGAGCTTCGGCGGAGGAGCCTCTTGCTGGTCGTCGCCGCTTCCTACGCCTTCCTTTTTCCCTGGGTCATACGGAACGCGATCCAGTTCCACGGCCTGATCCCATTCGAGGACCACGCCGCGACGAGGAATCTTCTGGCGGGCACCTTAGGATTCGTGGAAAACGAGAGCGGACCGTTCCAGGATATACTCGCGAACGAGGTCGATCCGAAGGGGGTATTCAACTCTCATCCGATCCGCCGCATGTTCACTCTTGCTCTCGACCGCATCGCATCCTCGCCGGTCTCCTACCTCGTCTCTTCCCTGCGTAGGCTGCTGTTCCTCTTGTGGCTGCATCCCTGGCTTCTTCTTCTGGCCCTCGTCGCGCTGTTTAAAAGGGGTGTTGATCCGGCCGTCCGGGCCGTGGGCCTTCTCTGCGTCTATTATTTCTGTATCCACGCTCCCATGTCCGTGGAGCCGCGATATCTGGAGCCCCTCTTGCCGACCTTCGCCGTCCTCGCCGCCGGCGCCTTCGTACAGCGGAGCGAGGTGCCGGTGCGGGCGTCGCCGGTCCCCATTCCCGCCCTCATCCTCATCTGTCTGATCCCTCTTTACGTTCTGAGCGTCGAGCGGCTCGCCATGGAAGCCGCGTTGACGGAGTTTCCTTGCCTGTTGCCGCAGGGGCGTCTGTCGGCGTTCCACTGCGGCGAGGCTGACGCCGCGGCGGGACGTTGGGCCGAGGCGCGGGAAAAATACCATAAGGCGCTGCCGCTCGAGACCTCCCCAGATGGGGAAATGAGCCTGTTCACCGCGCAGGTACGGGTAAGCGAGGCCTTGGCGGAACTGAGACAGGTCCCGAGTACGGATGTCGTCGTCCATGAGACGATGCGTTCTTATCCGGAGGAGGTGTTGAAAAAGGCTCTGTGGCTCCAGGACAAGGGGCGCTATGAGGATTCGCTCCTTCTTTTCGACCGATTGCTCTTGACCTATCCGCGTAATCCCTCCTACCTCTCGAACCGCGGAGTCGCCGGTCTGCTGACCGGGCGCGTCGATCTCGCTCGGCGAGATCTGCGGCGATCTCTGGAACTGCTTCCCGGCAACGCCCATGCCAGCCTGAATTACGGCATGCTCCTGGAAGGCGAGAATGACCGGCGAGCGGCCTTGGGCGTCTACCGCGCGGCTCTCGATCAGGCCCGCAAGGAGGCTCTGCCCGCTCCGGAGCAGCCGTTCCAATATCTCGCCATGATCTCCGTCCGAGCCGATGAGCTCGGCCGGGAGCTCCAGCCTTGACGCAGGGAAGCTCCGTTCGTCTCGGCGGGCTCACGCCGCTCAGCACGACGGATCATCCCGGCGCGCTGGCGGCGGTCCTTTTCCTCCAGGGCTGCTCCTGGCGCTGCTCGTATTGCCACAACGCCCACCTCATCCCGGCGGACGCCCCGCCGCAGCGGGAGTGGCGCAGCGCGCTGTCCTTCCTGCACAGCCGCGTCGGCCTGCTCGACGCCGTCGTGTTCAGCGGGGGGGAGCCGACCTTGCAGGACGGGCTCGCCGGCGCGATGCGCGAGGTCAAGGCCATGGGCTTCAAGATCGGCCTCCACACCGGCGGGGCCTATCCGGAGAAGCTCGGCGCCGTGCTGCCGCTCGTCGACTGGGTCGGGCTCGACATCAAGGGTCCGTTCGAGCGCTACGACGCCGTCAACGGCGTCCCGGGCAGCGGCGCCAAGGCCCGCGAGAGCCTCCACCTCATCGTCGAGACCGGCGTGGACCATGAGTGCCGCACGACGGTCCATCCCGCCTTGATCTCCGAGGGGGAGCTCGTCGCGCTCTCCCGGACCTTGTTCGCCCTCGGCGCGCGCAAGCACGTGCTCCAGGCCTTCCGCCCCGACGGCTGCCGCGACGCGGCCCTGCTCGCGTCGCACGACCCGGTCGCCCTCTCCCGCCTCCTCGCGGCGGCCTCCGCCGCCTCTCCCCGCGTCGAGCTCCGCGGGATCTAGGCGTCTTTCCCTTTGCGGTGTGCTCCATTTTTTGCCGAAAACCATGGCTGAAGCGTTGCGTGAGAGTGATTGGCGACATAAAAGACATAAAACATCCATGAACACCGGCTGCTTCAATCTGAATCGGGGAGGGGAATACGCCATCGCGGCGTTGACCCGGCTCGCCCTGGAGACCGGCGGACAGCCCGGCAAGCTGATCCCCGTGCGCGTCCTCGCCGAGGTGCAGGACATCCCGAAGAGCTTCCTGTCCAAGATCCTCGAGCTGTGCACCAAGAAGGGGCTGATCAGCTCCAAGAGCGGCGCCAACGGAGGCGTGTCCCTGGCCAAGCCCGCGACGGACATCTCCTTGCTCGACATACTCGAGGCCTGCGAGGGTCCCTACCACCGCGCCGACTGCGTGTTCTACGGCGACCGCAAATGCGAGGGCACGGATTGCGTCGTGTTCTGCCCGCTGCGCGAGCGCGAGGAGGACGTCCGCGTCTCGCTCGCGCGCACCACTCTGGCGGAGATGGCCAAGAGCCTCGAGATCCACCCGCTCAACGACGGTCCCAAAACGGAACAGAAGCCCGGCACGACGCACGGCACGCAACACTCACAAGGGGGACGGTAAGACATGGAAGCAGCGATCACCGCGAACGCCGACTGGCGAGAAGACGAAGGGGGCAAGGTCGGCCTTTGGCTGTTCATCCTGTCCGAGATACTCCTGTTCGGCGCCTTCCTGGCGTCCTACGTCGGCACGCGCCTGGGCAACCCCGAGTGCGCGCTGGGCGTCGTGGTCTGGCCCGAGGCGGGCCATCTGCCCGGCCTCGCGATGGCCGCGGCGAACACGGTGATCCTTCTGACGAGCTCCTACACCATGGTCCGCGCCATCTCCCGCGCCGAGCGCGGCGACCGCGCGGGCTTCCGGAACAACATGATCGCCACCATCGTGCTCGGCCTGGGCTTCCTCGTGGTGAAGTCGGCGGAGTACGCGTTCAAGGTCTCCCACGGCTACTACCCGGGCTCGGACCTGGCCAAGGCGAGCCCCGGGCTGTCCATCTTCCTTTCCTATTACTACATGCTCACCATACTCCACGGCCTGCACATCGTCGCCGGGCTGGTGTGGAACGGCGTGGCCTTCTACGCCTCCGCCGACGCGCCGATGCCCGCCGTCGCCCGCCGCGCGGAGTACGCCGGCCTGTACTGGCACTTCGTGGACGTGGTGTGGGTGTTCCTCTTCCCGCTCCTGTACCTCATCTGACCGGAGACCCCTCATGAACCAAGAACACTCGACCCACTCCGACGACGCCCTGGACCTCGGCGTCTATCTCTCCTTGCTGGCGCTCACCGTCGCCACGCTCGCCGCGAGCCGCTTCACCCACGGCGGCCGCATCATGGCCGTCGTGCTCGCGCTGATCATCGCCTCGGTCAAAGCGAGCCTCATCGGCTTCTACTACATGGGCCTGCGCCGGGAGCGCGCGATGATGTTCATCATCCTCGGCATCGGCGCCGTCGCCGTGGGCATACTCGTCGCCGGCATCCTGCCCGACCTGACCTTCGCCCGATTCTGATGCGACGCGCCCTCCTCGCCTGCGCCGTCCTCCTCGCCTGCGCCTGCGCGCGGTCGAAGGAGCCGCTCGCGGTCCTTCCCGAGTTCCGGATGACCGCGGTGGGGCCCCAGGGGACGGCGGAGTTCGGCCGCAAGGACCTGCTCGGCAAGGTCTGGGTCGCGGACTTCGTCTTCACGCGCTGCGCCGGCCCCTGCCCGATCCTCAGCACGCGGCTGTCGAAGCTCGGGCGGGAGCTGCCCCCGGCGGTCGGCCTGCTGACCGTCGCCGTGGACTCCGAGGGGGACACCCCGGAGCGCCTGCGCGCCTACGCCCGGCGCTACGAGGCCGAGCCGGGGCGCTGGGTGTTCCTGCGCGGCACGCCCTCGGAGACGTATCACCTGCTCTACGCCGGAATCCGCCTGCCGCTGTCGGTCAACCCGTCCGCCCCCGAGGAGCAGCGCGCGACGCACAGCGCGAAGTTCGTGCTCATCGACCGCGACGGGGCCATCCGCGGCTACTACGACGGTCTCAGCGATTCTGACAACGCCGCCGTCGCCCGCGACGCGCGGCGCCTCCTGGAGGTCGGTTCTTGAAGAATAAATCCGCCGTCGCCGTCATCGCCGCGCTCAGCGCCCTCATCAGCGGGGGGCTGTATCTCCTCTTCACCCGCTTCCCCACGATGCCGCTCGCCGCGTCCGCCCAGGCGGCCCACGTGGACTCCGCGTGGAACGGGCTGCTCATCGTGGAGGGCGTGATCTACGCCCTCGTGATGGGCTTCCTGCTCTACTGCGTCTTCGCCTTCCGGGCCAAGGACCGCCGCGAGCAGGGCGAGAAGTTCGACCGCAGCCGGGGCCGCTTCGTCGAGGTGGGGTGGCTGGCGGTCAGCATCGCGCTGACCCTGTCGCTGGCCGCGCTCGGCGCCCACGAGCTGCGCGAGCTCATCAAGGACCCCACGGCCGACATCGACATCGAGGTGCGCGCCTCGCAGTTCAGCTGGGAGTTCTACTACCCGCAGTTCAAGACCTACGGCGCCAAGCTGTACATGGAGAAGGGCAAGCGCCACCGCCTCATCCTGTCGTCGAAGGACGTCGTCCACGCCTTCTGGGTGCCGGAGTTCCGCATCAAGCAGGACGCGGTGCCCGGCAAGGCGATCCCGATGATCCTCACGCCGACGAAGCTCGGGGAGTACACCTTGCTGTGCAACCAGCTCTGCGGGCGCGACCATTACAACATGCTGGCGACCGTCGAGGTCCTCGAGCACGAGGACTTCGAGTCGAACATGAAGGCCGAGTTCTAGCGCCGGACCACTGGAGAAAGTCATGACCGAATTCTTCGCCTCTCTCGCCGCCGGCGTCGTCGTCTTCGTCGCCGGCTATCTGGGCCTGCGGGGCCCGCTGGGCCCGCAGGGCGCCTGCGTCCTCGCCTATCTGGCGTCCCTGCTCGCGGTCCTCGGCGTCGTCGGCGGCGCGAAGGCCATGCGCAGCTACGCGCTGGGCCGGGAGCCCGAGGAGAAGCACGGCGTCGCCCGCTACTTCTCCTTCGACGTGGACCACAAGGTGGTCGGCATCCAGTACACCGCCGCCGCGGTGGTCATCTTCCTCGTCGGCGGCCTGCTCGCGCTGACGATGCGCCTGGAGCTGGCCCGCCACGGCCTGCAGTACCTGACGCCCGAGCAGTACGTGACCGTGATGTCCCTGCACGGCATCACGATGGTCGTCGTCGCCCTGATCGCCACCGCCGGAGGCCTGGGCAACTTCGTCGTGCCGCTGCAGATCGGCGCCCGCGACATGGCCTTCCCGCGCCTCAACGCGCTGAGCTTCTGGCTGCTGCCGCCGGCGGTGCTCCTCCTGCTGGCCTCCCCGTTCCTCGGCGGGCTCGACTTCGGCTGGACGGCCATCGCGCCGCTGTCCACGCAGGGCACGACGATCGGCAAGCAGATGTTCGTGCTCGCCTTCGTCACCGCCGGCTTCTCCTCGATCTTCGGCGGCGTCAACTTCGTGGCCACCGTGCTCACGATGCGCGCCCCGGGCATGGGCTGGAACGTCCTGCTCTATCAGCACCTGTTCTGGTACTACTCCCACCCGGCCGTGTACATCATGATCCTGCCCGCCTTCGGGGCGGTCCTGGAGATCATCCCGGTGTACGCGCGCAAGCCGCTGTTCGCCTACAAGCTCGTCGCGGGCGCCCTGATGACCATCACGGCGCTGAGCTTCATCGTCTGGGCGCACCACATGTTCACCTCCGGGATGTGGATGCTGCTCAAGCTCCCGTTCATGGTCAACACCGAGCTCATCTCGATCCCGACCGGGGTCGTCTTCCTCGCGGTGATGGGCACGCTGTGGAAGGCGAAGCTGCGCCTCGACTCGCCGATGCTGTGGGCGCTGGCGATGGTGGCGAACTTCCTCATCGGCGGCCTGACCGGCATCCCGCTGGCCGACGCGCCGACCGACCTCCACCTGCACGACACCTGGTTCATCGTCGCTCACTTCCATTTCACCATCATGGGAGGGGCCGTGTTCGGCTTCTTCGCGGGCTTCCACCACTGGTTCCCGAAGATGACGGGCAAGCGCCTGAACGAGACGCTCGCCAAGACGCAGTGCGCGCTGATGTTCGTCGGCTTCAACGCCGTGTTCATCCCGCTGTTCTGGCTCGGCAACCACGGCATGCGCCGCCACGTCGCCGACTTCCCGGAGTGGATGGACCCGGTCCAGACCTTCGCCAGCCTCGCCGCGTTGGTCGTCGGCTCCTCCGTGATCGTGTTCTCCTACAACGTCCTCACCTCCCTGCGCCGCGGCGAGGAGGCGGGCATGAACCCGTGGGAGGCCCTGACGCTCGAGTGGAAGGCGGCCTCGCCGCCGCCGCACGGCAACTTCAAGACCCCGCCCGTCGTGTCGGGCGAGCCGTACGACTACGGGGTCGAGGCCTGATGAAGGCGCATCTCGAGCTGGCCAAGCCGCGCATCACCATGCTCGTGGCGCTGTGCGCGGCCGCCGGCTACGCGCTGGCCTCGCGCGGGCCTCTCGACGGGACGCGCCTGCTGTGGACCGTGCTCGGCGTGGCGCTGGCGTCGGCCTCCACCGGCTGCCTCAACCAGGTCCTCGAGTCGGACCTCGACGCGCGCATGAAGCGCACCGCGCGCCGCCCCATCCCGGCGGGGCGCGTGACGCCCGCGTCGGCGCACGCCCTCGGCCTGCTGTGGGGCGCGGCGGGGCTCCTCCTTCTGTACTGGAAGGTCAACGGGACGGCGTGCGCGCTGACCGCCTTCACCTTGGCGAGTTACCTTCTCGTCTACACCCCGATGAAGCGCTTCTCGCCGCTGTCGACCTGGGTCGGCGCGGTCCCCGGGGCGCTGCCGCCGGTGATCGGCTGGACGGCGGCGGGCGGCGCGCTCGACGCCTCGGCGGCGGCCCTATTTGGAATTCAGTTCTTATGGCAAATGCCGCACTTCCTGGCCCTGGCCTGGCTCTACCGCGAGGACTACGCCCTCGGCGGCTACCGCGTGTACTCCGTGACCGATCCCTCGGGCGCGGAGCTCTCCTGGCAGATGGCGGCGACCGCGGCCCTGCTTCTCGGGGTCTCCGCCGTCCCCTTCGGGCTCGGCCTGGCCGGCGCCGGTTACCTGTTCACCGCGCTCTCCCTCGGCGGGCTGTTCCTCGTCCTGTCCTTGGCCGCCGCGCGCGACCTGACGCAGGCCTCGGCGCGGCGCGTCTTCCTCGCCTCGCTCGCCTACCTGCCCCTCGTGCTCGCCGCCCTCGTCGCCGACCGCCTCTAGGCCGTATCGTTGCGCCGGAACGTATGAGCGCACAGGGGGCCTTATGATCCGATTCCCTCCGAAACGGATTCTGGTCGCGTACGACCTCACCGACGTGTCCCGGACGGCGTGGCGTCATGCCGCCGCCCTGGCGGAAGCCTGCGGAGCCGTGCTCGAGGTCGTGTACGTCGAGCCGTGGCAGGCCGGCGTCGACCTGATGCCTCCTCCCGTCCTCACCCCGTCCGGCGCGCGCGAGCTGCGCGCCCAGGTCCGCGCGGAGATCGGCGAGGGGCCGAAGATCTCGATCCTCCACGGCGACCCGGCCTCGCGCGTCGTCGAGCTGGCCCGGCTCAACCACCCGGACATGATCGTGGTCGGCACGCACGGGCGCAAGGGCCTGCGCCGGGTGATGCTGGGCTCGACGGCCGAGGCCGTGATCCGCTCCTCGCCCGTCCCCGTGCTCGCGGCGCGGGGGAAGGTCCGCGGGATCCGCTCCATCCTCGCGCCGGTGAATTTCACGCCGTACGCGGAATACGGCCTGCAGTACGCCGCGGCCGCGGCCGCGTCGCTCATGGCCGGGCTGAAGGTCCTGCACGCGACCGACGACCCGGTCTGGAGCGGCAACGTCGGGTTCCGGCTGTCGCGCCTCGTCCACCGCCTGCCCGAGGAGGTCCGCAAGGCCTGCCGGCCCGTGACGGAATCCGCCGTCGGCGAGCCCGTGAAGTGCATCCTGAAGGCCAGGCGCGGTCAGGATTGGGTCGTTCTCGTCACGCACGGGAAATCCCTCATCAAGGACGCCTTCTTCGGAACGACCTTGGAACAGGTCCTCCGGAGGTCCTCGGTCCCCGTGCTGTCGGTGCCGGTCCCGGACCGGGTCCTCCACGCCCTGCGCGTCGGCGAAGGCGCGCGGCCGGAGAAGTCCACGCGCCCGGGATAGCGGCCTCGCCGGAAGGAGGGGTTATGGACATCATCGAGGTCTTTCTCGAGAAGCACGGGGTGCTGCGCCGGGAGCTCGCGGCTCTCGAGGCGCCGTTCCAGCGGCCGCACGGCGTCGGCTGGGACGATTGCGTCTCGCTCGACTGCAAGCGCCTGCTGAAGGAGATCGAGGCGTTCTTCGCCGATTTCAGGGAGCACGAGGCGGCCGAGGACGAGTTCATGTCGGGGGTCTCCTCTTTGGTCAAGCCGGACGCGGCGACGAGCGCCGCTTTCGAGCGCGGCCGGCGGGCGGTCGCCGACATCATGAAGCTGTTCGGCGCCGTCGCCTTCACCTTCGACGGCGAGCACGTCCACCGGGTGCGCGAGCTCCTGAGCCGCATGCGCGCGGAGGTGGAGGAGCATCTGGCGTTCGAGGAGAAGAGCCTCTTCCCGATGCTGCGGGAGCGCGTGCCGGAGGGGGTGCTCCGGGAGTCCGGGGAGCGCGCCCTGCACGGGCACGCGGCGGGCTGAGCCGGCTACCTCCGCGCCAGGCAGATCCCGCCGCAGGTCACGCACGGCTTGGCGCCGCGCCGGCGCGCCTCGGCCACGTCGACCGTCACGCAGTCGGTCCCGCAGTTGCGGACCAGGTCGCAGGCGGGGCAGTGATAGACCAAGGTCCGGATGTTGAGGACCACGGGGTTGTCGATCGCCGCCGCGGCCGTCGCGGCCAGGTCCGACGGGGCGGCCGGCTTGCGCGCCAGGGCGGAGACGAGCAGGAGCAGCATCAGCACGGCCGCGAAGATCTCGATGGTCCGGCGCAGGCCCGCGGTCCCGGTCATAAGGCCTCCTTCCGTCACCCTTCGGGGGCGCAACGAAGGGGCCAAGACGCGGGGCCTGTTCGTTGCGGCGCGTGAGGGGATGGATCCCTTCCACGACGTCGAACGGGCGCGCGGGTGGCTGCGCCGCAAGCCGCCGTCGAGCCGCGCCGTGCACGAGGCCCGCAAGAGCCTGCGGCGGGCGCGCGCCGTGCTGCGCCTGGGACGCGGCACCGCGGTCGCGGCGGACTGCGCCCGCGCGTCCGCCGCCTGCCGCCGCGCGGCGCGGGCCCTGGCCCCGCTGCGCGACGAGCGCGTCTT
>JACPOW010000048.1 GCA_016191335.1 Elusimicrobiota bacterium | reverse complement strand
CGCGCCGCGCGCCGCGGGCCGGCCCGTGGTCCTCGACGAGAAGGCGGCCGACGCCCTGCTCGCCGCGCGCGCCGCGAAGCGCGGCATGCCGCAGGACGCTTACTTCGGCGTCGCCGCTCTGGCCAAGCGCTTCACCGGCCGCGAGGTCCCCGCGCCGGGCCTGCTCGCCCCGTTCGCCTCGTCCGCGCCGGGCTCCGCCGAGCTGAACGCGTTCCTCGACGAGTGGCTGGACGTCTCGGCGAAGGCCCGCTCGCTCGAAGCCGCCGGCGGGTCGTTCGCCGACGCGCGGCGCTTCCTCGAGTACCAGCTCTGGAGCGCCTACGCGGGCTGGGGCCGCTCGCACGAGCCGGTCGCCCGCGCCCGTCTGGCCGCGATCCTCGCGCGCTAGAGCTTCGCCGCGGGGATGGACAGCACGCTCAGGAGCAGGACGGCGAGCGTGCGCCCGGCCCACAGCTCGAGGCCGGGGGACCAGATCAGCGCGGTCAGGACGCCGGAGACCGCGTAGCCCATGAAGTAATCCACGGGCAGGCCGAGGACCTTGCGGCGGAACCACGCCACCTCGCGCGTGCGCAGCGCGTCGAAGCCCCAGGCGGGGTTCCAGACGAACCACTGCAGGTCCCACGCCGCGGTGACGAGCATGTACGAGGAGAGGCACTTGGCCCACAGCGCGAGCGAGAAGCCCGCGAACACGAGCGGCAGATGGAACATGCCGATCAGGAACAAGGTGAGCCAAAGGTGGTAGCCGGTGAGCTCCTTGCCGTTGGTCAGGTCGAGCCACCACTCCGGGCCCCAGCGCCAGGTGGGAAGATTGACGGCCCAGCCGTGCGCGCCCTCGATGTGGATCTCCACACGGGCCAATATATGACAAAGAGCGAAGAGATACACGCCCTCGCCGGCCCCGGCGACGAGCTCGGCGCTCATTTCCGCTTCTCCTTGACCCGCTTGCGCGCCGCCTTGTGGATCGCCTTCCACTTCTGCTTCTCGGTGACCGTGGCGGGGGCCTCGCGCCGGCCCGCCTCGTGACGGGACTCCCGCTTGAGCTTGGCCCACGACTCGAGGCGCTCCGCGGCCAAGGTCCCGGCCTCGACGGCGGCCTTCACCGCGCAGCCGGGCTCGGAGCCGTGGGCGCAGTCCTTGAAGCGGCACGCGGGCGCGAGCGCCTCGATGTCGTCGAAGGTCTTCTTCAGGCCCTGCTCGGCGTCCCAGAACTGCATCTCGCGCATGCCGGGCGTGTCGAGGAGGATGCCGCCGCCGGGGAGGATGAAGAGCTGGCGGTGGGTCGTGGTGTGGCGGCCGCGCTCGTCGGAGGCGCGCGTCTCGGCCGTCTTCAGCGCCTCGTTGCCGGCCAGGCGATTGACGAGGGTGGACTTGCCCACTCCCGAGGAGCCGATGAGGCCGACGGTGCGCCCGGGCTTGATCCAGGCCGAGAGCGCGTCGAGGCCCGCGGCCGTCTTCGCGCTGATGGCGACCACGGCGGCGTCGCCGGCGGCCTGTCGAGCCTCCGCGAGGAACGGCCCGGGCTCCGCGCAGGCGTCGAGCTTGTTGAGGATCAGCACGGGCTCGGCCCCGCTCTCGCGGCTCACGGTCAGGAAGCGCTCCAGGCGCCGGGGGTTGAAGTCGGCGTTGAGGGCGGTCATGACCAGGACGGTGTCGAGATTGGCGGCGATGACCTGCTCCTCCATCGCCTCCCCGGCGGCCTTGCGCGAGAGCTTGGTCCGGCGCGGGAGTATGCGGCGGATCAGGACGACCTTCTCGTTGGGCACCGACTCGGCGGCCACCCAGTCGCCTACGGCGGGAAGGCCGGCGCGGTCGGCGGCCTTATGGCGCATGGTGCCGGGCGTGCGCGCGGACTTGATCCCCTGCTCCGAGACGATCTGGAACAGGCCGCGCTGCTCCTCGATCAGGCGGGCGGGGAAAAGGCCTTTCGCGGCGTCGCCGCCGAACGCCTCGGCCCACCGCGCGTCCCAGCCCCAGTCCTCGAGGATCCCCACGCCGAGATTCTAACTGTTTCCGGAAACAGTTGGATCAGGGCCGAGCGGCCATCGAGAAACGGTTCGAGGCCTCGATGCGGTACTCCGGGATGTTCGAGCCGGCGGACACGCCACCCAGGACCCCGAGCGCGCATGAACTCAAGTCGGCGGTGCACCGCGGCCAGATCATGAGCCTCGCGTCGGAGCCGTAAAGGGTCCCCCGATCTGTCCGGTGAACGGACCATTGCAGGCCCGACCCGAGGGCTTCGACGCCGACGTAGGTCGGGATCTCGAGCGTGAAGTCCCATCCATCCTTGAACCGGGTCGCGTAAGCGTAGGTTTGTCCGACGCCGCCGGACCTCAGGGTGTAGGGCGTGTTGGCCACGCCGCCGCCGGGCAGAAGCTCCAAGGTGAAATTGAAGTTGGTGATGATCCGCTCGCCTGCGGCGTTCGGCTCCTCGTCCATGTCGAAGTCCATGTTCAAGACCACCGGCTGGTAAAGGCCGCTGAATCCGAAGGCGCCATCGATCCTCGTCCGATGGTGGCGGGTGCCCGCGGCGGAGGCCGTGCCGGCGATCAGAGCGAGAGCGAGAGCCGGAAGCATGTATTTGTTCATGCTCACATGATAACCGCGGCGCGGGGTCGGCGCATGGGCCGAACGGGAGGGGAAAATCGGGACTGCGGTAACGTGGCCGGTTGCTAGGCCGCGGCCGGACGATCGACGCGGGGCTACGGGATGAGGACGATCTTGCCGCGGGCGCCCGGGGCAAGGATCGCCGCGTGGGCCTTGAAGGCCTCGGCGAGCGGGAACCTCGCGCCGATCAGCGGCTCGAGGGTTCCGTCCGCTAGGCCCTTGCCCAGGTCGGCGTGCACGTGCTCGCGCTCGGCCTCGGTCATGTTCCACAGGCTCATGCCGCGCACGGTGAGGTCCTTCGTGATCGTGAGGCGGGGATCGATCGGGACCGGCCCCCGGCTGCCGACGATGACGATGCGCCCGCGCTGGGCGGCGAGGCGCAGGTCGTCGGCGAGGTTGACGTTGGCGAGCATCTCGACGATGAGGTCGGGGCCCTTGGCGTCGGTCAGCCGCAGGATCTCGTCGAGGTAGCCCGGCTTGCGGTGGTCGAGGGCGTACGAGACGCCCAGGGACTTGAGGAAGGCCGTGCCTTCCGTTCCGCCCGCCGTGCCGATGACGATGAGCCCCGCCGCGAGGGCGAGCTGCACCGTCGCCACCCCCACACCGCCGCTGGCGCCGTGGACGAGGACGGTCTCCCCGCGCCGGGCGCCGCCGCACAGGAACAAGGCCCGGTGCGCGGTCGCGTAGGGCACGCCGATGGCCGCGCCCTGCTCGAAGGAGAGCCGCTCCGGGAGGGGGAACGCGCGGGAGGAATCGACGACGGCCTTCTCCGCGTAGACCCCGCCGACCGCGCCGTAGACATAGACTCGCTCTCCCGGCTTGTAGGGCGCGCCCGCGCCGGCGGCCTCGACGAAGCCGGCGGCGTCCGTGCCGGGCGTCCACGGCAGCTCCGCCTTGCGCGTGTACGTCCCGGCGCGGATGTAGGTGTCCACCGGGTTGACCCCGATCGCCTTGAGGGCGACCAGGACCTGACCCGGCCCGGGCTTCGGCTCGGGGACGTCCCTGAGCCGAAGCACCTCGGGCCCGCCGAACTTCTCGACGACGATCGCCTTCACAGGTGCTCGACGAGCTCGTTCAAGGGGAAACGGACCTTGGCGTTCTTCGCGTAGGCGTCGTCGGAGGCGCGCACGCCCGCGGTCGCGATCACGACGGACTTCCAGCCCTTCGCGTGCAGGCCGAGGATCTCGTCGTACGAAGTCGCCGAGCGCGATGTACACCTGGCGCGTCAGCCAGGCCTCGACCTTCTCGGGCGGCAGGGACACCGACTGGTTCATCATCTGCTTGTAGCCCTCGAGCATCTCGGCGGGGACGCGGCGCACCTCGGAGATGCGGTCCACGAAGCGCTGCACGTCGGCGGGGCCGGCGTCCTTCCTCACGAGGAAGACGACGAGCTTGTCGGCGTCGGTGATCTGGCTCTGGTCCCAGGAGACGGGCCTGAGCTTGGCGCGCAGGGCCTTGTCGTCGACGACGAGGAACTTCCAGGCCTGCAGGCCGTAGGAGGAGGGGGAGAGCACGAGCGACTGCTCGAGCGCGGCCCAGGTCTCCGCGGGGATCCTGCCGGCGGGGTCGAACTTCTTCACGGCGTAGCGCCACTGCAGCGCGCTCAGGAGCGTCTCGGACGGCGCGGGCTTCACGGCGGTTTCGGTGGTCATCTGTATCATCTCCAGTTACACATTAGCATAAAAAAATCAGGCCGGCAGGCCGATCTCGCCCACGATGTCGGCCAAGGTGGTGCGCTTGAGCTCCGGCAGGACCTTCGACTCGACGCGGGTGAAGACGCCGGCGAGGATCTTCTGCATCCGGCAGGCCAGCGGGCACTTCTCGTTGCGCTTCTCGTGCTGGATGAAGAAGGAGCCTTCCTCCACGGCGCGGTAGATGTCGTGGAGGGAGACCTTGGCGGCCGGGCGGGCGAGGCGGAAGCCGCCCTTGGCCCCGTGCGTCGACTCGACGATCCCGGCCCGGGCGAGCTGGGCGAGCAGGCGGCGGATCACGACCGGGTTCGTCGCGACGGAGCCCGCGATGTCGCGCGAGGTCTGCCGCTCGTCCTTGTGGACGGCGAGCATCGAGAGGGCGTGGACCGCCACGGCGAATCGGGAGTTGGCCGCCATATTGTAACCATTATAGTGACATATGGCGGAGTTGTCAAGGGCCTTTGCTATCATTGAGCCATGGCCCGCTACCGCTACCTGCTCGGCGACTCCCGCGGCGAAGCCGCGCGGCTGAGGTTCCAGGCGAAGCTCTGGGACCCGGCGTCGCTCGCGCTGTTCGACCGCCTCGGGGTCAAGCCCGGCTGGAAGGTCCTCGAGATCGGCCCCGGCCAGGGCTCCTTGCACCTGGAGCTGAGGCGCCGGGTGAAGGGCCCCGTCGACGCGGTCGAGCGCTCCCGGCCGTTCGCCGCCCGCCTGCGCCGCCTGTGCTCGCGAGACGGGAGGGGAGCGGGGACGATCTGGGAGACCGACCTCATCGACGCCCCTCTGCCGAAAGGAAAATACGACCTGATCTTCGCGCGCTGGGTGTTCCTGTTCCTGCCCGAGCCGGAGAAGCACCTGCGCAAGCTGGCGCGCGCGCTCAAGCCCGGCGGGCGCATCGCGATCCAGGATTACCATCGCGGGACGATGGCGCTGTACCCGAAGCCGAAGGACTGGGACGCGATGATGACGGCGGACCGAGTCTTCTTCGAGACTCAGGGCGGCGACGCGAGCATCGGCGGGCGCCTGCCGGCCCTGTACAGGCGCGCCGGCCTCGTCCCGACCGAGGCCCATCCGAACCTCAAGACCGGCTTCCCGGGGTCCGCGGTGTGGACCTGGGCGTCGTGGTACTTCCTCGGCGTGATGCCGCGCCTGGGCAAGCTTCGGCCCTTCACGCCCGCGGCGGCGCGGCGCACCGCGGCCGCGTGGCGGGCCGCCGCGCGGCGCCCGGAGAGCCTGTTCATCGCCCCGTGCGTCCTCGACTGCGTCGCCCGCAAGCCGCGTCCATGATCGAGAGCTGGATCGCGGTCTCCTCGTCCTATCTGGCGTCGAAGAAGGCGAAGGACAGCCTCGCCGTCGACCCCTACTGGCCGAAGTGGGACTCTCCCTGGTGGCACATGACCTTGCTGTGGGAGCTCGGCCGCGCCGACGCCATCCCCAAGGACTCGGCCGAGGCGATGCTCGCCGCCATGGAGGCCAAGTACCTCCGCTTCTTCCCGAACCCGCGCGAGCCCCTTCCGCCCGGCAAGGACCCCCACCGCGACGTCCTGTGCCATTGCGCCCTGGGCAACATGTATCAGACCTTGGCGGCGTGCGGCCTCGACCTCGACGCCCGGGCGCCGTGGATGCGGGCGTGGTTCCTCCACTATCAGCTCCCCGACGGCGGCCTGAACTGCGACGACAAGGCGTACGAGAAGGGCGGCTCGTCCTCCATCCAGTCCACCTTGCCCGCCCTCGAGGCCGTCCTCGCCGCGGGCCGCCCTCTGACGCCCATCGAGGAGCATTTCGTGGACCGCGGCGCGGAGTACCTGATCGAGCGGCGCCTGGCCTTCCGCTTGCGCGACGGCCAATTGATGGACCCGTCATTCCTCGACATCGGCTTCCCGCGCTATTACGACTACGACGTGCTCCGCGGCCTCGCCTTCATCGCCGACTGGGCCCGCCTTCGCCGCCGCCGCGTCCAGCGGCGCTCCGTGAATTGGGTCATCGAAGCCCTCGACGAGCGGTTCCCCGACGGGCGCATCAAAATAGAGAAACCGTGCCTGACCGCGACCGAGGGGACCTTGCTGTTGGAAAAAGGGGGAAATTGGAGCCGCGGGAAATCCTCGTCGTTCCCTCTGCTCGACGCGGTGCGTAAACCGGGGTCCATCTCCGAGGTGCTGACCCGCTCCTGGGCCGAAACACGAAAGGTGCTGGAATCCCGTCTTGAAGGGTAGGTCCAACGATAAGTTGGGATTGCCCTTACGGCCCTGGGACAAGTCCGGGTCGTTGGGCTACTCTTTAAGGAATGCGCCGGATGATCGTCGTTTGGCTGTGCCTCGCCCTTTCCGTCCCCACGGAAGCGTTCGCTCAAGTGAGGGCCGTGCTCCCTTCGAGCCCTCGCACCGGCGCCGTTGCCGTGCCGGCCTTTCCCAATATAAACGCATCGCTGCCGTTATCGAGCGCCCTCAGTCCGTCGTTGTCTCCGTCGATTTCAGCGCCGTCGATTGCGCCGTCGATCTATCCCCAATCCGTTGCCGTTTCATTATCCGTTCCAAAGGCGATAACGCCAGCCCGTCCCGTGCAAACGCCGTTCGTCAGCGCCCATCCGGCTCTCGTAACAGCGACCTCCCGCCTGACCGCCGCCTCCGCGCCGGACAAGCCGGCCTCCGACGCGAAGCGCGTCTCCGACGAGGTCTTCTCCGGCGAGACCCCTCGCCGTCCTTCCGACGAAGCGCCGGTCCCGGGCCGTTATTCGAGCTCCCCGTCGTTATCGCCCGCGTCCGCCCCGCTCCCCGCGAAGAAACCGCCCCTGATCGCCCGCTGGAGGTCCGCCATGTCTGACGGCTCCGGGCCCCTCGTCCTCGCCGCCTTCGCCTGGAACTTCCTCACGATCGCCGCTTATTCAATAATCGGCCCCGCCCGCGGCGCTCTTCTCATGACGAAATTCGGCCCGGACACCATCCCCTGGGTGTACATGGCCAGCGCCGCCCTGACGGGCGCCGTCGTCTTCGCCTACGGCCGCTTCTCCCGCGCCCCGCGCAAGCTCCTCATCGGCGGCTCCCTGGCGATGCTCGCCGCGACCTTGGTCGCCGGCGCCTTCGCCGTCTCCGCGACCGCCCTTCCGTCCGTCGCCTTCGGCTATTTCCTCTGGACCGACGTGTTCGGCATCATGTCGGCGACCTTGTTCTGGACCTACGCGAACGACGTCTTCACCCGCGACGAGTCCAAGCGCGTGTTCGGCTTCCTCGCGGCCGGCGCGCCGCTGGGCTCCATCGCCGGCGCCTTCCTGATGAAGATGCTCGTCGGCTCGATGGGCCCGATCCCGATGCTGATGGTCGCCGCCGGGATCTTCGCCGCCGTCCTGCCCATCTTCTTCTTCATGGAGAGCCGCTCCAAGGGCCGCGGCGCCTCTCCGGCCCCGCAGGAGGCCGCGCCCGCGCCGGCGAAGGGCATCCTCAAGACCATCCTGGGCTCGCCCTTCCTGATCTTCCTGACCGTCGTCGTGGCCCTCGAGCGCCTGGTCCCGGACATCACCAACTACCTGTACAGCTTCGCGGCGTCCGCGGCCTACAAGGGCGACCCGGCCGGCATGGCGCAGATGTTCGCCAACGTGAACTTCTACACCAGCCTCGCCTCGTTCACCGCGAGCTCCCTTCTCGTCGGCCTCACCTTGCGCAAGATCGGCACGGGGGGGAGCCTGATGACCGCGGGCCTGGTCAACCTGGCCCTGTTCGCCGTCTTCCCGTTCATGCCCACTCTCGGCGTCGCCGCCGTGTTCTTCGGCCTCGACGGCGTGACGCGCTACACCTGGTTCAAGACCGCCAAGGAGTCCACCTACGCGGCGACGGACCGCGACACCATCTACCGGGTGAAGGCCTTCATCGAGATGTTCGTCTACCGCTTCGCCCGCGGCCTCGCCGGGCTTCTCCTGCTGGGCGTGGCGTGGCTGCAGGGCGGCCCGACGGGCGCGGCCCTGCTCGGCATCCCGCTCGCGCTGCTGTGGCTGTACGCCTCCTGGCGCATGGGCCGCGAGCACAAGAAGCTCGAAGCCGCGAACGACGCCGGAAAATAAGTATCATATTCGTGTAATCGAATATGAACGCGCTCCTCTTTAAGGCCTTCGCCGACCCGACGCGCCTGCGCCTCCTCGGCCTTCTGTCGGGCCGCGAGGTCTGCGTCTGCGACCTCATGGCCGTGCTGGGAGTCCCTCAGTCCAAGGTGTCCCAGCATCTCGCGTTTCTTCGGGCCGCCGGATTGGTCGTTTTCAGGCAGGAGGGGAAGTGGCGTCATTACGCCTTGGCCAAGCCCGCCGGGAAGGTCCATGCCCGCCTCGTGGGCTGCCTCGGCGAGATCCCCGGCCTGAAGCGCGACCGTGCCCGCCTCGGGAAGATCCTCAAGTCCAAGGAGAAGTGCTCATGAAGCGCCTGCCGACAGTCCTGTTCGTCTGCATCGAGAACTCCTGCCGCTCCCAGATGGCCGAGGGCTTCGCCCGGCGCCACGGCGCGGGCAAGGTCGCGGCCTGGAGCTCCGGCTCCCGGCCCAGCGGCAAGGTCAACGAGACGGCGGTCGCCCTGATGGAGGAGAAGGGCGTGGACATGTCCTCGCATCGCTCCAAGGGCCTCGACGAGCTCCCGAAGCAGAAGTGGGATTATGTCATCACGATGGGCTGCGGCGACGCCTGCCCGTTCGTGCCGTCCAAGGGCAAGGAGGATTGGGCCATCCCCGACCCCAAGCACATGTCCCCCCACGACTTCCGCAAGGTGCGCGACCTCGTCGAGGCCAAGGTGAAGGACCTCGTCGCGCGCGCCGTCAAGGCGGGCCTATGAAGGGCTCGAAGCTGTCCTTTCTGGATCGCTACCTGACCGGCTGGATCTTCGCCGCGATGGCGCTCGGCGTGGGGCTCGGCTTCTCTCTCCCCGGCGTGCCGGCCTTCGTCAACCGGTTCCAAATCGGCACGACGAACATCCCGATCGCGATCGGGCTCATCCTGATGATGTACCCGCCTCTGGCCAAGGTGCGCTACGAGGAGCTCGGCGAGGTGTTCCGCGACAAGAAGGTCCTGGCCCTCTCCCTCGTTCAGAACTGGGTCATCGGCCCGGTCCTGATGTTCGCGCTCGCCGTGACCTTCCTGCGCGGCTATCCGGAATACATGGTGGGCCTGATCATGATCGGCCTGGCGCGCTGCATCGCCATGGTCATCGTGTGGAACGAGCTGGCCGAGGGCGACACGCAGTATGCGGCGGGGCTCGTGGCCTTCAACAGCGTCTTCCAGGTCCTCTTCTTCAGCGTCTACGCCTGGTTCTTCGTCGGCGTGCTCCTGCCGAAGGTCGGCCTGGCCGGCAGCGCGGTGACGGTGAGCATGCTCCAGATCGCGGAGAGCGTGGCGGTCTACCTCGGCATCCCGTTCGTCGCCGGGATGGCCACTCGCTGGCTCCTCCTGCGGACCAGGGGCCGCGAGTGGTACGAGGCCGTCTTCATCCCGCGCGTGAGCCCTCTGACCTTGCTGTCGTTGCTCTTCACCATCGTGGTGATGTTCAGCCTCAAGGGGAAGCTCATCGTGACCTTGCCCTTCGACGTCCTGCGCATCGCGGTCCCCTTGCTCATCTACTTCGTCGTCATGTTCCTGCTCAGCTTCTGGCTGAGCCGCAAGGCGGGGGCGGACTACGCGAGGACGGCGACCTTGTCCTTCACCGCGGCCAGCAACAACTTCGAGCTGGCCATCGCGGTCGCCGTGGCGGTGTTCGGCATCGACTCGGGCCAGGCCTTCGCCGCGGTGATCGGCCCTCTCGTCGAGGTGCCGGCGCTCATCCTGCTGGTGGACGCGGCGCTGTACTTCCGGAAGCGCTTCTTCGCGGCCGCGGCCTAGGCCGGGACGGCGCCGCGGAAGATGAAGTACACCGCGCCCATCAGGCACAGACCCGCCCACACATAGTCGAGGCGCAGGTCGTTCTTCATGTACCAGACTGAGAAGGGGATGAACACGCTGAGGGTGATGACCTCCTGCAGGATCTTGAGCTGACCCAGGTTCATCTGGGTATAGCCGATGCGGTTGGCGGGCACCTGCAGCAGGTACTCGAACAGCGCGATGCCCCAGCTGATCAGCGCGGCGACGTACCACTTCGAGCCGCTCAGGTTGCGCAGGTGCGCGTACCAGGCGAAGGTCATGAAGATGTTGGACAGGGCCAGCAGGCCGGCGGTCTTGGCGATGACGGGCATGAGGGGATTATATCGCTTCAGGCGAAGATCAGCTTGAAGCCGGCGATGGCGAGGACGACGGCCAGCAGGCGCTTGATCGCGGCGTGGGGCAGCCGGGAGCTGCCGAGATAAGAGCCCGCGAGCCCGCCGGCGACGGCGGCCAGGGCGAGGGCGGGCGCGGCGTCCGGGAAGGAGCGCGTCCGGCCCAGATGCCCGGCGAGGCCGGCCGCGGAATTGACGAGGATGAACGCGGCGGAGACCGCGGCGATCGTCTTCGTGCGGTCCCAGCGCAGGAATATGCCCAGCGGCGTGAGGAAGATGCCGCCGCCCGTCCCGGTGAGGCCGGAGAGCAGGCCGAGCCCCGCACCGACGCCGAGCGAGGCGGGCAAAGAGGGGTGCCTGGCCGCGTGCTCCGCCGGAGGATCGAGCAGGAAGCGCGCGGAGGAGAAGAGGAGGACCAGGCCGACGGCGACCTTGAAGGCGTGGGTGGGCAGGTTGAGCCAGCCCCCGAGGAAGGCGCACGGCACGGAGGCCAGGGCGAGCGGCCAGAACAGGCGCCAGGAGAAATGCCCCGCTCGCCGGAACTGCCAGGTCGCGATCGTCGCGACGAGGATGTTCAGGGCCAGCGCCGCCGGCTTGATCTCGGCGAGGGCCATGCCGGACAAGGTCATCGCGGCGATGTAGCCGGACGCGCCCGCGTGGCCCACGCAGGAATAGAGGAAGGCGACGGCGAACACCGCGAGGGTCAGCAAGGTCTACAGGCCCGCGGACCAGCTGTTCGGGTCGAGCATCTCCCGGACCATGGTCACGAGGGCGTCCATGTCCAGGGGCTTGAGGAGGAAGCGCACCCGCGGCTCGGGGGGGATCTGGGCGGCGAAGCGCACCGCCTCGGTCCCGCTCATCAGCAGCACCGGGAGCAGGCGGGTCTCCTCGCGGGCGCGCAGGTCGGAGAGGAGTTCGACCCCGGTCTTGCTCGGCATCCGGTAGTCGATCAGCGCGAGGTCGGGCTTCTCCTCGAGGGCGGTCCGTTCGGCCTGGGTCGCGTCGTGGCAGAGGACGACGGCGTGTCCCTCGCCCCGCAGGCACTCCCGCAGGACCTCGGTCAGCGGGACCTCGTCGTCGACCACCAGGATCTTGGCCATCTGTGTAGAGCATAGGAGCGCGCGGGAGCGCCGTCAAGTGGGGTGTGACCGTTACGCGCTTGCGGCGAAGGGCCCCGGACGGCTACACTGATGGCCATGGAGAATCCCGTGCCGAGCGGAGATTCCGGCTTCCTGCGGTCGCTCATCGACGCGGTCGCCGACCCCATCTTCGTCAAGGACCGGGACCACCGCTGGGTCCTCTTCAACGAGGCCTTCGTCGCCCTGCTGGGCCGTCCGCGCGAGCAGGTGCTCGGCAAGTCGGATTACGATTACTTCCCGAAGGCCCAGGCCGACGTGTTCCGGCGCCAGGACGAGCTCGTCTTCGAGACGGGCCGGGAGAACTCCAACGAGGAGATGCTCACCGACGCCCAGGGACGCACGCACGTGCTCGTCACGCGCAAGACCCTCTGGGTCTCGCCTTCTGGCAAGCCGCACCTCATCGGCGTGATCCGGGACATCACCGCGGTCGTCGACGCCGCCGAGGACATCAAGCGCAGCAAGGAGCGGCTGCACCGCGCCCAGAAGCTCGAGACGATGGGGTACGTGGCCGGGGGCGTGGCGCACGACTTCAACAACCTCATCGCCGCGATCCGCGGCTGCGCCGAGCTCATGCTCGAGAACCTGCCGAAGGGCCATCCGTCCCGCGTCGACGCCGAGGAGATCCGCGCCGCCGGGGAGCGCGCCGCGGCGCTGACCCGTCAGCTCCTGTCGTTCGGCCGGACTCCGGGCGGGATGACCCGCCCCGTGGACCTCGTCGCGACCGTGACGGGGATGCGCGGCATCCTCGCCCGGCTCCTGCCCCGCGCGGTCCGGCTGGAGATCGACGCGCCGAAGCACCTCGGCGCGATCCTCGCCGACCCGGGGCTCGTCGAGCAGGTCCTGCTCAACCTCGTCGTCAACGACGGCGAGGCGATGCCGGAGGGCGGCCGGGTGACGGTCGAGATCGCTCCCGCGCCGAAGGGAGGCGCCGGCGTCTTCGTGCCGTGCGCGCGTCTGACCGTGCGCGACCGCGGCGTCGGCATGACCGAGGAGGTCCGGGCGCGGATCTTCGAGCCTTTCTTCACGACCAAGGAGAGCGGCAGCGGCCTGGGCCTGCCGACGGTCGCCGAGACCGTGCGGCGCTGCGACGGCGGCATCGAGGTCGAGAGCGCCCCCGGCAAGGGAGCCGCGTTCCACGTCTACTGGCCTCTGGCGGCCGTCAAGGCCGCGGGAAAGGACGGGCCGGCGGCGAAGAAGCGGGGCCGGGCGCTCGTGGTGGACGACGACGAGGCCATCCGCCGCTTCGCGGTGCGCTGCCTCGAGCGCGAGGGCTACGAGGTCCTGTCCACCGGGGACCCCGTCGAGGCCTTGCGCATCGACGGCGCCAACGCGGGCCTCTTCGACCTGCTCCTCATCGACGTCGCGATGCCGCGCATGCGCGGCCCGGAGCTGGCCGAGCGACTGCGCGAGCGTCAGCCCGGCGCGCGGGTGCTCTTCACCTCGGGACGGCGCCGCGAGGACTGCGGCATCGCCGAGGGCGCGGGCTCCGGCTTCCTCTCGAAGCCTTTCACCGCGGGCGATCTGACCGACAGCGTCAGCGCCGTGCGGCGCGCCGGAGGCGGTCCATCACGGCGCGGCCGACGCCCCGGTCCGGCACGGTCTCGACGTAAACCGTCCTGACGCCCGCGGCCTCCGCGTCGCGAAGGGCCGCGAACAGAGCCGTCGCGTAGGCGCCCGGCCCGCCGCGCACGCGCCGG
>JACPOW010000004.1 GCA_016191335.1 Elusimicrobiota bacterium | reverse complement strand
GGCGAGGAGCGCGGCGCCGCGACGCGGCCCTTCCGCCTGCGCCAGCCACACCTCAAGGGCGGCCGCGTCGCGCAGGCCGTCGTAGGCGCGCGCGGCCTCGGCGGCCGCGACGCGGGCCTCGGCCTCCGCCGGCGGCACGAGGATCACGCGTCCGCTCGCCGCGTCCACGATCACGGCGTCGCCCTCGCGCAGCGCCCGCTCCTCGGAGCCGACCACCGGGCGGTAGGAGTAGCCGGAGGCCGTCTGGGGCGGGCCGTACGATGGCTCGTCAAGGTAGAGCGCCGGACCGCGCGCGTCCCAGCGGCCCTGGCCGATGGAGACGGCCGGCACGCCGTGGCGGCGGGCCGCCGCGCCCGCCCGGCTCGACAGGCCGCCGCGGCGCGTGACGACGGCCTCGGCCATGCGGATGGCGGCGTCGTCGCCTTCGGACGCCGCGTCGAGGACGAGCACATGCCCGCCCGCTTCCGCGACCTTGCGGTCGAAGGTCGCCCGCGCGCACACCGGGCGGCCCTGGCCGAGGCTCAGGGAGAGGCCCGAGAAGGCGCCGGAGACCGGCTCGGCGCGCGCGGAGAAGGACAGGAGAAGGAGGAGCGGAAGGAAGGCCGCCGGGCTCATCGCGTTCGCAGAGGTTCGATGCGGGCGAACTTCGACAGACCGGTGGCGGGGTCGCGCAGGGCGATCACGCGCACGCCCTGGGAGAGGATCTCGGCCGAGACGGCCTCGTACTCCCCGACCCAGCCCACGGTCTTCGCGCGCGACAGGCGCGAGGTGCCGTCGAGCGAGGCGGCGGCCTTGGCCGCGTCCTTCGGCGCGCGCTTCATGTCGGCGAGCAGGCGGGCGAGGGCGAAGGGCGCGGCCGCCTTCGCGTCGCGGGGCGCGCCGGTGATCAGGGCGGCGCCCTGCGCGGCGAGCTCCGTCATCTCGCGCGCGTCGGCGGAGACGGTCTCCGCGTCGAGGCGGGCGCTGAGGCCCTGGCCGCGGCGCGTCACCGCGAAGCCGAGCTCGTCGAGCGAAGAGGCGAGGCGCTCGTCGCCGCGCTGCGTCTCGAGGACGAGCGAGCCGCCGGCCTCCGTCGAGCGCAGGTCGGCCGAGAGCTTGGCCGCGCCGTACGAGCCGGAGCCCGACGCCCACAGCGCGTCGCCGAAAGCGGTGAAGCGGAGCTCCTTCGAGGCGGCGGACAGCGTCTTGGCCGCGGCCGCGCCCGCGCCGTCGCCGAGCACCGTGACGGGGCCCGCGCCGCGGACCTTGGCGAACGCGTCGCCGCCGCGCTCGCGCGCGTCGGAGGCGTAGCGCGACGACCAGTGGCGCAGGCCGCCCTCGCCGGAGACGATGGACTCGAGACCGGGAGTGAGGCGGTCGGCGGGGGAGAGGGAGGCGCGCTTGACGCCGGCCTCGAACTCGGAGGCGAGCGCCTCCACGCGGGAGACCGCTCCGGCCTCGCCGGTGAGGACCTCATGGGCGGCGGCGGCCTTGAGCGCGAGGGCGAAGGCGCCGCGCGCGCGGGACACGGTGAGGCGCGGCGCGCCGGCGGCGCGAGCGGCGGCTTCGCCGGAGGCGGCGGCCTCGCGCCAGGCGAGGGCGGCCGCGCGCAGGCGCGGCAAGGTGGACTCGTTGGCGGCGACGGGCAGGCCGCGGCCGGGAAGGAGCGCGGTCAGCGCGCTCCAGGCGCGCATGACGAGATGCTTGAGCCAGGTCCAGCCGGTCCCGATCACGGCGGAGGGGACGGACTCGCCGAGCGCCACGCGCGCGGCGACCGCCGTGCGCACGCCGGGCTTGGCGGCGAAGGCGCGGTACGCGTCGGACATCGGGGTCAAAGACAGCTTCTCGAGCTTGAGCGCGAACGAAGCGGCCAGGCCGGGGACCTTCTCGACGGTCGTGCCGGGCAAAGCGGCGACGTAGGAGCCGCCGCGCTTGACGACCCAGACGCGGGGCGCGGAAGCCTTCGCGCCGGCTTTGGACTCGGCGAGGGCGGTCTCGACGCCGGCCTTGAGCCGGTCGCCGTTGGAGATGAGCGGGCGGCCCGGCGCGCCGAGCAGCTCCTCCCACTTGTCGAGGGACTTCACGAGGCGGCGCGCCTCGGTCGCCTGGCCGGCGGTCGCGGCCGTGTAGGCGGCTTGGGCGAGGTCGGTGAGCGACATGTCGGCCTTGCGCGCGGCGAAGGCGAGGACGGCCTTGGTCACGGCCGCGGCGGCGGCGGCGGGCAAGGTCTCCGCGGCGGTCTTCACCGCGGACTGATACAGGCCCGGAGCGTCGGCCGGGGCCGAGTTGTTGGCGACGCCGACGAGGCCCGCCACCTTCTCGCGGGCGCTGGAGAACTTCCCGGCCACGCCCGCGCCGCCGGCGATGTCGCCGTTGCGGGTGGACGAGTCGTAGGCGCGGTCGAGGGCCTGGCGCACGGACAGGCCGTCGCCGCCGGCCGCCTCGGCCTTCGTGCCCGAGGTGATCCCGCGGGCCGTGGTGTCGAGCATCGAGGAGGCGCTGGGCGCCGCCTGCTTCCCGCCGGGCGCGTCCGCCTTCACCGAGCCGGGGGTCTGGAGCGTCGCGCCGGGCTGAGCGAGGGGGGCCGCCTTGGTGACGGCGGGCTGAGCGCCCGGCTTGACCGGCGCGCCGACCGTCTTGATCGGCAGGGCGGCGCCGGTCACGGGAACGGCGTTGACCTGCGCGGGGGTCGCGAGGCCGGGCGCCGGGGACGGCGCGGCGTTGACGCCGCCGAGGCCGGTCTGCAGGCCCAGTCCGGTCGCGTTCGCGCCGCCGAGGGTGCCGGAGGGGTTGTTGGCGCTCGTGCCGGGGACAGCGGCCGCGGAGCCGGTGTTGTTGCCTCCGGAGACGGGCTTCTCGACGACCTGGGCGGACGCGAGGGCGGACACGAAAACGGCGCACGGCGCGAGCCGGATCAAGGCGTTGCGCATGGTCGGGAGTCTCCTGCGTCTATTATAGCGATTATGGGGGTGGAAACGGGGGTCGCGCCTGGGCCCTTTGGCCCAAAAAACACGCTTCTATAATACACCGCATTTGGGTTCGGCGCCAGGGTCGGGCGGACACTGGAGGTTCGTCGGGGCGGCGGTCGGGCTCGGATTATTTTCGGGCAATAAGATTTGCGGGCAGACGTCGAATGCTTCGATTGAGGGCTTGACGAATCCGGTGACCGGGGTTACAGTGGGCCAGCGGTTCGAGTGGTGAAGGCCAGAGCGCACGACCGCAAGAAGGGATTACGCAAGACACCGAGCATACGACGGCGACGCGACGGGACCTTCCTGGCGCGGCTGTCCCTACCGAAAATGTTTATGGCTCGGTAAATTTCTGGGTTTCGCGTACGCGGATGGGGGAACTCGATCGACGCTCCATCGCCGGCGACAACTGCGTTAATCCGTCGGACTCAACAACGCACCGGAGTTTCGTAGCCGGATTGGGCGAAGACGGGGAAGCCGGGATCGGTTTTCCAGCACGCAGGTCGTTAGGGGAAATCGTCATCGTTGTTTGCCAAGCAAGTCCTGCCGGCGGGCGGGTTACCCTTCCAAATCTCAATTTTTCCCGGGCCGTTTCCGACCGGGGCGGCGGCCTCTGCCCAGCCGCCTCAGCCGTCAGCGGATATGGAAATTTTCTCAGTGACCGCAAAGCCTTGAATAGCCTGCCCGTTCCCATCCTTTGGCACAACGACCATTCGTCGGTGATCGACATTAAAAAAAACGCAAAACTCGTTCCCCGCCTGGCCGGAGGAATGCGCGAAGTTGTGGAGACAAAATGAAGGCATTGCTGCTCGCTGTAGTGTTGGGGGGCTCGCAGGATGCCGTGGCTCAAGCTGCGAATGCAGATCAATTGCTAAGCGAACTTGAGAGCGCCGTCGCAACTCCACTGAATAAAAATAATGCGCGCCTGCAAAGAGACGTCATGAAGGAGCTCCGAACTCAGCGTCGATTCAATCTGCACAGATTGGCGGAAGAAGCTGGAAAGCATGGTAAAAATTGGCGTTATCGCTGCGCCGTCATGAGCATTATGTCTGAAGACCAAGATGCGGCCGTTACGTCTGCGCTGGTGGATAATTTGAAGAAAGGCGAAGACATCAACCTGCGCGTATGTGCCGCGCAACAATTGCGTATTCATAAGAATCCCAAAACTCTTGATCCCTTGCTTGAGGCCCTCGGCGAGAGCGATGGAAAGCTTCGCGCAAGTGCTGCATCCGCGCTAGGCTCATTGCGCGATAAGAGGGCGTTGGCAAAATTATCAAAGACGATAGCTGATTCAGATCGGCCTACGGCCATTAATTCGATTTGGGCCGTTGGTGAGATTGGGGATGAGGCGGGCGTGGCGCCGTTGCTCGAGGCAATGTCCACAATGAGTGAGACGGAGAAATTTAACCTCATAGCAGCGCTTGGAAAGATCGGGGGTACACGATCACGTCAGGAACTCATGCGGATGCGAGCCTCGGCTGACAAACTGACTGCAGAGTTGATAGACGCAACGATCAAAAAGATGCGGCCTACTGAACCATGATAGATAATCAGGTAAAGAGAAACCTATTCAGGTGGGCGGCCTTAGGGGGCTTTGTTTTGGGAGGGTTGCCGACTTTCCTGTTCGTGCTAAACCCGCCGACGCTCTTGGTTGTTCCAGTTGGCCCTATCATCATGTTATTGGTCGCGATGTGCGGGACGCACTTCTTTGCCATTGAGCGAGAATTGCCGTTAGGAACTTTAAGGAAAATCGGGATCGGCGCATTTCTCGGAGCCGCTTATGTGCTTCTGACTATCGCAGTGTTTGGTCTTTTGATTGGTGGCGAATGGTGGGCATGGGCATTTGTCATTGCCGTTTTCGTGGTTCCAGGAGGTCTTGCGCTCGGAAGCATTATTGGTGTGTTCGCCGGAAATTATTGCGAACGCGTCATTCGGGGAGAAGCGCCCCCGCCTGAAGTCGGACGTCTTTGGGTATATTCGACATGGATTGCCATATTAATTTTTTTTGGTTTGCCGATTTTGAGTTGGCGATTGCTCCATGGATAGCACTAGTGGCCAGATGAATCGAGTTGCCTGGCGGCTCACTCTTGCGATAGCCCTGCTATTGAGCTTTGCTCGTGTGCATGCTGCACAGTTCGAAATTGGCGACATTCTCTACCGCGACGGCCTGGCCGGGTGGGAGAATGTCAACCCCTGGGGGACTCATATTGGGCATGCGGGAATATTTATTGGCTACTCCGCTGGCGATCAGGGGGCCATGGTGGTCGAGTCGGTCCCAGATAACGAGAACCCTCCTGGTGTAAGAAAGTCAAGATGGGTGGACTTTGTTGCTGGTAATCCTTACTACGGAAATCGGACGACGACGCCAGGGCCTGATTCCGAGCAGAGAAGACGAATCTCATTATTTGCGGTAAATAGAATTGGGTTGCCTTACGATGGAAATCATCTGGATCAAAAAGGACCCGGCGAGTTCGATTGTGTTGGTCTTACGGAATTCGTGTACGAAGCAGCCGGCCTGAATCCAACACCAAATTCGTTCGAGACGGGATTGGGATGGCCGCTTACTCCGCTTGAGCAGTACGAGCACACAACCCCGACTGTCGCCTCAAATCCTCAGGCGCGTGTATGGGATATTTCCGCCGGGAGATACTTGTCGGATGGCGAAGCAACGATTGAGAGCAACGATTTGGTCGTCCGTGTTAGTGATGGGGACAGGGGGTCCGGCCTGCGCTTACTAAAAATTCTGCGAACGGACCCAGTGGCAGGGCAGGAAGTATTTCGCGATGAAACCGCATATTCGTATTTGGGAAGTGAATTCGCAGATTCCACGGGCTTGCGTTGGAAGGAGTATGCCGTTCCAGATAATCTGGCAGATGGGATTTATTTTGCGGTTTCTTTAGACCAAGCCGGCAACGAAATTTCGGTGCGTTCTGCCAGCTTTTCCGTCTGACGGCGTAACGGAACATTGCCCCCGAGGGGGCAAAAACTCGCGGCTGATTTCCGGCGCGTTTTCGGTGGGGACGACGATGCCGTGGCGGCGGGTGCCGTCGGCTGCAGTGAGGTGCGGCGCTCGGTTGCTCGGCGTGGCTCCTTCTTAACGGCTCGCTCGAATACGCCCCGCAAGTTGTCTTATCGAACCGCCAAAACGAAGCGTAACCCCAGTCACTAATTCCGTCAAGACCCGTAGGTCCTTTTTGTTTTTGAGGTTCCTTTGAGGTTTGAAAACCTCCGTCGAGAAACATCCCATCAGTCGCCAGCGCGAGCTGCCAGACTTCCTCGCCTGACCAACTCGGCCCGCGTGCGGGCCCGCCGGTCCTCGGGCGAGATCTCGCCGCCGCGCCGCGCTCGAGCGCCGGATCTCGGGAACGGCCCTCCACCGCGGCCGAAAACGGCCCTCGCCATGGCCTGAAACCGTCGAGCCCGCGCGCTCGCACGGCCGCGCCTCGACCGGGCCGACGGGCGCGGCCGGCTTCGCACGCTAGGCCGACAAACAAGGAACGCTCGACCCCGCCGCCCGCCGTCAGCCTGAGCCCTCCATCTCGGCCGTCGCGCCCGGCCGACGCCGGACGGCTAGGCCGAGCTGCCCCCGCTTGCGGCGCTGCGGCCGCGCCTGGCGTGGATATCACGGCATAGATGGCGCGGCCGCCCGGCCCGCGCTCGGCCCTTCGCCTGAGCCCTCCACGCCCGCGCGTTCCGGGCCGCCTGGCCGACGGCGCGGGCCATCCCGGGCGGCGCGCCGCGCGCTAGGCCGACGAGGTGGGCACGGCCCTCGCCCTGCGTCGTTCGGTCCGCCGCTTGGTCCGTCCGGGCGCGGCGCAGTGGCCACGCCGGCCTTCGGGGCCGGGATTGGGGGGGCCGGCGCGGCCGCGCGCCGCGCCCGATCGGCCCGGCTACGGCGTTTTTAGCGCTACTCTGCCGGACCGGCTATGGAGTTCCTTCGTACCCCCCCAATCTTTTTGCCGCGCCGCCGAAGGCGGCGCGGGTAGGACCGCCTTGAGAAAACGGCGGGGGCCGACTTTGTCAGGCCGTTGCCCGGCCTCGCCGCTTGGCCAAAGCCCCGGGGGCGGGG
>JACPOW010000022.1:21802-58836 GCA_016191335.1 Elusimicrobiota bacterium | reverse complement strand
GCGGCGTTGAGGATCTTGACCGTGGTGACCGAGTCGGCCGCGAGCTTGGTGGTATCGATGTAGCCCGCCGCCACGGTCCCGGCCAGGGACAGCTGGGTCTGGATGGTGGGGTTGAGCTTGGCGGTGTCGATGGTCGCGTTGAGGATCTTCGCGCCGGTCACCGAGTCGGCGGCGAGCTTGGCGGTGTCGACCGCGGAGTCGGCCAGCTTGGAGGTCGTGACGTTCGCGGTGAGTATGTGACCCGTCGTGACCGCGTCGGGGGCGAGCTTGTTCGTGTCGACCGCGGCATAGGCGAGCTTGGCGGTGGTGACGGCGTCGTTCGCGATCTTGATCGTGGTGACGGAGTCGGTCGCGAGCTTCGCGGCGGTGATGTAGCCGTCAGCAACGCTGCCCGCCACGGCGAGCTGCGCCTGGATCGTCGCGTTGAGCTTGGCCGTGTCGATGGAGGCGTTGCGGATCTTCACGCCGACGACCGCGTCGTCGGCCAGCTTGTTGGTGTCGACGGCGTTGTTGGCGATCTTGGCCGTGGTCACGGCGCCCGTGAGGATGCGCGCGGTCGTGACGGCGTCGGCGGCGAGCTTGAAGGTGTCGACCGCGGCGTTGACGAGCTTGGAGGTCGAGATCGAATTGCTGAGGATGGCGGCGGCGGTCACGGCGTCGGGGGCGATCTTGGCGGTGTCGACGGCGGCGTTGAGGATCTTGACCGTGGTGACGGAGTCGGGCGCGAGCTTGGCGGTGTCGATGTAGCCCGGCGCCACGGTGCCGGCCAGGGACAGCTGGGCCTGGATGGTGGGGTTGAGCTTGGCGGAGTCGATGGTGGCGTTGAGGATCTTCGCGCCGGTCACCGAGTCGGCGGCGAGCCTGGTGGTGTCGATGTATCCCGCCGCGACGGTCCCGGCCAGGGCGAGCTGAGCCTGGAGGGTGGGGTTGAGCTTGGCGGTGTCGATCGTGGCGTTGAGGATCTTGGCGCCGGTCACCGAGTCGGCGGCCAGCTTGGCGGTGTCGACGGCGGCGTTGATGATCTTGGGCGTGGTGACGGCGTCGGCGGCGAGCTTGGTGGTGTCGATGTTCCCGGCCGTGATGGTGAGCCCGGTCAGGCGCGAGCCGTCGCCGACGAACGCGTTGGCCACGACGTTCTCGGCGACGTTCAGGGTGCCGGCGGCGACGTTGATGCCGGAGGAGGTCCGGATGCTGTAGCTGCCGGCGCCGGTCGCGGTGAAGGTCCCGCTCGAGGCCGTCAGGCCGCCGGAGAACGAGGCCGAGGTCGCGACGACGCCGTAGGGGATCAGGAGGTTCCCGGCGCTGGTGAAGGTGGCGTACGCCACCCCGGCGTTGATCCGGATGTCCCCGCCCTGGGACAGCTGAGACGCGGTGATGGCGTAGGGGCTCGCGATGAGGCGCTGGCGCGGGGTCATCTCGCCGGCGGGAAAGACGTCCGGGGCGACGGTGACGCTCAGATAGGTCGTGCCGCCGACGAACAGGTCGGGCGAGAGCGAGGTGACGGCGCCGAGCTGGACCGAGAACACGCCGTTGTTGACCGTCGGAGTCTGGGTCTCGGGGCCCCAGAGAAGGGTTCCCCCCGTCGCCGCGTCGAAGAGCCGGAATTCCATGGCCACCGCGCCGTTGCGCGGGACGAAGGTGCTGTCGAGGAGCTTTCCTTGGAAGTTGACCCGGAAAGGGACGCCCGCCGCCCAGCCCAGGGGGGCAGGCAGCAGGAGCGTCAGCAGAAGGAGCAGTGATCGCGGACCGGGACGTCGGGCACGACCTCCTTCGCCGCAACGGTGAACTCGGCCGGCGGCAGCTCGAGGAAGCGCGGAGCGCGGCGGAGCCCGAGGGGGATGGGGAAGTACGTCCCCCAGTGGATCGGGATCGCCAGCCGAGGGCGGACCAAGGCAACTGCCTCTGCGGCCCGGCGGGGATCCAGGTGGCCGGAGCTAAGCGAGGGCCCCCAGCCCCAGATCGGGACGAGCGCGACGTCGACGAACAGCCGTCTCGATGGATCGGTGGGAGAGGAGGTGGTTTTCACGACTGCGACTTCAGCCGCGAACGTCGTCCGGGCGGGGTACTCGGAGATTCACGCGTTCCCCCGCACGGTGACCGACCTCGCCCATCCGAACATCGGTGTCTCGAGCTTCACCTTGCAGTGGACGACTCCCGGCTACGACGGGAACAACGGCACCTTGCAGGTGGGAAGCACTTATTTCATCCGCATCGCTTCCTACACCGTACCCGATACCTTCTCGGACCACCGCCTGGCGAACATCTCCTTCTCGACCTCGGGGGTCGTCCCCGGCGAGCTGGTCAACATCGAGGTGATGGGGCTTGTTCCCGCGACGACCTACTACGCGCGGATCTGGACGACCGACGGCGACAGCGACATCTCCTACGCGTCGAACATTTCCAGCGCCGTGCTGCGGCCGACCCCGGCCGGACCTCCTCAGCCGGCGACCGGCACGCTCGCGGTGTACATTTCGTCCCTGACCGCCTACTGGTACCCCTCCTTCGGAGCCAATTCCTATCTTCTCGTCGCTTCCACGGTGACAGGCTACGTCCCGGTCTTCGCGTCATCCGCGACGGCGGCGACCACGGCGACCCTCACCGGCCTCGACGCGAACACGACCTATTACGTCGCGGTCAACGCGTGCGACCCGACCTGCTCGGGGTTTTCTTCGTTCGGCTCGACGATTACCTTGGCGGCGCCCGCTCTGAGCCTGTCGACGACGGCGGTGTCCTCGACGACCATCTCGCTGGCCTGGGATACGAACAGCAATCCCTCCTACACGCGCTTCGTCGTCCGCGGCAGCACGGACAACATCACCTTCAATCCCCTCAAGACGGTCACGACGTCCAACGCAGTCCTTAACGCGCTGCAGAACGCGACGACCTACTACCTCAGGGTCGTCGCCCTCAACGACGCGGGAACCGAGGCCGAACCCTCGAACCAGCTCTCGATCCGCACTTTGGACGGACCGGTTCCGTACGCTCCGACGGGGGTCGTCGCCCAGGCGATGCTGCTCGGGGTCAATTTGAGCTGGGACGAGCTACCGCCCGACGGCGTGGGCGTGGGTTTCTTCTTCTATCGCGTTTCGCGATCGACGAACGCGGGCTACGGGTTCGTCACATCGACGACGACGTCCAACAATCGGTACGTGGACCGTCCTCTGACGCTGGGCGTGACGTACTACTACCGGGTCACGGCGCGCGACATCAAGCAGATCGAGAGCCCGTACGCCGCGACGGTCGCCGCGTTCCCGTTCACCATCGCGCCGATGGAGCCCATCGGTGTGAAGGTCGTGCCGGGGCCGCTGACCGTGGCCTTGTCCTGGTCGACGGTCACGCGCTTCGGCGACGGCACCGTCTTCATGAGCACCTCGGCGCCCATCGCCGACGAGCTCGTCGGCTACGGCATCTACCGCTCCTCCGACATCTGCGCGCCCTCCTACGTCAACATCTCGAGCCTCGCCTTCAACGTGACGAACCTCGTCGACAACACCGGCGGGCTCAACTACTTCTACCGCATCCATTCCTATAATACGGTGGGCCTGTCGACCGTCGCGGTCACCCTGTCGAGCCTGGGCGAGCGCAACTACTTCCTGGACGACTGCGTCTCCCGCGTGGTCCTCGACAACGCGACGGCCTCCGGACTCAACGCCGACGCCAACGGCATGGGCGACGACATCCGCATCGACCGCCGGCGCGTGACGGAGGACGTCCACGACGGCGTGTTCCAGTCGGCCGTCTTCCGGCCGATGCTCGGCTCGACGGAGCTGAAGAACTTCCCCCTCCCGAAGCCCGTGCGCATCGTCCTCCACTTCGAGACGGCCAACGGCGTCCCCGTGGCGGCGGCCGGCGTAGCCGCGGCCGGCGTGTCCGTCGCGGACGCGGGCGCCGCGCCCGCGGCGAGCGGCGTGACGGTCAAGAACCTCGGCCTGTTCTGGTACAATGGCGCTGAGTTCAAGAAGGTTTACGGCGTCGTCGACCCCGTCACCCAGACCGTCACCGTGGAGTCCCCCAATCTCGGAAAATACCAGATCCGCGCGCTCGGCCGCGCGAACGGGCCCGTCTTCGACCTCTCGAACATCTCCGGGCGCGTCATCTCCCCGAACGGCGACGGCCTCAACGACATCGTGATCTTCACCTACGATCCCGGCCCCAACAACGAGGCCATCGTCGGGAGCATCTACGACATCATGGGCTCGCACGTCGCGGACATGACCGGCGGGCAGGTGCCGAACACCTTGATCTGGAACGGCAAGTCCAACGGCCGCGTCGTCGGCGGCGGCGCCTATGTCTACCGCGTCCAGGGCGGCGGCAAGACCTATACGGGGACCATCGTGGTGGCGAGATGAGGATGACGAGGACGGCCGGCCTGAAGGCGGCGAAGCGCGCGGCGCTGGCGGCGGGGCTCGCCGTGCTCGGGCTCGCGCTGTCCTACGCGCAGGCCGGGCGGGTCCGCTTCTACGGTCCGCTGTCCCGCGTCATCACCCCCAACGGCGACGGGATCAACGACATCGCCTTCTTCTGCTTCGAGAACCCGCAGGGCAGCGAGATCAGCGGGAAGATCTATACCTTGATCGGGACCGAGGTCGCCGCGATCGGCCCGAGGCGCGACCGCACGGCCGCGGCCGGGGGCGGCTGCCCGGCCTCCGTCATCCAGGCGCAGTACGCGACCTGGAACGGGACGGCCGACAACGTCCGCGTCCGCAGCGGGGTGTACGTCTATCGCATCACGTCCGAGGACCAGGTGTTCACGGGGACTTTGCTCGTCGTCCGGTAAACCATGGAAGCCCTCACCATCCGCCGCCTCGCCGCCAGCGCCCTCCTCCTCGGAGCGGGCGCCGGCCGCGCCATGGCCGCCTACGAGGACGTGGGCGTCGGCGCCCGCGTGTCGGGGCTCGGCCATGCCTACACGGCGGTCGCCGACGACGCCTATTCCGTGTACTACAACCCCGCCGGGCTGGCGACCCTCGACCGCCCCGAGCTCGCCACCACCTACTCGAAGCTCCTGATGGGGCTCTCCGACGGGTCGAACCCCTCCAACTCGTTCATCGCCTACGCCCATCCCCTCGAGGGCGGCCGCCGCGGCACCTTCGGCGCCGCCTGGAACTACTTCACGATCGGGGGCCTGTACCGCGAGAGCCAGCTCCTGGCCTCGTACGGCCGGGGCCTGTTCGCGCGGACCTCCCCCAACACGTATTACCTCGGCGGCACGCTGAAGTACCTCAACCGGACCGTCGGCGGCACGGGCGAGGCGGGCAACGGCATCTCGAACACCGGCGTCGCCACCGGCACGCCGGACCCGGTGCTGCAGAACGCGTCCAAGGGCAACCTCGACGCGGACCTGGGCTTCCTGTGGCGCGTCCGGCCGAGATGGTCGGTCGGCTTGATGATCCAGCATCTGACGGCGCCGAACGTGGGCTTCGTGGAGTCGGATAAGCTGGGCCGCAACATCAAGCTCGGCGGCGCCTACAAGACTCCCTTCTCGACCTTGACGGGCGACGCGCGGCTGCAGAGCGCCCCTGACGGCTCGACCGACAAGATCATCGCCGTCGGCGCCGAGAAGTGGCTTCCGACCTTGCTGCACGGCTCCTTCGGCGTGCGGGGCAGCCTTTCCACCGGAAGCCGGGATTTCCGGCAGATGTCGATCGGACTTTCGTATAAGATCAGCCGCATGCAGTTCGACTACGGCTTCGCGCTGCCCCTCGGAGGCCTGACGGGCACCTCCGGCTCCCACCGCCTGGGCTTGACCATGCGCTTCGGCCGCGCGAAGCAGGCGGAGGCCGCCTTCAGCGAGGCGATCCTCGAGAACCTGCGCGACCTGGCGGCCGCCGGGACCCCGGACTTCCGATACCAGCTCGAGGACCTGGCGCTGTACAAGCGCACGGCCATCGACGAGTTCCTCCGCCAGGCGAAGCTCGACGCGACGGCCGGCCGCTACTCCGAGGCCGCCGACAAGCTCGGGCAGGCCCTGTCGCTCAAGCCCAAGGACACGCGCCTGCAGCAGAGCCTGGAGCGCATGACGGCCGTCGCCCAGGAGTTCCCCGTCCTCAAGGACTTCCAGACGGACGCGTCCCAGGCGGCCATCTACGAGGGCTCGCTCGACTTCGTGGCGGGCGACGCCAAGGCGGCGCTGCGCAAGCTCGCCTACGCGGGCAGCCTGAACCCGACCGACGAGCGCATCGAGCGCCTCGCCAAGGCCGTCGAGGCCAAGACCGGCGTGACCCGCGAGGGCCCGGCGGCCGTGGAAGCCGGCAAGGCCCCGACGATGGGCGCCGAGAAGGTCGTCGGCGGCACGATGGCCCTCATGGAGGTCGCGCTCCGCGAGCGCGACTTCGAGCGCGTCGTGAAGCTGGCGGACCAGGTGCTCGAGCTCGACCCGGCCAACGCGCTGGCCTACAAGCGCCTGGGCGCGGCGCACTACGCGCTGAAGCACAATCCGGAGGCCCTCAAGGCCCTGCGCTCGGCGTACAAGCTCGAGACCGACTCCGACTCGCGCAAGCAGATCAAGAACTACATCGACGCGCTGCAGTCCCTCATCGAGCGCGGCAAGCGCGAGGCGGCCCCGGCGGCGAAGGTCCCGGAGCCGAAGCAGACCGGCCTGACCCCGGTCGAGATCGAGCGCCTCTACGAGACCGGCGTGGACTACTACGCCCAGGGCAAGCTGTCCGAGGCCGCCGCCGCCTTCCGTCGCATCATCGAGTCCGAGCCGAACAACACCTCGGCGCGGCGCGCCCTGGACCGCGTGCAATCCGAGATCATCTCGGGAGGCGACAAGAAGTGACGATCCGTTCGAGGCTGGTCGTCAGCACCTTCCTCCTGCAGGTCGTCTCCATGGCCCTGCTCGGCTGGGGCGTGCTGGCGGTCCGCAACCAGTACCAGCAGCGGGACATGCGGGCGCTGGCCGCGACGATCGCGGTGAGCGTGGAGAGGGCCGCGTCGGATTCGCTGATCCAGAGGGACGACGTGGCCCTGCTGAGCAACCTGAAGTTCCTCAAGGCGCAGTATCCCGCGATCGCCTCGGCGCAGATCCGCTGGAAGGCGAAGGGCCGCGAGCGCGTCGCGACCGTCGGGACGGAGACCTTCGGCGCGCGGACGAGGGCTTCGCGCTTCGTCGTCGCCGATCCCGCCGACGCAGGGCGGAGCGTCGAGGTGGACCTGCAGCTCGACGAGAGCGTGCTCTGGGCCCCGTTCCTGGAGGCCAACCAGCGCCTGGCGAAGATCATCCTGCTGGTCTGGGCCGTCGCCAGCCTGCTGGGCCTGGCGGTCTCCTTCCTGATCGCGCGCAGCCTGACCAGGCCCATCGTCGAGCTCAGCCGCCTGGCCGGGGAGATCGGGGCGGGCAAGCTCGGCGGCAAGCTCGAGTGGGACTCGGACGACGAGCTCGGCGGGCTCGTGCGCGTGTTCAACGCCATGTCGGGCCGGCTCGAGGAGTTCGACTCGATCAAGCGCAACTTCGTCTCCTCCGTGACCCACGAGCTCCGCTCCCCCCTCGGCGCCATCGAGAGCTTCCTTCAGCTCATCCGGGAGAAGACCTCCGGCGGCACGCCGGAGGGCCTGGCCCAGTCGAGGGAGTTCCTCGAGCGCATCCAGGTCAACGTCCACCGCCTGTCCGGCTTCATCAACGACCTGCTCGACGTGGCGAAGATCGAGAAGGGCAAGATGGAGTGCGTCCTGCGCCCGATGGAGCTGCCCCAGGTGGCCAACGAGGTCTGCCAGTTCTTCGAGGCGAAGGCGCTGCAGCAGGGGGTCACCATCTCCAACCGCCTGACCGCGCTGCCCTCCGTCATCGGCGACGCCGACCGCGTGCGCCAGGTGCTCGTGAACCTCATCGCCAACGGGCTGAAGTTCACCTCGGCGGGCGGCCAGGTCTGGGTCTCCGGCGAGCAGTTCCGCGACGGCGGCGCGCGCTGGATCGAGGTGACGGTCGGGGACACCGGGCGCGGCATGGACGCGGCCGACCGGGACCGCCTGTTCCAGCCGTTCACCCAGGGACGGAACATCTCCGAGGGCGTGACGGGTCATAAGGGGACGGGCCTCGGGCTGTACATCGTCAAATCGATCGTCGACCAGCACGGCGGCAAGATCGAGGTGAAGTCGACGCCGGGTCAGGGGACGCGCATAAGCTTTTCGCTGAAGGTCGCGGCGTAGCCGCGGGAGGACGGAGCATCATGGCGACATCGGTTCTGGTCATCGACGACGAGGAAGACTACCGCATCATCATCCAGGAGGTCCTGCGGGGCGGCGGGATGGACGTCCGCCTCGCCAAGGACGGCGAGGAGGGCCTGCGGATGATCAAGGAGAAGCCCGCGGACATCGTCCTCGTGGACTGGATGATGCCGCGGATGGACGGCGAGCAGTTCTGCCGCGCCATGCGCGCCGAGCCTTCCCTCAAGGAGCTGCCCGTGCTCATGCTGACGGTCAAGCAGACGGCCGACGAGGAGCTCGAGGCCCTGCACTTCGGCGTGGACGACTTCGTCGTCAAGCCGTTCCGGGCGCCGGAGCTCCTGGCCCGCGTGCGCGCCGCGCTCCGTCGCACGGAGAAGAAGGCCGCGTGAGCCGCAATGCCCTGCTCGCCTGCGCCGCCGCGCTCGCCCTCCTCCTGGCGGGCGCGTGGTCCATGCGTCCCGGGGCGCCGGTCCGGGTGGAGGTCCCCGGGGGGCTCGGGGCCCGCAAGACCGCGGAGCTCCTGGGGGCCAAGGGCGTCGTGCAGTCCGTGTTCGTCTTCCGCGTCCTCCTCAAGGTCACGGGCCTGGACCGCCACCTGAAGCCCGGCTCGTACACCCTGCGCGAGCGAGAGTGGCCGACGGTGGTCGCGCGCAAGCTCACGCTCGGCCTCACCGACGACATGAAGGTCACCATCCCCGAGGGCTTCATGGCGAGCCAGATCGCCGAGCGCCTGGAGAAGGCCGGGATCGTCGACGGCGCCGAGTTCCTCGCGGTCGTCGCCAAGCGGAAGCTCGAGGGGAAGCTCTTCCCCTCCACCTACCAGTTCCCCCCCGCCTACGGGGCCGAGAAGGCCGCCTCCGCGATGGAGGCCGAGTTCCAGAGGCAGATCGGCGCCGCTTGGGCCGCGGCGGCCCCCCGGCCGGAGCTCTCCTTCGAGGAGGCGCTGACCTTGGCGTCCATCGTGGAGCGCGAGGCCGTGCTGAAGCAGGAGCGCCCGATCATCGCCGCCGTCTATCTCAACCGCCTCAAGAAGCGCATGCCCCTCCAGGCCGACCCGACGGTGCAGTACGCGCTCAACCTGGGCTATTGGAAAAAGGGCCTCACCCGCTCCGACCTGCAGACGCCGTCGGCGTACAACACCTACATCCGCCGCGGCCTGCCCCCGGGGCCCATCTGCTCGCCGGGCCTCGAGTCGTTCAAGGGCGTCCTCGACCCCGCCAAGACCTCCGCGCTCTACTTCGTCGCCGACATGACGGGCGGCCACATGTTCTCCGAGACCAACGAGGAGCACTCGAAGGCGCGCATGATCTACAAGCAGGGGCTGCGCAAGGAGAAGGAGCGGCTCAAGCGCGAGGCGGCGGGAAAATAGAAAGGCCCCCTCTCGGGGGCCTTTAGATCTGGTGGACGTGACAGGGATTGAACCTGCGACCTCATCCTTGCGAAGGATGCGCTCTCCCAGCTGAGCTACACGCCCATCGGTTAGATTATGCCAAAAACGGGCGGTTTCGTCCAGCCGCCGCCGGCCTACTCCTCGTTCTCGTGGATCTCGTCGTCGTCTCCCAGCAGGGCGTCCTGCATCTTCCGGTCGAAGTGATAGCAGGCGAACAGGACGAAGATCCCCCACGCCCAGTGCCCGCGGCCGAACAACGCCCCGCTCAGCAGCGCGGCCATGGCGCAATAGTGGGAATAAGACAAGGCGGCTCCGGGGTTCATCCGTCCTCCTGAACGCGGGGCGTTCCCGGAGACGATACAAATTCGCTAGTATCGCCCGGTGCCGAACCCGACGAACCGATTCCGCGGCCACCTCCCCCTCGCCGCACTGCTGGCGGCCGTCGGCGGGCTCACCTTGGCCTGCCGCTCGACCGAGGTCCTGCAGGGCGTCGAGCTCAAGACCCTCGACTGGCGGGCGCGCCGCTTCGTCGACCCGGCCCGGCGCGACCCCTCCATCGTCCACGTCACGATCGACCAGGAAAGCCTCGACCGCCAGGCGAAGGACAACAACGCCTGGCCATGGCCGCGCGACCTCTACGTCCCGGCGCTGTCTTTCCTTAAGACGGCCGGGGCGCGCGCCGTGGTCTTCGACGTGCTCTTCACGAACACCGGCGAGGCGAGCCTTGACGCGGCTCTGGGCGCCGCCGTGAAGGAGTCGGGCCGCGTCGTCCTCGCCATGGAGACCGACGCCAAGGCCGACCCGCGCCGTCCCGAGGCCGCCCCGGCGCGCTTCGCCGTGGAAGCCGGGCCCGCGCTCGCCGGCGCGGCGGCCAAACGCGCGTCGGTCCGTCTGCCCATCGCCCCGCTCCTGTCCGGAGCGCGGGCGCTCGGCGACACGAAGGCGGAGGCCGACCTCGACGGCGTCTTCCGCGGCGTCCCGCTCCTGGTCTCCCTCGGCGGCCGGCTCTACCCGACCTTGCCCGCGGCCGCGGCGATGCTCGCGACGGGAAAGACGCTCGACGAGCTCGCCCCGCGCCTCACCGACGGGCGCCTGCTCGTCCGCTTCCACGGGAAGGCGCTGACGGCGAGCACCTCGCCGCTGAAGACCTACGAGTCCTACCACTTCACGGACCTCGTGACCTCGTTCGTCGAGCTCGAGGAGAAGAAGAAGCCTCAGCTGGACCCCGCGCTGTTCAAGGACAAGATCGTCTTCATCGGCATGAGCGCGCCCGGCCTGCTCGACAACCACCCCTCCCCGATCGACCCCGTGTTCCCCGGCACCGAGATCGTCGCCGCCGCGACCGACAACCTGATGCACGGCGACGGGCTGACCCGCGCGCCGGGCGCCTCCGTGCTCGGCCTCGTCGTCCTCGCGCTCGTGCTGGCCGGCGCCGCGTCGCGGCTGTCCTCCCGCCTGGGCTGGGCGCTCGGCGTGATGCTCGGCTCGAGCGGGCTGCTGCTCGGCGCGTCCTGCGCGGCCTTCGCGCGCGGGGTCTGGCTCGACCTGGCCGCCCCCCAGCTCGCGCTGTGGCTGGGCTTCGCGGCGGCCTCCGCCTGGAGCTACGCCGTCGAGGGCCGGCAGAAGCGCTACATCCAAGGCGCGTTCTCGTTCTACCTCTCCCCCGAGGTCGTCCGCCAGATCGCGGAGCGTCCCGAGGCCCTCGCGCTCGGCGGCGAGCGCCGCGAGGCGACCTTCTACTTCTCCGACATCGAGGGCTTCACGAGCTTCTCCGAGAAGCTCGGTCCCGAGAAGCTCACCCAGCTGATGAACCGCTACCTGGGCGAGATGACCGAGACCGTGCTCGACTCCGGGGGCACCCTCGACAAGTACATCGGAGACGCGATCATGTCCTTCTGGGGCGCGCCGCTGCCTTGCGAGGGGCACGCGCTGGTCGCCTGCAAGGTCGCGCTCGCCAATCAGAAGAAGCTCGCGGGCCTCAAGGCCGAGTTCGACGCCCTGGGCTACCCGCCCGTGCGCAACCGCATCGGCCTGAACACGGGCCCGGCCATCATCGGCAACATGGGCTCGCCCAAGCGCTTCAGCTACACCGCCATCGGCGACGCCGTCAACCTCGCCTCGCGCCTGGAGGGCGCCAACAAGGCCTACGGCACCTACATCCTGATCTCCGAGACCACCCGCAGGGGAGCCGGCGACGCCATCGAGGTCCGCGAGCTCGACTTCGTGAAGGTGAAGGGCAAGAGCGAGGCGATCCGGGTGTACGAATTGCTGGGCCTCAAGGGAGAGACGGACCCGGCCCTCGTCGAAAAAGCTAGACTTTTTGAGACGGGCCTGGCGCATTTCCGGGAGCGCCGCTTCGAAGAGGCGATCGCCGTGTTCCGCGGCGTCGCCGCGAGATTCGGCGACGACCATGCCTGCGAGAACTATCTGGAACGCTGCGAACGCTACAAGAAGGAGCCCCCTCCCGCCGGCTGGGACGGGTCCAACGCCCTGACGGAGAAATGATGAAACGAACGATCCTGCTCGGCGCCGTCCTGGCCCTGTCCGCCGTCGCCGCCTACGCCTCGACCATCACGGTCCTGGTCCAGGAGACCTCCCTGCGCAAGCGGCCCCAGTCCTATTCCCCCTCCGTGGGCGTCGCCCGGCTCGGCCAGAAGCTCGAGTCGCTCGGCGTCGAGGCGGGCTTCCACAAGACCCCGTCCGGCTACATCCACTCGAGCGCCGTCACGACGCGCAAGGCCAGCCTCTCCGGCGGCGACGGCGTGGGCGGTTCCGCCACCGCCGACGAAGTCACGCTCGCCGGCAAGGGCTTCAACGCCCAGGTCGAGAAATCCTACGGCGCGAAGAACGGCTCCGCCGTCGACTTCGCCGCGGTCAACGCGATGGAGCGCCGCTCCGTCCCCGAGGCCGTCCTGTTCGAGTTCCTCCGCGCGGGCGGGCTGATGGGCGAGGGAGGCTCCAAATGAAGCGCTTCCTCCTCCTCGGCGTCCTCGCCGCCGCCGGCTGCCAGGGCCTCCAGAACCTCGACGTGAGCTCGATGACGGGCGGGCGCATCAACTCCAACGTCGACCTGGCCAAGGTCGCCAAGGGCGTCAACCAGGTCCGCAAGGGCTTCTCCGAGATCTCGGAGAGCGAGGAGTACTACATCGGCCGCGCGGTGTCCGCGCAGGTCCTGACCCGCTACAAGCCGCTCAACGATCCCGGGCTCAACGCCTACGCGCAGAAGGTGGCGCAGGCCGTCGCCCTCGCCTCGGACCGGCCCGCGACGTACAAGGGCTACCATGTCCAGGTCCTGGCTTCCGACGAGATCAACGCCTTCGCCGCCCCGGGCGGGTTCATCTTCGTGACCAAGGGCATGCTCGAGCTCGTGCGCAGCGAGGACGAGCTGGCCGGCGTGCTCGCCCACGAGGTCGCGCACATCGCCAAGAAGCACGGCCTCAAGACCATCCAGACCTCCCGCCTGACGAGCGCGTTCACCATCCTCGGCTCCGAGGCCGCCAAGAACTACACCCCGCAGCAGGTCAGCCAGCTCACGACCGCCTTCGAGGGAGCCGTCGACGGCGAAGGCGGCCAACTACGATCCGGGCGCCCTCAAGGGGTTCCTCGAGCGCATGGAGAAGGCCGAGGGCTCGGGCGGAGGCGGCATGTTCAAGACCCACCCCTCCCCCGCCAAGCGCGAGATCGAGCTGGGTGACCTGTCCCCCGCTCCGGGATACAAGCGTTCCACCGAACGCGGCAGGCGCTTCTCGGCGGCCGTCCAGCTCTGACGGGCCTTACCGACGCTTTGCCTTCGTTTTGCCGGCTTTTAATGGCGTAAACGAGGCCCCGGGGTCATGCTAGAGGCATGAAGACCCCTCCCGTGGCCGGCTCGGTCGTCCGCATCGGCGTCGCCCTGCTGCTGTGCGCGGCGTGCTTCCAGGCCGGACGCTCGTATCAGGAGCTGTCGGCCGCGGACTCTCCGGAGGCGAAGGCGGCTCCGGGGACGGAGATGGTCGACGCGAGCTTCGTCGGGCCGATGCTCCCGCCCCCCGGCGAGACCTCCCCGGCGACGGCGCCGGGCGACGTACCCGGCGAAGGCGGCGACATCATCACCCCTCTGAACGTGCGCGACCCCTCCGCCCTCATCATGGGGCCTCCCCAGCATTCCTGCCCGCCGCAGGAGGTCGCGGAGCCCGAGGGCAAGCCGGTGGAGCCGGGGTACAAGGTCCCGAAGCCCAAGAAGATGAAGGAAGGGCGCCTGCTCGAGCTCCTGAAAAAGGAGGACAAGAAGTCCGTCTACCCCAAGCGCTACTAGGGCCCGGCTTCGCGACCGGACGGTGATTTGGCATAATCTCCGTCATGAAGCGAAGCGAGATCAAGGCGGTCCTCGAGACGGGCAAGGCGGGCGATCCCGTGACGGTCGCGGGCTGGATCAAGTCGGTGCGCGAGTCCAAGAGCGTGGGCTTCATCCACCTCAACGACGGCTCCACCTTCGATTCCATCCAGATCCTGGTCCCGGAGGGCTTCGCCGGCCGCGAGCGCATCCTCAAGCAGATCACCGGCGCGTCCCTGGCCGTCACCGGCACGCTGATCCCCTCCCAGGGCAAGGGCCAGGCTCTTGAATTGGAGCCCTCTTCCATCGAAGTCCTCGGCGAGTGCGACCCTTCCTCCCCCGTGCAGAAGGCCGGGACCTCCTTCGAGTTCCTCCGCGGCGTGGCCCACATGCGCCCGCGCACCAACACCTTCGGCGCGGTGTTCCGCGTGCGCGCGGAGATGTCCTTCGCGGTCCACGAGTTCTTCCGCAACCGCGGCTTCGTGATGTGCCACTCCCCGATCCTGACGACCTCCGACTGCGAGGGCGCCGGCGCCATGTTCCAGGTCTCCACGCTCGACCCCGAGAAGCCCCCGCGCGGCGCTGACGGCAAGATCGACTTCTCCCGGGACTTCTTCGGCGAGAAATGCGGCCTCACCGTCTCCGGCCAGCTCGAGGCGGAGATCCTCGCGATGTCGCTGTCCAAGGTCTACACCTTCGGCCCGACCTTCCGAGCGGAACTCTCGACGACGCCCAGACACGCTTCCGAGTTCTGGATGATCGAGCCCGAGGCCGCCTTCGCCGACCTCAAGGACGACATGTCTTTGGCCGAGGATTTCGTCAAGCACCTGATCGCGCACGCGTTCAAGAACTGCGCCCGCGACCTGCAGTTCTTCGACGAGCGCGTCGAGAAGGGCCTGCGCGCCAAGCTCGAGGCCGTGGCTTCGGCCGAGTTCGGCGTCATCGACTACACCGAGGCCATCGCCATCCTCGAGAAGTCCGGCCGCAAGTGGGACCACCCCATCTCCTGGGGCAAGGACCTGCAGACCGAGCACGAGCGGTATCTCACCGAGGAGTACGCCAAGAAGCCGGTGTTCGTCATCAACTATCCGCGCAGCTTCAAGCCGTTCTACATGTACTGCAACGACGACCGGAAGACGGTCGCCTGCATGGACCTGCTCGTGCCGCGCGTCGGCGAGCTGATCGGCGGCTCGCAGCGCGAGCATCGCCTGGACAAGCTCCTGGAGCGCATGAAGGAGACCGGCATCGATCCCGTGGCCAACTCCTGGTACGCCGACCTGCGCCGCTACGGCACCGTGCCGCACGCGGGCTTCGGCCTGGGCTTCGAGCGCCTGCTGATGTACGTCACGGGCATCGAGAACATCCGCGACGTGCAGCTGTGCCCGCGCGTCCCCGGCAACGCCAAGTTCTAAGGGCTAAGCGCCTTTAGGCAGGTCGAGCTTGATGTGCAGCTCCCTGAGCTGCTTTTCCTTCACGGGGCCGGGCGCCTCCGACAGCGGGTCGGTGCCCTTCTGGGTCTTGGGGAAGGCGATCACGTCGCGGATCGAGTCCTCGCCGCACAGCAGGGCCGTCAGGCGGTCCAGGCCCATGCCGAAGCCGCCGTGGGGCGGGGCGCCGAAGTCGAGCGCGGACAGCAGCAGGCCGAACTGGCGCTCCTGCTCGGTCTCGTCGAAGCCCATGAGGCCCAGGATCTTGCGCTGCATGGCGCCGCTGTGGTTGCGGATCGAACCTGAAGCAAGCTCGACCCCGTTCAGAACGAGGTCGTACTGGTGGCTGCGCACCGCCCCCGGGTCCGTGTCGAGCTTGGGGACGTCGGCGTCGAGCGGGCGGGTGAAGGGGTTGTGGGCGAAGGTCCAGCGCTTGTCCTCGGCCTCCCATTCGAGCAGCGGGAAGTGGGTGATCCAGGAGAAATGCCACGGCGTGGACGGCTCGGGCTTGAGCCGGGCGATGATCTCCTTGCGGATGGCGCCCAGCACGGTGGAGGCCGGGATCTCCTTGTCGGCGGCGAAGAAGGTCGTGTCGCCGGGCTTCGCGCCCGTCTTCGACTTGATCGCCTCGAAATTCTCCGGCGTCAGGAACTTGGCGATCGGCGTCTCCGGGCCCGTCGCGGTCCACTTGATCCAGGCCAGGCCCTTGGCGCCGTACACCTTGGCGAGGTCGGTGAGCTTGTCGATCTCGGCGCGGGAGTAGACGCTCGAGCAGGAGATCGCGCGGACGACGCCCCCCTCGGCGATCGGGCCGGCGAACACCTTGAAGCCGCAGCCCTTGAGCTCGGCGGACAGGTCCGCGATCTCGAAGCCGTAGCGCTGGTCGGGCTTGTCGGAGCCGAAGCGGCGCATCGCCTCGAAGTAGTCGAGCCTTGGGAATGGAGTCGTCAGATCGAAACCGATGGCGGCCTTGAAGATCGCCTTCATCATGCGCTCGCAGGCGGCGTGGACGTCGGCCTCCTCGACGAACGACATCTCGACGTCGATCTGGGTGTGCTCCGGCTGCCGGTCGGCGCGCAGGTCCTCGTCGCGGAAGGCGCGGGCGATCTGCATGTACTTCTCGACGCCGGAGACCATGAGGATCTGCTTGAAGATCTGGGGCGACTGGGGCAGGGCGTAGAAGGTCCCGGGCGTCATGCGCGAGGGCACGAGGAAGTCGCGCGCGCCCTCGGGCGTGGCCTTGGTCAGGCACGGGGTCTCGATCTCGAGGAAGCCCTCGGAGGCCAGCGCGTTGCGGGCGGCCATCGCGATGGTGTGGCGGACGGTCAGGTTGCGCAGCATGCGGGCGCGGCGCAGGTCCAGGAAGCGGTATTTCAGGCGAGATTCTTCATTAACGGAAATATGTTCATCGATCTCGAACGGCAAGACTTTGCTTGTGTTGAGCACGGCGACCGTGTCCGCGTTGAGCTCGACTTCTCCCGTCGGGAGCTTGGGGTTCTCGGCTCCCTTGGGACGGCGCTGGATCGTGCCGGAGACGCTCACGACGAACTCGGCGCCGAGCTTCGCGGCGGCCAGGAAGGCCTCGGCCTTCTCGGGGTGGACGACGACCTGGAGCAGGCCGGAGCGGTCGCGCACGTTGAAGAAGTACACGCCGCCGTGGTCGCGGCGGGAGTGGACCCAGCCGGCGACGCGGACGGACTTCCCCTCGAAAGAGGCGTTGAGGCTCCCGGCGTCGTGGGTGCGCATGGCGTTGGACATCTGTTACCTCGGAGGGGTCAGACTTCGATGCAGAGCCCCGCGAGCTTCTCCGGCGCGGGGATGGAGTAGCGGCCGTCGTCGAGCGAGACGAGGCCGGCGCGGCGCAGGGACGACAGCGCGCGGGTGAGCGGCTCGCGGGTGGTGCCGACGACGTCGGCGAGCTCCTGCTGGGTGAAGCGGTCCTTGAGCACGATGGCGCCGCCGTGGGAGGTCTCGCCGGAGCGGCGGCCGAGGTCGAGCATGGCCTTCGCGACGCGGCCGAGGATGTTGCGGAACAGCAGGCCCTCGATCTCCTCGTTGGCGCGGCGCAGGCGCTCGCAGACGGTGCGCAGCAGGTACAGCGCGAGCTTCGGGTCGCTGGCGAGCAGGCGCTGGAAGTCCTTCTTGCGGATGACGAGCAGGCGCGAGGGCTCGACGGCCTGGGCCGCGGCGGTGCGCGTGGTCCCCTCGAGCAAGGACATCTCGCCGAAGAAGTCCCCCTCCTTGAGGTAGGCGAAGGTCTTGCGCTTCTTGGAGGCCGAGTTGGTGAAGATCTTGATGCGCCCGGCGAGCACGATGTACATCGCGTCCGAGTCCTGGCGCTTGGCGAACACCGACTGGCGCGCGCCCAGGTTCATCTCCTCGGCGAGGCGGAACACCTCGTTGAGGTGCTTCGCGCTCAGGGCCGAGAGAAAAGGGATCTTCTTGAGGAGACGGGCGCCGTTCATGGGTCCGATATTACCTTTCTTGCCTAGGGGCGTTCAAGGCGGGTTTCGGTCGATTTACTCATGATGATCACTATTCCCGGGAATAGTGATCATCATGAGCAGCTGTTTCCGGAAACAGTTCGCCCCAGAACTCGCACCGATGCGAGTCCCTTCGGAACTAAAGGCGCCAGGAGGACAGCGCCTGGAGCATGTCCGTGTCGGTGCTGTCGATCTTGAGCGGCGTCACGGAGACGAGGCCTTTCGAGACCACGCCGACGTCGGTCCCGGGCTCGTCCACGCCGGTGACGTGCCTTCCCGCGAGCCAGTAGTACTCCAGGCCCCGCGGGTCCGAGCGACGGGTCACGTCGGTGCCGTAGATGCGCCGCCCGAGCTTGGCGGGCACGCCGGGCTTATAGGTCTTGCCGGCCCTGGCGGGAAAGTTGACGTTGAGGCAGACGCCCTTCGGCAGGCCCTTCACGAGCACCTGGCGCGCCAGCCGCTGGGCGAACGCCGCCGCGGGCCGGTAGTCCTTGCCGTCGGGGTCCATGGACAACGCGATGGCCGAGACCTTGAGCAAGGTCGCCTCCATCGCGGCCGCGACGGTGCCGGAGTAGATGACGTCCTCGCCGAGGTTGTAGCCGCGGTTGATGCCGGACACGACGAGGTCGACTTTATTCTTGAGTATCTCCAGGATGCCGAAGCGCGCGCAATCGGCGGGGCTTCCGTTCAGGGCGTAAACGCCCTCGGACTGCTTCCGGATGCGGATGGGTTTGTGAAGGGTCAGAGAGTGGCTGTCCGCCGAGCGCTCATGGTCCGGCACCGACACCGTCACCGTGCCGATGCGCCGCATGGCTGCGATGAGCGCGGGCAATCCGGGTCCGTGGATCCCGTCGTCGTTGCATACGAGTATTCTAGGGCGCTTTTTCATAGGACCAGCTTTTCGAGCTCGTTCACAAACAAAGAGGTCGTCATTTCCGCCGGAGGCAATTCGAGGTCGTCATATCCCTTCGTCGTCGGCGATTCTAACATTTTGGCCAGCGCAGGTCCGAGGCCGTCGGAAAGGGCCGTCTCAGGAATCCTCAACGCCGTTTTTGCCGTTTCAAACACGCGGGCATTGGCGTCCTGATGGTTCGCCGCCGCGTGAGGGTACGGCACCAGCACCGCCGTCTTCCGTTGCGCCGCCAGCTCCGCGAGGGTGCTCGCCCCCGAGCGGCACACGACGACATCGGCGGCCGCGTAAGCGGACGCCATGTCGTCGAGATAATCGAGGACTTTAGCCGTCAGCCCGGCCGTCTTATAAGCGTTGAGCGTCTCTTCGGACTTGCCCTTCCCCGCAAGGTGCAGCACCTGCGCGTCGACCCCGGCCGCTTTCATCGCCGCCGGAACCGCGTTGAGCGCTTTCGCGCCCTGAGAGCCGCCAAAAACAAGGATCGTCTTCCTCGCCGGATCGAGCCCCAAGGCCCGTCTCGCCTCGCCCGCGTCCTTCCGTCCGAACAGCGCGGGCCTCACGGGCGTCCCCACCACCTTGCCTTCCCCCTCCGCCGGCGGCAGCCCCCAGAACAGAGCCGCTCCGAACATCGCCCCCGCCTTGTTCGCCAGCCCCAGTATCGCGTTCGACTCGTGCAGCGCCACCGGCACCCCGCGCCGCCACGCCGCGTACGCGACCGGGAAGGTCAGGTAGCCCCCCATGCCGAGGGCCAGCGCCGGCTTATAATCCTTCGCCACCCGCGACATCAGCCGCATGCTCGCGATCAGCTTCAGGGCGAAGGCGACGAGCCCCGGCCCGATGCTGCGCGGCATGCCCCCCAGATCGACCTCGAGGCACGCCAGCCCGGCCTTCTCGAGCCGTTCCTTCGCCGGGTCGTCCTTCCTGACGATCAGGAGAGGCTCCCACCCGCGGGCCTTGAGCTCCTGGGCCGCGACGAGCCCCGGGTAGAAGTGGCCTCCGGTCCCGCCCGCCGCGATCAGGACCCGCTTCATTTGAGGGCCTCCGCGCGCGTCTGGCGCGAGACGTTGAGCAGGATGCCGACGCCGAGCATGGTCGCGAGCAAGGACGAGCCGCCGTAGGAGATGAAAGGAAGCGGGATGCCCTTCGTCGGCAGGAGGCCGATCGACATCGCGATGTTGAAGAACGCCTGGATGACGATCGACAGCGAGATGCCGGTCGCGAGCAAGGTGCCGAACAGGTTGGGAGCCGCGCGGGCGATGCGCACGCCGCGGATGAGGATGGTCGTGAACAGGGCCAGGACGACGGCCGCGCCGATGAGGCCCAGCTCCTCGCAGATCACCGGGAATATGAAGTCGGTGTGGGGCTTGGGCAGGTACATCAGCTTGAGCTTCGAGGCCCCGACGCCCTTGCCGGTCCAGCCGCCCGAGCCCACGGCGAGGATGGACTGCGCGAGCTGGTAGCCGGCGCCCTTGATGTTCTCGAACGGGCTCATGAAGGACAGCAGGCGCGCGCGGCGGTAGGGCTTGCGCCACAGCTCCTCGGCCACGACGGGCACGGCCAGGGCCAGGGCGCCGGCGATGGACTGCCAGCGCGCGCCGGCCACGAACAAGGTCAGGATCGCGACGCAGAAGATCAGGAAGGGCGTGCCGAGGTCGGGCTCGAGGCCGATGAGCACGAGCAGGAGGGGAAGAGGATCGCGGTGAGCTTGGCGAATTCGGCGGGCTGGATGCCGACGGGGCCGAGGCGGATCCAGCGCTTGGCGCCGGCCACGGCCGGGAAGAACAGCGCCGCGACCAGGGCCGCGCAGGTGACGGCGAAGATCGGCATGACGTGCTCGCGCAGGCGGTTGTAGTCGTACCGGCTCATCGCCCCCATCGCGACGATGGAGACGACGGCCCAGATCAGCTGGCGCTGGAAGAAGTACAGCGGGGCGCCGAGGTTCTTCTCGGCGTAGATCGCGCTCGCGGAGTAGACCATGACCACGCCGATGAAGAGCAGGGCCATGACGGCGCCGAACAGGGCGTAGTCGATCGGCGCGCCGCGGCGCGGGGAGACGCGGGGCTTCACCGGGACTTCGCCGCGGCGGCGACGAGGGCCTTGAAGCTCCGTCCGCGGTCCTCGAAGTCCTTGAACTGGTCGAAGGAGGCGCAGGCGGGCGACAGGAGCAAGGTGTCGCCCTTCTCGCCGATCTTGAGGCCGGTCTCGACCGCGGTCCGCAGGTCGCCGCACGGGAAGATGGGCACGAGGCCGGAGAGGTCCTCCTCGATGCGGCGCGAGGCGGAGCCGATGGTGAGGATGCCCTTCACCGACCTCTCGATCCAGGGCTTGAGCGGGGCGTACGGGAAGCCCTTGTGCAGGCCGCCCAGGACGAGGAGCAGGCGCTTGCCGCCGGGCTCGTAGGCCTTGAGGGCCACCATCGTCGAGTCCACGTTCGTGGCCTTGGAGTCGTTGACGCAGGCGATGCCGCGCACGACGCCGCACGGCTCGATGCGGTGCTCGACGCCCTTGAAGGCCTTGAACGCCTTCTGGATCGCCGCGGGCTTCAGGCCCCGCGCGAGCCCCAGGAGCCCGGCGGCCATCGCGTTCTCGAGGTTGTGGCGGCCCGGCAGGCGCGGCGGGACGAGGGCCAGCTCCTTCTTCGCGCCGGGAAGCTTGAAATGGAGCTTTCCCCCCTCTTCCCAGGAGTGGACGTTCACGCCCTTGGTCCCGAAATAAAGACGCTCGGACGGGCACTCGCGGGAGAGCTTGTACACGGTCGGGTCGTCGGCGTTGAAGACGCAGGCGTCGCCGGGCCCCTGCTCCCGGAAGACCTTGGCCTTCGCCGCCAGGTACGCGGCCATGGAGCCGTGGTGGTCGAGGTGGTCGGCGGTGAGGTTGAGGATGGCCGAGGCGCGCGGCTCGAAATGGGCGGAATCCTCGAGCTGGTAGCTCGAGCACTCGAGGACAAGAATATCCGTTGGTTTGGATGCCGGCGCCACGGCCGAGACGGGAATCCCGATGTTGCCGGCAAGAAGGGCCTTGCGGCCGCGCGGGAGACCGGCTTTGAAGATCTCGAAGGCGAGTTGCGTTGTCGTTGATTTGCCGTTGGTGCCGGTGATCGCGACTACAGCCTTTGCTTTGGAGAACGCCAAAGCGATCTCGAGTTCGCTATAGACCGGGATGTTCTTTTCGGCGAGGGCTTTAAAAATGGGAAGGCCGGGTTTTATGCCGGGGCTTTTCACGACGAACGCGCACTTGAGCAGGCGCTCGGAGTGGCCGTTCCACTCCCATTTGACCGCCTTCGGCAGCGTTCTCAAGATCGGCGTCAGTTCGGCCTTCGGCCGGGAATCGGAGCCGAGGACCTTAAAACCTTTTTTCACCAACAGGCGCGCCACCGACTGGCCGGAACGGCCGAGACCGAGGACGCCGGCCAGCTTGCCCTTTTTGAAGCCCTTGGGGTCGAACGGCTTCATCTCAGCTTGAGGGACGCGAGAGCCGCCAGCATGAGGACGATGCTGACTATCCAAAATCGCACGGTCACCTTCGGCTCGGCGAGGCCGCCCAGCTCGAAGTGGTGGTGGATCGGGGCCATGCGGAAGATGCGTTTCCCGCCGCGGAGCTTGAAGGAGGTCATCTGCAGGATCACCGACAGTGTTTCCAGGACGAAGACTCCCCCGATGATCGGCAGGAGCAGCTCCTGCTTCACGCACATCGCCACGACGGCGATGACGCCGCCGAGGAACAGGGAGCCGGTGTCGCCCATGAAGATCTGCGCGGGGTAGGAGTTGAACCAGAGGAAGCCCAGGCAGGCGCCGATGAGGCCGGCGAGGTAGACGGCGATCTCCCCGGCGCCGTCGACGTGGACGATGCGCAGGTAGTAGGCGAGCTTGACGTTGCCCGAGGTGTAGGCGAGCACGGCGAAGCCGAGGGCGCAGAACATGACCGTGCCCGCGGCGAGGCCGTCCAGGCCGTCGGTGAGGTTGACGGCGTTCGAGGAGCCGACGATCATCAGCACGGCGAAGGCGAAGTACAGCACGCCCAGGTCGACGAACAGCTCCTTGCCGTAGGGGATGTTCATCATCGTGGTGTAGGAGCCGTTCGGCGGCTGGACCGCGAGGTAGGCGGTCACGCCGAGGCCGACCAGGACCTGGATCAGGAACTTGGCCTTGGACGGCGCGCCCTTGGCGTCCTTCTTGATGAGCTTGAGGTAGTCGTCCCAGAAGCCGATCGCGGTCAGGCAGATGGTCACCGAGAGCAGCAGCCAGGTGAAGCGGTTGTCCGGGCGCATCCAGAGCAAGGTGGAGGCGACGACGGCGAGGAAGATCAGGGCGCCCCCCATCGTCGGGGTGCCGTGCTTGGAGAGGTGCGACTGGGGCCCGTCGGTGCGCTGCATCTGGCCGACCTTGCGCTCGCGCAGGGAGCGGATCAGGGCGGGGCCGAGCAGGAGGCTGACGCCGAGGGAGGTGATGGCGGCGCCGCCGGCGCGGAAGGTGATGTACTGGAAGACGTTGAGCGGCCCGAACAGGTCGCGGAGCTGGTGGAGGTAATAGAGCATGTCAGAGCGCCTTGGCGAGCTCCTCGAGCCGCATCGCGCGAGACGCCTTGAACAGCACGGCGTCCTTCGTCGAGAGCGCGGCTTTGATCTTCGTCGTCCAGGATTTCGCGTCGAGGGTGTGCTCGACGGCGAAGCGCGGCTTGGCGGCGGACAGCGCGTCGGCCGCCGGCTTCATCTCGGGCCCGGCGAGGTAGACGGCCTTGAGGTCGAGCGTGGCCAGCCACTCCCCCAGTTCGCGGTGGAAGCGCGGCGAGTCGGGGCCGAGCTCCTTCATGTCCCCGAGGACGAGGGTCTTCGCGCGGGCCGGGAACTCCTCGCAGAACGCCGCGATGGAGGCGCGCATGGACGCGGGGTTGGCGTTGTACGCGTCGAGGACGAGGGAGGCGCCGCTCGGATGCGCCAAGGGCTCCTGGCGCAGCATCCCGGGCGCGTGGGCCTCGAGCCCGGCGCGGATCGCGTCCGGCGCCAGGCCCATGGCCCGGGCCGCCGCGGCGGCGCCGGCGGCGTTGTAGCGGTTGAACTCTCCGAAGGCGCGCAGCTTGACCGTCAGCCGGTGCCGGTCGATGATCAGGCCGTCCTTGCCCTCGATGCGCACCTTGCAGCCCGTCCCCGTGCCGTAGGTGACGGCGCGCGCCCCAAGACGAGTCTCCAGCGCCGCCAGCCAGGGGTCGTCGGCGTTGATCACGGCCGCGCCGTCCTCCGGGAGGACCGCGATGATCTCGGAGTTCGTCTGGAAGGTGGTCTCGATCGTGCCGAAGCTCTCCAGATGGTCGGGGCCGATGTTCGTCAGCAAGGCGACGGTCGGCTGGACCACGAGGGCCAGCTCGGTGATCTCCCCCTTCCGGCAGGCGGCGAGCTCGAAGATGCCGTAGCGGTGCTCGGGCAGGAGCTCGAGCACGGACAGCGGCACGCCGATCTCGTTGTTCCAGTTGCCCGGGGTCGCGCACACGGGGCCGACCTGGGCGCAGATGGACTTGAGCATCTCCTTCGTCGTCGTCTTGCCGTTGGAGCCCACGATGCCGGCGACCGGGATGTCGAAGCGCTTGCGGTGGAAGTGGGCGAGGGCCTGCAGGGCCTTGAGGGTGTCGGGGACCTCGACGACGTGGTCGGGGCGCGGCGCGTCCTTGGCGAGCTTCCCCTCCGCGACGACCCAGCCCGTCGTGCGGGCGGCGAAGTCGGGCGTCAGCAAAGTGTGGGCGTCGATCTTCTCGCCGACGAGGGCCCAGAAGGCCTGCCCCGGCTTCATGTTCCGGGTGTCGGTCGTCACGGAGTCGATGGGCGCGGCCGCGTCGCCGCGGGTCAACCGTCCCCCGGCCGCCCTCGCCAGCTCGCCCCACGTCAGATCAAGCTTCATCTCAGCGCCTTCAGAGCCTCGCGCGCGGCCTCGCGGTCGTCGAACGGCACCGTGCGGTCGCGCAGAATCTGGTAATCCTCGTGGCCCTTTCCGGCGATCAGGACCACGTCCCCCGAGCGGGCCGCCCCGATCGCCGCGGCGATCGCTTCGGACCGGTCAGGTATCATCTTATAATTTTGGTGATGGGCGGCGCTGACCCCCGCTTCGATGTCGGCCAGGATCGCGGCCGGATCCTCGGAGCGGGGGTTGTCGCTCGTGAAGTAAGCGAAATCGCCGCCGCGGCACGCGGCGACGCCCATGGGTCCGCGCTTGGTCTTGTCCCGGTCTCCGCCGCATCCGACGACGGTGATGATCCGCCGATGCGGCAAGGAACGAAGAAGGGTAAGGATAGACTCCAAGGCGCTGTCGGTATGCGCATAATCCACGAATACGTGGAAATCCTGTCCTTCCGATATGGATTCGAGCCTCCCCGGTACCGCGCGAAGCGCGGAAATGCCGTTGAAGACCGTCTCAGGCGACACGTTCAATCCGAGCATGGCGGCGGCAGCCGCCATGGCGTTCTCGACGTTGTGGCGCCCGGGTAATCGAACGCGGGCGTCGTACGCCTTTCCCCGGAAGGTCACTCCAAATTCCGTTCCGTTCAGATCCGCTTTGCCGATCGTCCCTTTGAGATCCGTCGCCGCTTCGGTCAGCCCGAATCGGATCACCTCGCAGTCGACCGCCTTCTTCACCAGCAGATGCGCCCGGGGATCGTCGAAGTTCAGCGCAGCGACCTTGGGAGATTTCTTGTTATCGGCCCGAGCCAACAGATCAAAAAGTCTTGCCTTCGCGTCGAAGTACGCGTCCACGGTCTTGTGAAAGTCCAAGTGGTCCCGCGTCAGATTCAGGAATATGCACGCGTCGAAATCGACGGCCTCCACCCGCTTCAGCGCCAGCGCGTGCGAGGAGACCTCCATCAGCCCGTGCGTCGCCCCCCCGTCCCGGAACCGGGCCAGGAGCTTGGTGAGCGTCAGCGAGATCGGCGTCGTGTTGATCGACTTCTCCAGCCGCTCCCCGTCCAGCCGGTTCTCGATCGTCCCGGCGACCGCGGGCCGTCCCCCCGCCGCCTTGACGATGGCCTCGAGCAGATAGGTGGTCGTCGTCTTCCCGTTCGTGCCCGTGACCCCGACCATGGTCATCGAGCCCGAGGGATGGCCGTAGAACGAGTCGGAGATGCCCGCCATGGCTTCCGCGACATCGGCGACCTGCACCCAGGTCCCTTTCATCACCGCGGGCGGCGGGGGTGGTTCGAGCTCGCTGACGACGGCCACGGCTCCGTTGGCGAGGGCCTCCCGCGCGTGCCGGTTGCCGTCGGTCTTGGCCCCGGGCATCGCGAAGAACAGGTCCCCCGGGACGACCTCCCTTGAATCGTGCCGCAGGCCGGAGACCGGGATATCCACCGAACCAGCGACGCGCCGCGTGGCCGCGGCGCGTAATATCTCGGCGAGCGTCATGTCAGCGCCTCGCCGTTCCGAGAGCGGGGTCGGCGGGATGGTCGGGCGGCAGGCCCTCGAGCGTCAGGAGGCGGCTGCCCAGCCGCGCGAAGATCGGCGCGGCGACCAGGCCGCCGTAGTAGGCGCCCTTCGGCTCGTGCAGGACGACGAGGATGGTCCAGCGCGGCGCGGAAGCGGGCAGGTAGCCCGCGAAGGAGGCCGTGTACGCGGTCGAGGAATACTTCCGCGTGAGCGGGTCGATCTTGCGCGCGGTGCCGGTCTTCCCCGCGGCGCGGTAGCCGGGGATGCGCGCGCTGGCGGCGGTGCCGCGCTCCACGACGCCCTCGAGCATCGCCGAGATCTCGCGCACCGCGCGCTCGGAGGCGACGCGGCGGACCTTGACCGGGGGCTTGCCGTCGGCGATCAGCTTGGGCTCCCACAGCGTGCCGCCGTTGGCGATCGCGGAATAAGCGCCCAGCATCTGAAGCGGGCTCACCGCCAGGCCGTAGCCGTAGGAGGAAACGGCCAGGCCGACCTTGGTCAGGTCCGACAGGGGCTTGAGCTCGCCGGCGCTCTCTCCGGGCAAGGGCGCCCCCGTCTTGGCTCCGAAGCCGAAGGCCCGGGCCAGGCGGTAGAAGCGGGCGGCGCCGACGCGCTCGACCACCTTCGCGGTTCCGATGTTCGAAGAGCGCTCCAGCACCTGCGCCAAAGTCATGTCCCCCTCCGGCTCATGGTCCGTGATGGTTACTCCGGGGGTGAGCTGATACTTACCGCCTTCGCCGTTGAAGACCTCGTCCGGGCGCACGATCCGGTCGTCCACGGCGGCGAGCGCGGTGACGACCTTGAAGGTCGAGCCGGGCTCGAAGGCGTCCTGCACCAGCGGGTTGCGTAGAGGGTTCGGCGGCCACGCGGCCATCGCCAGGATCTCCCCGTTGCGCGGGTCCTGGATCGCGACGATCCCTTCCTTGTACTGGCCCTTCTCTCCGCCCTCGCGCAGCGCCTCCTCCGCGAGGTACTGGGCGGCCCGGTCGATCGTCAGCTTCAGCGCGTCGGGCTCGTCGCCGGCGTCGGAGACGCTTTTGTAGATCGAGCGCCCCTGGCCGTCGCGGATGACCTCCATGCGCCGCGCGCGCCCGGTCAGGCGCTTGTCCTGCGACAGCTCGAGGCCGGCGAGGCCCTTGCCCTCGGCGCCGACGAGGCCGAGGACGCCGCGCGCGAGGTCCCCGTTGGGGTACACGCGCTCCTGGGCGGGCACGAGGCCCAGGCCCTCGACGCGGGCCTCGGAGAGCTTCTGGAACTCCTCGAGGGACATCTTCGTCTTGAGCCAGGCGAAGCGGTTGGCGGCGCGGGTCTTGCGCGCGATCTCCGAGGCGGGCATCGCGAGCAGCGGCGCCAGGCGCGCGCCGAAGGCGTTGGGGTCCTTGACCATCGCCTTGTCCACGAAGCAGGACCAGGACGGGATGGACCGCGCGAGGACGCGCCCGTGGCGGTCGAGCAGGTCGGCTCGAGGGGCGGCCTCCTTGGCGGTGCGCGCGAACTCGCCGGACGCGCGGGTGGAGAGGTTGTCGTGGCGCAGGACCTGGAGGTAGGCGAGGCGGGCGCCGAGCGGCAGGAGCGGCGACAGCGCCAGGGTGGCGGCGACGGTCAGCCGGAATCCGAGGTCCATGGCGTCTGCCTCAGCTGCGCAAAGGCCCGACGAGCGGCAGCCGCGCCCAGAGGCGGGGCAGCAGGCCGCCGACCTCCAGGGAGGCGCCCGACAGCGAGCGCAGGGAGCCGGGGGCGGCGGGGACCATTCCGAGCTTGGTGCTCGCGCGCGCGGCGAGGGCGCCGGGAGCCATGGTCTCGTCGAGCTTGAGGCGCATGTCCGCGACGCGGCTGCGCAGGGCGCGGGCCTCGCGCCGGGTGGATTCGACGCGGTAGCCGATCCGGGTGGCCTGGACGTGCTGCCAGCAGAGGAACAGGAACAAAGCGCCCAGACCCGCGAACTTCACGACCCGTCTCGGATCGAATCCCATGAGCGCGTCCATCATACCATGTTCCTTTTAGAGTGAGGAGCGGGCGCCCCCGCCGAGAGGGGCGCCCGCCCTATAGTTGGCGGCTCCCCCCCGCCGAGAAGGGAGGCCGCCTAAGTCGGGCGGCTCTCCCCGCCGAGAGAGAGGCCGCCTTTATCAGCGGATCGGGTGGTAGGGCAACCATATCCACCCGATCCATAAACTTCGAGATCGTTGGGACGGCCCTTCCCCGCCGAGAGAGAGGGCCGTCCCGTTATCGATGGCGAGCGCCCCGCCGAGAGGGCGCCCGCCAAATCTTCATCAGGGCCGGCTGGACCCCCTGGACTTCAGGAAGACCCGCCGCCAGACGTAGCCGGGGGAGCTGATCTTCCCCACCGGAGAGACCGCGACGGTCTGCCGGCGGTCGAGAAGGAAGGACACCGTGGTGTCCAGCTTCGTCAAGGCCGCCATCGCGGCCGTCGATCCGCTCAGGAACGAATTAGTCTTCATCATTCGTGTTCCCCCCTATCGCTTCTTTTCGATGACCCGCAGTTTCGCGCTGCGGCTGCGGGGGTTGCGCGCGACCTCTTCCTCGCTCGGGGCGATCGCCGACTTCGCGTCGCCCTTCCCGAGATAAGCGCACGACCCCTGCGCGACGAACGAAGCGAAAACGTTCTTGACGATGCGGTCCTCGAGCGAGTGGAAGGTGATCACGCACAGCCTTCCGCCGGTCTTGAGGTACGGCACCACCGTCTCGAGGCCGCGGGTCAGCGACTCGAGCTCCTGGTTGACCGCGATGCGCAGGGCCTGGAAGGTGCGCGTCGCCGGGTGATGCCCGGTGCGCGGCACGACGGACTCCACGCAGTCGGCCAGCTCCAAAGTGGTCGTGAAGGGCTTCTTGGCGCGGCGGGAGACGATCGCGCGGGCGATCTTGTCCGCCTCCGGCTCCTCGCCGAACTCCGTGAGGAGCATCGCGATCTGCTCGGCGGGCCAGCGGTTGACGATCTGCTCGGCCGTCAGGCCGGAGTCGGGCCCGAGGCGCATGTCGAGGGGCCCCTCGCGCAGGAAGGAGAAGCCGCGGGAGGGCTTGTCGAGCTGCAGCGAGGAGACGCCGAGGTCGAACAGCGCGCCCGTGAGCGGGAAGAACCCCTCCTGCTCCAAAACCGCGCCCAGGGAACGGAAGTTCGAGCGGACCGCGTGGAATCTTCCACTGTGGGCTCCGAGCCGGTGACCGGCTTCAGCGAGCGCCTCCGGATCCGCATCGAGACCAAGTACCTTTCCCTGGGCTGAAAGCTTATTGAGGAGGGCTTCGGAGTGGCCGCCGAGACCGAGGGTGGCGTCGAGGTACAGCCCCCCCTTGTCCGTGACGAGCCGCTCCAGCGTTTCCGCGAGGAGGACCGACTCGTGCGTGTACCGGCGCTCTTCCAAGATCATATCTCCAGGCTCTTCCCGATCTTCTTGTACGCCGGGGCGACGGTCGACTTCTCGTACGCCGCCCAGCGCTTCGCGTCCCAGATCTCCGCGCGGTTCCCCGCCCCCTGCACCAGCACGTCGAAGCGCAGCCCCGCGTGCTCCTTCAGGTACTGCGGGACGAGTATGCGTCCCTGCGCGTCCGCCTCGACCTCGACCGCCTCGGAGAAGAACTTGCGCTTGAACGCCCGCTCCTGCTCCTTGTCCGGCATCGAGAACATCTTCAGATCGTCCGCGAGCATCTTCTCCCACTGCGACGGCAGGAACAGGTACAGGCAGCCGTCCATCCCGCTCGTCAGGTAGAACCCGCGTCCCTTCTCCTGCGCCAGAGTCTCCCGGTACTTCGGAGGAACCGCGAGGCGGTTCTTCGGATCGAGCGAGTAGTCGTAACGGCCGATCAAGAGGGCCATTATTTCCCACCTTCTCCCACTCGATTGTTATTTCTCACCACTTTTCCCCACCGGGAACGTGAGTATAGAGGACTCGTGTGTTCCTGTCAAGTGACGATTTTTTGACGACGCGCGCTCTCGTCGAGGAACAGGGGTAAAATTCACCCGTTTCGCGCGGCCCGATTATTTTTTTCTAGGGCTCACCGCGAGGAACCGTTTCCGGAAACAGTTCCGCTGAGCGGACTCGCGCCGGTGCGAGTCGAATGCATGGTCCTTCCGCCGTTCGTTTATTGCCCGCCGAGCTTCGCCATCTGCGCGCGCGAGAGCTCGTAGCGCCAGGCGTGCTCGAGCGCGACCATGCGCGTGTACGGCGCGCCGTACGCGCGGTACAGCGCCTCGGGCGCGGGGCGCCCGTCGCGCAGATGCGCGGAGAACTTGTAGAAGGACGAGCGGTACTGCGTGCGGATGAGGAAGCGCACGACGCTGTAGCACTGCGCGTACCAGAGGCGGACCTTCGCGTCGGGCCAGCCCGCGGTCGAGGTGACCGCCGTGAGCTTGTCGATCGGGAAGCCGTCCCCCTGCTCGAGGCGCTCGAGGTTCTCGCGCAGCCAGTTGGGCGCGGCGAGGCCGCGCTCGACCTGCACGAGCGTCGCCATCCCCTCCGACAGCCAGAGCGGGTCGGTCGTGCCGTCGAGGAAGAAGCCGTCGAAGTAGATGTGCGTCAGCTCGTGCGCGACGATGCCGGGGAGCTCCTCGCTCTCGTACACGTACAGCTTGCGCTTGGTCACGGAGCTCGCGCCGCCGGACCAGACGGGCCGCCCCGTCACCCGGCGGTAGGTGTCCTGGTTCTTGAACAGGAAGATCGTCGTGCGCTCGTTGCTCGCCCACGGCGAGAACGGCGCGAGGTCCAGCATGAGGTTCGAGTGCAGGCTCTCGATGAGCTCGACGAAGCGATCCGAGGCGGGGTACTGCTCGGCGAAGACGGTGAAGTGCCGGGACTCGCTGCGCACGAAGCCCGCGGGCGTCGGCATGTCGGCGGGCGAGCTGCGGTCCTCGCGCGAGCGCGTCGTGCGGGCCGGCTCCGGGGCGGCGGGCGGCGACGGCCGTCCGCGGGCCGCGGGCCCGACGGCGGTGACGTTCGGGTCCGAGGAGACGGCGCGGCGGCCCTGGGACGGCGCGGGCCCCACGTAGTCGCCGGACGGGATGACGTTGAGGCCCGGGACCGGGGCGACCGGGGGAGCGGAAGGCGCGGCGGGCGGGAGGGCGGCGGGCGCGTTGACGGCGACGTCGACCGGCGCGATGGGAGCGAGGGCGGCCTCGTCGTGCGCGGGCGCGCGGGGCAGGGGCGGCGCCGCGCTGTACGGCGCGATGCGCTTCATCTTCGCGAGCTCAACCTCCTCCTCGCCGAGGTATTGATACACCATGACGCCCCAGAGGCTGATGACCAGGACCCAGATGAGTACACGGAGTCTTAGAAGGACGTCCACAGGGTTAGTTTAGCCCCTCCGCGCGGCTTTCTCCACCCCGAGGCCTAGCCCAGGTTGGAATCGCGCAGGCGCAGGGCCGTCTGGGCCAGGCTGTGCACGAACAGGGAGAAGATGACGATGAAGGCCGCGTGCGAGAAGACCATCCCCAGGAACGGCCCCTCGAGCGGCTGGCGGAACCAGATGATGCCGATCATCGCGCCCGCGGCGGACAGGGAGCACAGCACGGTCTCGAGCTTCGAGGTGGTCAGCGCCGCCGCGGTCGGGGCCAGCACGAATAGCAGCCACATCGGGCCCCAGTAGGGATAGAGGAGGTAGAACAAAGGGATCGCCCAGACGAGGTTCAGCCAGACCTGGATCTGGCGGAAGCGGCCGGCCCAGCGGACCCAGCGGTACTGGTTCTTGCCGATCCACCAGTTCGCGAGGACGTCGGCGAGAAGGATGCCGACGGCGATCTTCGTCGTGGAGGATTCGGGCTCGCCGAAGTGCACGGCGAGGAGGATGAGCACCAGCGCGAACGGCGTGAAGTAGCGGCTGAGCATCTGCATCGGTCAATCCTCCTTGCGCCCGAAAAGGACCAGGCGGCGGTCCCGGGCTTCGCCGGGACGGCGATAAGGGCAAGACTTTAGCACTGTGGCGTGCGCCCCGGCCAGAGCCTTCGCGAGCGCGGGCTCGGCCGGGTCCGGCTCGTCGGACTGGAAGGCGGCGAAGACCCCCTTCGGGCCGAGCATGGGCCAGGCGAGACCGACCGCCGCGGGAAGCTCGGCCAGGGCCCGCTCGATGACGGCGTCCTGGCCCAGCTCGTACGCGGTGAGCCTGACGCCGGAGCCCGCGCGGCGGTTGAGGACGCGCAGCTCCTTGAGCCCCGTGCGCGCCGCCGCGGCGTTGAGGAACCGGTACTTGCGCTCGACGGACTCCATCAAGGTGACGCGCGCCTCCGGCCAGACCAGCTTGAGGACGATCCCGATGAAGCCGGCGCCGGAGCCGAGGTCGAGGATGCGCGGCTCGCGCGGGAGCCGCGCCCGCAGGACGGAGGCCGCGAACACGCCGTCGGCCGCGTGCTTGAGGACGAGGTCGTCCCAGTCGGCGTCGGCGGTCAGGTTCACGTCCTCGTTCTTCTCCCGCACGAACGAAAGGTAGGAGGAAATGGCGGCGAGCTTCGCGGCGTCGAGAGGCTCCCCCCAGGACGCGGCGGCTTCGGCGAGGAGCCCGAGGGCCGCGCTCATCGCGAGCGCGCGTGGACCCACAGGATCTGCAGGTCGGCCGGCGTCACGCCGGGCACGCGCCCGGCCTGGCCGAGCGTGCGCGGCCGCAGGCGCGCGAGCTTCTGGCGCGACTCGTTGGTCAGCGCGCCGATCGCCGCGTAGTCCAGGCCCTCCGGCAGCTCGACGAGCTCCGCGGCCTTCAGCCGTTCGGCGCCGGCCCGCTCGCGGCTGATGTAGGGCTCGTAGGCGGCGCGGATCTCGCGCTGCTCGCGGACCGTGGCCATCGACCAGGGCTCGAGCTCCGCGTCCGGGGCCTCCCCCCCTTCGAGGACGAGGGAGCGGTAGCGCAGGAAGCGCTCGCGCGCCTCCGGAGCGACGAGGCCGAGGGCCGCGCCCTTCTCCATCAGGCGCAGGTCGGCGTCGTCGGCGCGCAGGCTCAGGCGGTTCTCGGCGCGGGCGGTGAACATGCGGTAAGGCTCGTCCACGCCGCGCACGACGAGGTCGTCGACCATGACGCCGAGGTAGGCCTCGTCGCGGCCGAGCCGGAAAGGCGCCTCTCCGCGGGCGCGCAGCGCCGCGTTCACCCCCGCGACCAGGCCCTGGCCCGCGGCCTCCTCGTAGCCGGTGGTGCCGTTGATCTGGCCGGCGAGGAAGAGGCCGGGCACGAGGCGGCTCTCGAGCGTGTCGGTCAACTGCGTCGGCTGGCAGAAATCGTACTCGATCGCGTAGCCGCAGCGCGTGAGCAGGGCGTCCTCGAGGCCGGGGATCGACGCGACGAGCGCGCGCTGGGCGTCCTCGGGCAGGCTCGTCGACATCCCGTTGAGGTAGACCTCGCTCGTGCGCCAGCCCTCGGGCTCGAGGAAGAGCTGATGGCGCTCCTTCAGCGGGAACTTGACCACCTTGTCCTCGATGGACGGGCAGTAGCGCGGGCCCGAGCCCTCGATCTTCCCGGAGTACAGCGGCGAGCGGTCGAGGTTCTCGCGGATCACGCGGTGAGTCGCCGCGTTGGTGTAGGCGACCCAGCTCGGGAGCTGGGGATTGTCGATCCTCCGCGTGAAGTGCGAGAAGGGCTTGGGCGCCGCGTCGCCGTCCTGGCGCTCGAGCCGGGAGTAGTCGATCGAGCGGGCGTGGAGGCGCGGCGGCGTGCCGGTCTTCAGCCTCCCGAGGACGAAGCCGAGCGAGCGCAGCGACGCGGATATCCCGAGCGCGGGCGCCTCCCCGCCGCGGCCGGCCGCGTGCGTCCGGAGGCCGACGTGGGCGAGGCCGTTGAGGAAGGTCCCGGTCGTGAGCACGACCGTCTTCCCTTCATAGCGGGTGCCGCGCCGCGAGACGACGCCCCGCAGGCGCGAGCCTTCCGTCCACAGCGCCCACGCCTCGTCCTGCACGGGGTCGAGGCCGGCGCAGGACTCGACGGCGGCCTTCTGCCCCGCGCGGTAGGCGGCCTTGTCGCATTGCGCTCGCGGAGAGCGCACCGCCTGGCCCTTGCTCAGGTTCAGCGTCTGGGAGAAATACGAGGAGCGGTCCGCCGCCTTGGCCATCTCGCCGCCGAGCGCGTCCACCTCGCGCACCATCTGCCCCTTGCCGACGCCGCCGATCGACGGGTTGCAGGACATCGCCGCGATCGTGTCGAGGTTCTGCGTGAGCAGGAGGGCCGTCCGCCCCATGCGCGCCGCGGCCAGCGCGGCCTCGACCCCCGCGTGCCCCCCGCCGACGACGATGACGTCGTAGCTCCGGGGAAAGAGCGCGTCAGACATAGATGACCACCTTCAGGACCTCCTTGGGCATCAGGCCGAGGAGGAACGCGAGCGCGGGGACGACCAGGATCACGATCGTGGCGAGCAGGAAACCGAGCACGACGCGGGGCGTCGGCATGCCGACCAGCCGGCGGAGCCCGGCGCTCGCGACGGAGAGCAGCCAGACGACGGAGAGCAGGCTGAACGCGACGAAGCCGCGGTAGGAGCGGGCGGGCACCACCGTCAGGTACTCGAGGACGAGGACGACGAGCTGCAGCGCGCAGAGGCCGAGCATGAAGGTCGCGATCTTCCGCCAGCGGTCGGGCGGCACTCGCCGGGCGACGAGGACCGCGGGGACGAGCCAGGCGGCGAGGACGAGGATGAACACCGGGCGGGGCAGGCTGTCCTGCGGGGCGTAGTAGGCGGCGATCCCGAGCGGCACGGCGGCCCAGGCGGCCGTCGTGGCCATCCGCACGGGCAGGGAGCCCGAGCGCAGCCATTCCAGGGTGACGACCAGGAAGAACACGCTGAGCGAGAAGATCACGGGCTGCCACAGCGCGACGCGCACCCAGAACATCGCCCCGTAGCCCGCGGCGACGGGCGCGTTCGGGTCGAGGAACGAGAGCGGGTTGAACCAGGCGGAGGCGAGCTGCAGCGGCATGAGGACGGCGTAGATCATCAGGCCGAGCCTGAGGGCGTCCGGGCGCTCGCAGGCCTCGGCGGCCTTCGACGGCGAGAACAGGAAAAGACGGGCGAAGCTCAGGACTTGGCTCATGCGAGGGCTCTCTCCGCGTCGGCGCCGAACCCCTTGCGCGCGGCCAGGCAGACCCCGCCGCCGACGCCGAGCGCCAGGCAGGCGGCCAGCAGGGAGCGCGTGAGGCCGAAATGGTCCGAGCCCCAGCCGATCAGGGCCGGCGAGGCGGCGTCGCCGAGCAGGTGGATGACGAAGATGTTGGCCGCGAAGGCCATCGAGCGCTTCTCGATGCGGATCACGGAGACAATCGCCGCGTTGAGCGGGCCCATGTTGAGGAAGAGCATCATCTCGGCGAGGAACAGGCAGGCGATCGACGCGCCGAGCGTCGGCGCCGCGATGGCGGCCGCGGCCAGCGGCATGCCCAGCAGGAGGCCGAAGCCGGAGACGAGGAGGTCGGCGGTGGGATCGGAGCGGCGGAGGCGGTCGGAGAGCCAGCCGCCGAGCAGGCTTCCGGCCAGGCCGGCGGCGACGGTCACCGCGCCGAAGCGCAGGCCCGCGTCGCCGACGCTGAGCCCGAAGTTGCGGTGGAAGAATGTGGGCATCCACACGGCGAATCCCCCGAGGGCGAAGGTCATCCCCGCGCCGGCGAAGGTGATCATGCGGAAGGTCGGCACCGACCAGACCTCGCGGTAGCCTTCGACGGGCGGCGGCGTGGCCGCGTGCGGCGCGTCGTCGGGCAGGAGCAGGCACAGGCCGGCGAGGATCAGCCCGGGGAGCCCGACGGCCCAGAAGGAGTGGCGCCAGCCGATGGCCTCGCCCAGCATCCCCCCTCCCGCGTAGCCCAGCGCCGAGCCGACGGGGATGGCCAGGCTGAAGATCGCCAGCGCGCTGCCCCGCTTCTCGGACGGGAAGCGCTCCGCGACGAAGGACGGCGAGATGGCGCCGTAGCAGGCCTCGCCGATCCCGACGGCGGTGCGGGACAGGAACAGGCTCAGGTAGCCGCCCGCGAGAGCGGCCGCTCCGGTCGCGACGCTCCAGATGGCGACGCCGCCGGCGATCCAGGGCTTGCGCCCGCGCGAGTCCGCGATCCAGGCGATGGGCGGCGCGGCCAGCATGTAGACGATCATGAACGCGGACGCGAGGCTGCCCGCTTGCGCGTCGGTGAGCTTGAGGTCGGCCGAGATCAGCGGTAGGAGGGCGTAGACGATCTGCCGGTCCACGTAATTGAGGATGTTCACCGAGAGGAGCAGGGCCAGCACTCCCTTCGGCGTGGAGATCACGTGCCGCGGACCTTGTACACGGCGTCGCCGACCTTCACCCGGTCCGCGACCGAGAAGGAGACGGCCTCGCCTGCCAGCGCGCTCTGCACGCAGCGCTTGCCGACGACGAGCCGTTCGACGCGCTGGGTGAGGTCGGTGTCGCGGCCCTTGACGCGCAGCGCGTCGCCGGTCGACACGGGGAACTCGAGGAGGATGGTCATCTCGTTCTTCCTGGCGTCGTAGGCGCGGACCTTGCCGAGGAACGGCGCGCCGACGATCTGCTCGTCGGGCGAGATGCCGGTGACGGGGGTGCGGTGGACGGGGGCCGCTTTCCGCGGCTTCTTCGGGGGTTTGGACGGCATGATCGTTTTTTTCCTCACTTTACTTTCCCACGCAGAACTTGGAGAAGATCTCGTCGAGCACCTCGTCGGAGGCGCCCTCTCCGCGGGCCTGGCCGACGAGGGCCCGCGCGCGGCGCAGGCGGGCGGCGGCGCGGTCCGCCCACGCGCCCGGGCGCGCGGCGAGCTCGGCGCGCGCGGCGGCGAGCTCGCCGAGGGCGGAAGCGAGCGCGTCCTTCTGGCGCGCGTCGTCGAGCAGGGATTCCCCCTCGTCCGCCGCGGCGGTCGAGGCGGCGGCGGCGATCGCGGCCTCGAGCTCGGAGACGCCCTGCCCCGTGAGCGCGGAGCAGCGCACGCCCTCCGCTCCGGACGAGCCCCCCGCGAGGTCCATCTTGTTGAGGGCGACGACGAGGCGCGCGCCTC
>JACPOW010000022.1:0-21759 GCA_016191335.1 Elusimicrobiota bacterium | reverse complement strand
GCGGCCACGGTCTCGAGGGCCGCGGCGTCGCGGCCGTCGGGGGTCGCGGCGTCGACGACGAGCACGGCGACCTCGCAGGACTCGAGGGCACGCTCGGCGCGGGCGATGCCCTCGCGCTCGGCGGGGTCCGAGGCGTCGTCGCGCAGGCCGGCGGTGTCGACGAGGACGACGGGCAGGCCCGCGAGCTCGGCCTGCTCCTCGAGCACGTCGCGCGTGGTGCCGGGCTCCGGGGCGGTGATCGCGCGCTCCCGGCCGAGCAGGGCGTTGAGCAAGGTGGACTTCCCCGCGTTGGGGCCGCCGAACAGCCCGACGCGCGCGCCCTCGCGGCGGGCGCGGCCGCGCGCGAAGCCGGCGACCAGGCGCTCGAGGCGGGCGGAGGCGTCGGCCAGCGCGGCGTCGGCGTCGGCGGCGGGCAGGGGCGCGATGTCCTCCTCGGGATGGTCGAGGCGCACCTCGAGCTCGGCCAGCAGCTCCAGCAGCGGCGCGCGCGCCGCGTCGAGCGCGTCGGAGAGCCCGCCGGAGAGGCGCGCGAGCGCGGCCGAGCGCGCGGCCGCCCCCCGCGCCGAGATCAGGTCGCCCACCGCGCGCGCCTGGGCCAGGTCGAGCCGTCCGTTGACGAAGGCGCGCCGGGTGAACTCGCCGGGGGCCGCGGGCCGGGCGCCGGCCTCGAGCACGGCCTCCACGACCTCGCGCAGCAGCTCGGGCGAGCCGTGGCCGGTCAGCTCGAGGAGGTCCTCGCCGGTCGGCGTCGCCGGACCGGCCCAGTAGGTCGCGACCACGCGGTCGACGACGGCGCCGTTCCTGCGCAGCGGGCGTGGCGTGGCGCGCCGCGGCTCGAGCTCGGTCCCGAGCAGGACGCGCGCGATCTCCCGGCAGCGGGGGCCGGAGACGCGCACCATCCCGAGGGCGGCGCGCCCGGGCGGCGTCGCGAGCGCGACGATCGTTGCTTCCCGTCCGGTCATCTCGCCTTGGGACGGATCACGAGCTTGCGCCACGGGCCCTCGCCCTCCGACGAGGTGGTGACGTCGGGGCTGGCGCTGAAGGAGCGGTGCACGAGGCGGCGCATCGAGGAGTCCATCGGCTCCATGCGCACGGGCTTGCCCGTGGCCTTCACGGTCTCGACGGCGCGGCGCGCCTCGTCGAGGACGGCCTGCTCGCGTTTCTCCCAGTAGGACAGCGCGTCCACCTGGACCGCGATCGGCGCGCCGTTGCCGCGGGAGAGCATCAAGGTCGCGAGGAACTGCAGCGACTCGAGCACGCGGCCGTCGCGGCCGACGAGCATCGAGGCGTCTTGCGACTCGACGGAGATCTTCACCCGCTCCAGGTCGGCGTCCCACGCGGCCGTCGCCGTCGGGGCGGCGATCGCCATGAGCTTCAGGAGCTCGACGACGAGCTTCTGGGCCTTGTCGCAGGCCTCCGCCGCCTCGGCCGCGGTCACGGGCTTGTGCGCCTCGCTCCGCTCGCGCGGAGGGCGGGCCGGCTCGGGCGCGCGCTGGGGCTGCGGCGCGCGCGGCTCGGGCGCCCGCTCGCGGCGGGGCTCCGGACGGGGTTCGTGGCGCGGCTCGGGGCGGCGCTCCTGGCGGCGAGGCTCGGGACGAGGCTCGCCGCGGCGCTCGGGCGGGCGCGGGGCGGAGTTCCGCATGGGCGGGCGCTGCGGCGCGCGGGACGGGGCCGACGGGGCCGGCGCGGGCGAGTCGGGGCCCCAGCGCTTCTCGGTCAGGCGGATCCTGGCGGGCTTGGCGCCGAGGCCCATGAAGCCCGCGGACCCTTCCTGGGTCACGGTGACCTCGACCTGGTCGCGGCGCATCCCGCTCTTCTGCAGGGCGGCCTCGACGGCTTCTGCGACGGTGCGGCCTTCGGATTCGATGGGTTCCATTGGTTTATCCTCCGGGGGAGCTTGGCCCTAGGCCTCGAGCTGGTCTTTGAGGGCGACCTGCACGACCGTGCTGACGAGGCTGTTCGTCAGCCAGTAGAGCACGAGGCCGGACGGGAAGTTCATGAACATGAACGTGAAGATGAGCGGCATGAACATCATGACCTTCTGCTGAGCCGGATCGCCCGCGGGCGGGTTCATCTTGCTCTGCAGGAACATCAAGCCGCCCATCACGACGGGCAGCACGTAATACGGGTCCTTCGCCGACAGGTCCTTGATCCAGAAGATCCAGGCCGCGCCGTGCAGCTCCCACGAGTTTCGCAGGGCGTTGAACAGCGCGATGAAGATCGGCATCTGCAGGACCATCGGCAGGCAGCCCCCGAGCGGGTTGGCCCCCTTCGTCTTGTACATCTCCATCGTCGCCGCGCTGAGCTTCGCGGAGTCGTCGGCGTACTTCTGCTGGAGCTTGGCGATCTCGGGCTGGAGCTTCTTCATCGCCGCCGCGGCGCGCAGGCTCTTCCAGGTCAGAGGGAACAGCAGCACCTGCAGGATCAGGGTCAGCGCGAGGATGGCCCAGCCCCAGTTGTGGGTGAGCCCGTGCAGGTACTCGAGCGCCTCGAGCATCTTGCGCCCGATCCAGGCGAAGTAGCCGAAATCGATCGAGCGCTCGAGGCCGATGCCGTAGCGCGACAGCCAGGTCTGGCCCTTCGCGCCGAGGTAGTACGGCACCTCCCAGGTGAACGAGCCGTTCGGCGGGATGGACACGGGCTTGGCCGTCAAGGTGATCTTCGGCGGCAGGGAGACGAGCGGCGCGGAGAAGTGCTCCGGCGAGGGCAGCAGCGCGGCGAGGAAGTAGCGGTTGTCGATGCCGATCCAGCGGAAGGCCTCGGCGTGCGCGCCTTCCTTCAGCGTCTCGATGCGGCCGTTGAGGCCCTTGGCCGCGGGCGTCAGCGCGAGGGCGCGTTGGAGCTTCTCGTTCTCCTTCTTCTCGGTCTCGATGGTGCCGAGGCCCGAGCCGACGGTCAGGGTCCAGGCGCCCGCGTCGACGGCGCGCTTCGAGGCGTTGACCGCGACGACGCGCACGCGCGGCAGGACCGTGCCCTCTCCGGGCAGGAACTCCTTGGAGATCTTGAGGCCGTCGGCGCGCGTCGCCGTGTAGACGATGCCCTTCTTGAACGCGACGTCGCGCTTGAACTCGAGGTCCGGGAAGGTCCCGAACAGGCCCTGGTCGGCGTCGTGCACGAGCTCGACGCGCCCGAGCGGCTCGGGGTACAGGAAGCTGACGATCGCGGCGCCGCGCGGATGGATCTTCGCCACGGCGTCGCCGAGCTGGACCTCGTCGGCCTCGGCCGCGTCGAGCTTGACGGCGGCCGCCGCCGGGGCGGGAGACGCGGCCGCGGGGGCCGAGGCGGCCTTCGCGCCGGACGCGGCGATGCTCGACGACGCGGCGGAACCCGCGGTCGCGGACACCGACGGCTTCACCGGCTGAGGATTGAACCGCTTCTCCAGGAACCCGAACCAGGCAGCGTACACGGCGACGGAGAGCGAGACGGCGAGCAGGAGGTTTCGGTCCATTGGGTTATCGGGGGAGCGGCACGGGGTCGTGCCCGCCGGGGTGGAAAGGGTGGCATCGCAAGACGCGCAGCGCGGAGAGGGCCAGCCCTCTCCAGGCTCCGTGGTCGGAAACGGCGGCATGGGCGTAGTCGCCGCAGCTGGGATAAAAACGGCACGCGGCGGGGAGCCACGGCCGGATTCCGGCGCGGTAGAGATCGAGCAAGGCGAGAAGGACCTTCTTCATGGGCGCAGAAGCCCGGCTTTCCTCCAGAGGTCGAGGATGTCGCGTTCCGCGTCGGCCCGCCCCTTCCAGGGGCAGCCCGCGCGCGGGTACGCGACCATCTCGACTCCCGGCCGGAGCTCCGAGCGGCGCAGACGGAAGGTCTCGCGCAGCAGGCGCTTGAGGCGGTTGCGCCTCACGGCGTTGCCGACCTTCGCGCTCACGGAAAGCCCCAGACGGGGCTCCCGCTCGGCGGCGTCGACGCGGTGCCAGAGGATGAGGGCGCGCCCGACGGTCTTCCGTCCGGACTGGAAGACCCGCCGGAACTCCCCGCGCTCCTTCAGGCGCGCGTCGTCGCCGAAACCGGACGGCGGCGTCAAGCCTTCTTCTTGATTAAGGTGACGCGGCCTTTCGCGCGACGGCGGTTGAGCGTCTTGCGGCCGCCGGGCGTAGCCATCCGCGCGCGGAAACCGATCTTCTTCATGCGTTTACGATTATGAGGCCGATATGTAGGGAGCATTGAAGGGCTAGTATAGGAAAAAATGCGACTATTCGGCAACGGCCTCGCCGTCTTGAGCCGCGGCGGGAAAATGATAGGATGGAATCCATGGAAAACGCGTCAAAAGAGCGATCGATCTCGGTTCTAAGTAAGGAAGAGCGGTCCTATCCGCCCCCCGCCGCCTTCGCCAGGACGGCCTCGGTGCCGAGCAAGGCGGCGCGCGCGCGCCTGTCGGCCGCGGCTTCGAAGTCGCCGGAGAAGTTCTGGGACGCCGCGGCGCGCGAGCTGACGTGGTTCAAGCCGTGGCGCAAGACCCTCCAGTGGAAGGTCCCCGACGCGAAGTGGTTCGTCGGCGGGACCACCAACCTGTCCTACAACTGCCTCGACCGCCATCTCGGCGGCCCGCGCCGCAACAAGGCCGCGCTGATCTGGGAGAGCGAGCCCGGGAAGGTCCGCACCTACACCTACCTCCAGCTCCATCGCGAGGTGTGCCTGTTCGCCAACTCGCTCAAAGGCCTCGGCGTCAAGAAGGGCGACCGCGTCGCGATCTACATGCCGCTCATCCCCGAGGCGGTCATCGCCATGCTCGCCTGCGCGCGCATCGGCGCCGTGCACGGCGTGGTGTTCGGCGGCTTCTCCGCCGAGGCGCTGCGCGACCGCATCAACGACGCGGGCGCCTCGGTCGTGATCACGGCCGACGGCGGCTGGCGCAAGGGCGCGATCCTCCGGCTCAAGGACGCCGTCGACGAGGCGCTCAAGCTCGGCGCCCCGTCGGTCCAGGCGGTCGTCGTGCTCAAGCACGCCGACAACGAGATCACCATCGACGAAACGCGCGACCATTGGTGGCATCGCCTGACGGCGAAGGCGTCCCCGGTGTGCCCCGCCGAGAAGCTCGACAGCGAGCACCCGCTGTTCATCCTTTATACGAGCGGCAGCACGGGCAAGCCGAAGGGCATCCTGCACACGACCGGCGGCTACATGGTGCAGACCGCCTGGACGACGAAGCACGTCTTCGACCTGAAGGAGACGGATGTGTTCTGGTGCACCGCCGACGTGGGCTGGGTCACCGGGCATTCGTATCTGGCCTACGGCCCCCTCCTCAACGGCGCGACGGCCCTGATGTACGAGGGCGCGCCGCTGACGCCGCAGCCCGACCGCTTCTGGTCCATGATCGCCCGCCACTCCGTGTCGGTGTTCTACACGGCGCCGACGGCGATCCGCACCTTCATGCGCCTCGGCGAGGAGCACCCGAAGCGGCACGACCTGTCCTCCCTGCGCCTGCTCGGCACCGTCGGAGAGCCGATCAATCCGGAAGCCTGGCGCTGGTACAAGAAGAACATCGGCGGCGACCGCTGCCCGATCGTGGACACCTGGTGGCAGACGGAGACCGGCGCGATTATGATCTCTCCTCTTCCGGGCGCCACCGCCGCCAAGCCCGGCTCGGCGACCTTGCCCCTTCCCGGAGTCGACGCCGAGGTCGTGGACATGAAGGGCGTCCCCGTGCCTCCCGGCGCGGGCGGCTACCTCGTCATCCGCCGGCCGTGGCCGTCGATGCTGCGCACCATCTGGGGCGACGCGGAGCGCTACCGCGCGCAGTACTGGTCGCAGATCCCCGGCATGTACTTCACCGGCGACGGCGCGCGCAAGGACAAGGACGGCTATCTCTGGATCCTCGGCCGCATCGACGACGTGCTCAACGTCTCGGGCCACCGCCTCTCCACCTCGGAGATCGAGTCCGCGCTCGTCGGGCATCCCTTCGTCGCGGAGTCGGCCGTCGTGGGCCGGCCAGACGAGCTGCACGGCCAGGCGGTCGTCGCGTTCGTCACGCTCAAGGGCGGCAAGATCCCGAGCCCCGAGCTCAAGGAGCTGCTGCGCGAGTTCGTGGCCAAGGCGATCGGCTCGATCGCGCGTCCGGCGGAGATCCGCTTCACCGACTCCCTGCCCAAGACCCGCTCCGGCAAGATCATGCGGCGCCTTCTGCGCGAGATCGCGGCCGGCGGCGCGGTGCGCGGCGACGTGACCACGCTCGAGGACTTCGGCATACTCGCCCGGCTCCAGCAGGACGAGGAGTAGGAGGCGGCGATCGAAAGGCTGATAGTCGCCTCCGCGCTGACGGCGGCGTTCTTCTGGGTCTTCGAGACGAAGCGCTCCTGGAGCGCGCCGTTCGGCCTGCGCCTGGCCCTGTTCGCCGCGCTGTCCTGGGTCTGCCTGGGCTGGACCGAGAGCGTGCGCCTGTTCCCCGACGCGTTCCCCCTCGAGCTCTCCGCCGCCGACGCGCTGGCCCTGCAGCTCGGGAGCGTGGCGCTCGGGGCGGCGGCCTTCGCCGCGGCGCGGGGACGCCAGGGCCTCCTGCCCGGCGCGGCCTTCGGGCTGATCTCCTCGGCGATCGGGTGGTGCGCCTCGCGCTGGCCGCTGCTGTCGCGGGCCGTGGAGCTGTGCGGCGGCGTCTTCCTCGGGCTTCTGCTGACGCTCTTCCTGACCACGGCGCTGGCCGTCTCCTGCGCCGCGCTCGCCGCGGCCTTGGTCCGGGAGGACCTGCGGCCGTGGTCGCGGCGCATCGCGGTCGCCCTCGTCGCCGCCTGGGGTCTCGCGACCTTCGGCGCCGACGCCGCGCTCACCCGCGTCTGGGGCTTCGGCCCGCGCTCCCTGGCCGAGGCCGCGGGCGTGCCGACCAACCGCGACGCGCGCACGCTCGCCGTCGCCTGGCTGTATCCGACGCGCAACCGGTCCTACCACGTCGACTCCCGGCGCATGTCCTCGGAGACGACGGACCTGTCGCCCGACAGCATCGACCGCATCGCGTCCTTCCTCGAGAAGTCGGGCTACCGCGGCGTGTTCGCCGAGGAGGCGCTCGCGGCGGTGCGCCTCGGCCGCCTGCAGTGGTGGGACGAGGAGCGCGCGCTCGACGCGATGATGATCTCGGTCCCCGGACGCGCCCACCCCGACTACCTGCGCGCCCTCGAGATCCTGCGCGCCGGCCCCGTGACCGCCGAGCGCTACGCCAAGCTCGAGCGCCTGTCGGCCGCGACCGGCCGCCGTGTCGAGGGCTTCGAGAAGGCCTCCGACGCCCAGCGCATCTTCGAGGGCTTCTCGGCGGCGTACGCGCGGTTCGGCGACGAGGCCAAGGCCCGCGAGTGGCTGCTGCGCCTGGACGGGCTGTGGGCCGTCAGCGACAAGCGCATCGAGGTCGGCGAGTTCGCGGAGCTGCGCGAAGGCCGCGTCGAGGGCACGGCCCTGCTCGACGAGCGCGGCGCGATCGGCCTGCGCGTCGGCCTGTTCGCGGTGTGGCGCAGCTCGGCCACGCAGACGACCCATTACTGGCTCTCGGGCTCGCGCGTGCCCGACCAGGACGGCAAGTTCTACTTCGACGGCCTGGGGCCGGGCCGCTACGTGCTCGCCCTGCTGGGCCGCCCCGAGGACCTGCGCGGCTCCTTCGCCGGCGTGCCCGGCGTCTTCGAGATCACCGAGGAGCGCCCCGACGTCTTCCTGAACCCGCTGCGCATCCGCCGCGAGCTCGAGCCGTCCACCGACTCCTTCGGCCCCGGCGGCCTGCCCGAGGCGCGGGTCCCGATCGTCCCCGAGCCCCCGATCCGCCTCGGGCGCTAGCCCCCTCTCTCCCCAAGGATAGTTATAATCTCCGCGTGACCGAAATCCCGACGCCGGCCTCGACGCGCTCCGCCCTGGAGCGGCGCGCGTTCGCCGAGCTCAAGGAATCGCTCGCCGCCTCCCCCGCGCGCCTGGCCAGGCTCTGGCCCGCGCTGACGCCGCTCGAGCGCGCCGCGTGCTGGCGCCTCCTGCCGCCTGCCGCCGTCGCCGCCGCCGCGAAGGCCCTGACCGCGGCCGCGCGCTGGGAGGCCTATCAGGCCTCGTCGGTCGACTGCCTGGCGCCGTACCTCGAGGACGCCCCGCTCGGCGCCCGCGACCTCTTCCGCGCGCCGACGCGCCGCGAGGCCGCGCTTCTGCGCAAGGGGCTCTCCCGGTGATCGTCAACGCGCCCGGCGTCGTCCTCTCCCGCCGCGCCTTCGGCGAGTACGACCGCCTCTGCACCGTGTTCACCGAGCAGTTCGGCAAGGTCCCCTGCCGTTTCGTCGGCGTCAACCGGCCCAAGGGCAAGATGAAAGCGCTCACCGAGCCCGGCGTGTGGGGCGAGTACCGCCTCCACCTCTCCACGCGCTCCGAGTTCGCCAAGGCCGTCGGCGGCCGCCTGATCTCGAGCTTCCCGGGCTGGCGCATGGACCTGGGCCGCACCTTCGACGCGCTCGCCTGCCTGGAGATGGTCGACCGCCTCACCCCCGACCATCAGCCCGGCCCCGAGAAGTACCGCCTCCTCTGCGAGGTCCTCGCCGTCCTCGACGCCGCGCCGAGCCCCTGGGTCGTGCCGTCGTTCGGCCTCCGCCTGGCCGACATGCTCGGCATCTCCTTGCGTGAGCGCGCGCCCGCGCCGGCCCGCGCCGCGTGGGCCGCCCTCCACGACACGGCCCCGGCCGCTCTCTCCGCCCTGCCATACGACGCGCCCGCCGCCGAGTCCGCGCGGCGGCTTCTCGACGAGCACCTCGCCGCGCACGCCGGCCGCCGCCTGCGCGCCTTCGAGTTCCGCGACGCTTTGACCCAGACCGCCCCTCAGGGAGTTCCCGCGTGATGACCTTTCAAGAGATCGTTCTCGAGCTGCAGGATTTCTGGTCCAAGCAGGGCTGCGCCGTCGTCCAGCCCTACGACCTGGAGAAAGGCGCCGGCACCTTCAACCCCGCCACCTTCTTCGGCGCGCTCACGAGCGCGCCCGCCCGCTACGCCTACATCGAGCCCTGCCGCCGTCCCGCCGACGGCCGCTATGGCGAGAACCCCAACCGCCTCGGCAAGTACTACCAGTTCCAGGTCATCATGAAGCCCGTCCCGGCCGGGATCACCGACACCTATCAGAAATCCCTCAAGGCCATCGGCCTCGACCCCAAGAAGCACGATCTGCGCTGGATCGAGGACGACTGGGAGTCCCCGACCCTCGGCGCCTCCGGCGTGGGCTGGGAGGTCTGGCTCGACGGCATGGAGATCACCCAGTTCACCTACTTCCAGCAGATGGGCTCGATGCCGCTCTCGCCCGTCTCCGTCGAGCTCACCTACGGCCTCGAGCGCATCGCGATGTACCTCCAGAACAAGAACTCCGTCTACGACCTCGACTACGGCGGCGGCCTGACCTACGGCGACCTGCACAAGCCGCAGGAGCGGGAGCTGTCGCGCTACTCCTTCGAGACCGCGGACGTGGCGCTCCTGTCCCGTCATTTCAACGAGTGGGAAGCGGAAGGGGTCCGTCTCGCGGGCTTCGGCGATCCGATTCCGGCGTACGACTGCGTGGTGAGGGCGTCGCATCTGTTCAACACGCTCGAGGCGCGCGGCGCCATCTCGGTCACCGAGCGGGCGCATTACATCGGCCGCATCCGCAACCTGGCGAGAAAGGTGATGGAGCTGTACATCGAGAAGCACACGCCGAAAGAACCGGCGGCGGCGAAATAACATGGCCAAGAAAACCAAGACGAACGACTTCCTTCTCGACATCCACACCGAGCCGTTCCCCGCGCGCTTCGTCCCCCCCGCGCTCGACCAGCTCAAGCTCAACGCGTCCAAGTGGCTCGCGGGCAAGATCGACCACGGCGACGTCGCCGTCTCCGGCACGCTCCGCCACCTCGTCCTGACCGTCAAGGGCGTCGCCGCCAAGGGCAACGACAAGACCGAGCGCTTCAAAGGCCCGAAGGTCGGCGCCCCCGCGCCCGCGCTGGAAGGCTTCGCGCGCAAGTACGGCCTCGACCCGGCCTCCCTCATCCCCGACAACGGCGTCCTCTACGCCGAGGTCCACACCAAGGGCGAGTCCGCCTCCGCGCTCTTCGCGGCGATGATCCCCGAGCTGATGAAGTCCCTGCAGTTCCCCAAGTTCATGACCTGGGAGGAGAGCGGCTTCAAGTTCGGCCGCCCCCTGCGCGCGATCACAGCCATGCTCGGCGACAAGGTCGTCCCCGTCACCGTCGCCGGGGTCAAGTCCGGCCGAGCCGTCCACGGCCATCCCGTCCTCGCCAAGGCGCCCGCGAACCTCAAGGACCCGTCGAAGCACTCCGCCTTGCTGCGCCAGGGCCTCGTCATCGCCGACCCGGCCGAGCGCCGCGAGTACCTTCTCAAGTGCCTCGCCCAGGCGACCAAGTCCACCGGCGGCGTCACCGAGCCCGACGAGGCGCTCATCGACGAGACCGTCTTCATGGTCGAGCATCCCGTGCCGGTTCTGGGCAAGCTGCGCGACGCCCACATGGTCCTGCCCGCGGAGCTGCTCAAACTCGTGATGAAGAAGCAGCTCAAGTTCTTCCCCGTCGTCACCAAGGACGGCCTCCTCCACCCGTTCTTCGTGGGCGTGCGCGACGGCCTCTCCTCCGGCAACGAGCTGGTGCGCGAGGGCTATCAGCGCGTCCTCGAGGCGCGCTTCAACGACGCGGCCTTCTTCGTCGGCCGCGACTCCGCCTCCACGCTGGCGAGCAAGCTGCCCCAGCTCGAGCGCGTGACCTACCAGAAAGCCCTCGGCTCCATGGCCCAGAAGGCCGCCCGCGTCGAGTCCATCGCCGCGTGGACCTCCGAGCGGCTCCGCCAGACCGCGCACGTCGACGAGCAGGCCGTCGCCCGCGCCGCCAAGCTCGTCTACGCCGACCTCGTCACCGACGTCGTGAAGGAATTCCCCGAGCTCCAGGGCCACATGGGCGGCGTCTACGCCCGCAAGGACGGCGAGTCCGAGAAGGTCGCCTTGGCCGTCGAGCAGTTCTACTTCCCCGTCGCCGCGAAATCCCCCGCCCCGGCCACGGCCGAGGCGGCCGTCGTGTCGCTGGCCGGCAAGCTCGACAGCCTCGCGGGCTGCTTCGCCGCGGGCATGATCCCCACCGGCTCGGCCGACCCGTACGCCCTGCGCCGCCAGGCCCTGGGCGCGGTGCGCATCGTCCTCGAGAAGCAGCTCCCGCTCGACCTCGACGCGGCCATCGTCCATGCCCTCTCGCTGCAGCCCGTCGCCGTGCCCGAGCCCGCGAAGCTCGCCGCCCAGCTCTCGGACTTCGTCTGGGGACGCGCCCAGTCGCTCTTCGAGGAGATGCACTTCGCCGTCGACGAGGTCCGCTCGATCTCGGCCGGCGCGCTCTCGAACCTCCCCAACGCGTTCCTGCGCCTCGCCGCCCTGCGCGCGGTGCGGCGCGACCCCGCCTTCGAGGCGCTCGCGGCCGCCTTCAAGCGCGCCTCGAACATCCTCAAGCAAGCGAAGCTCACGGACTCCGCCCCGCCCGAGCGCGCCCTGCTGCGCGACCAGGCCGACTACGACCTCTACGACGCGCTCGTCGCGGCCGAGGGCTCGGCCAACGACCGCATCGTGCGCGGCGACTTCGAGGGCGGCCTCAAGACCCTCGTCTCGGTCAAGCCGCACCTCGACCAGTTCTTCGAGAAGGTCATGGTCATGGTCGACGACGAGGCCCTCAAGGCCCAGCGCCTGGCGCTCCTCAGCAAGCTCGTGCGCGCCTTCCGCCGCGTGGCCGACCTCTCCGAGATCCAGGCCTCCGCGTCGTGAGGCTCCTCGCTCTGGCCGTCCTCCTCTCGGCCTGCAGCGAGGTCCCGACGCGCATGAGCTTCGTCGCCGACCCCGGCGCGTGCCTGCCGGGCATGTCTTCCACCATAGGTATCGGGATAACCCCCGCCGCGGAGCCTCCTCCCGGCGTGACGGTCCGCTACCGCTGGCACGCCTCGCGCGGGAATCTCAAGACCTATTCAGATGTCACGCATGAGACCGTCGTCTTCGGCGCCGACGCGGTCACCACGACCGAGAAGCTCTATTGGGCCTGCGACGCGGCGGGCATCGCCGCCGGCGACCCGGTCGTCGTCACCATCGTCACCGAGAACGCCAAGAACGGCGAGGAGCTCGTGCGCGCGGACATCCGCATCGTCTCCGACGGCGAGAAGATGCGCGTCGCGCGCTAGCGCGCGGCCTTCCGTCTCGGGGCCAGCTTCCCCGCCGCCACGCTCGCCAGGAACCCCAGCAAGGTCCAGGTAACGACTGCCGACGCGGCGTGATTGATGGTCACGCCCACGGCCGCGAGCAGGAACAGCACGGGGCTCAGCAGGACCAGCAGGGGCGTCGCCGAATAGGCCGCGAGCATCGTGAGAAAGCCCTCATGGCCGGGCGGCGCGTTGACGAGCCACCCTCCGAGGGCGACCCCGATCAGAAAGCCACCGAAAGTAAGCCTTCGGCGCCACATATAAGAAGTGTAAGGCGACCTCCGGCCGCCCGCCATGACGGGCGCTATAGTCGGGGTCTACTTCCGCCGGGCCCTGATCGTCTCGGCGTACGCCTCGAGCTTCTCGGCGCCGGCGGCGTCCCCCGCCTCGCGCAGCTTCTTGATCGAGCCCTCCACCGACGCCAGCAGCTCGGCGTTCCACTTCTCGTCGGCGGCTTCGCGGTTCTTGTCGCGCAGGGCCATGCCCTGGGGGCCGATGAGCTCGCGGAGCTTCTCCTCGGGGTCGGCCGGGGCCGCGTTCTTCCTCCGGATGTAGATCGCGACCGCGAGGCCGGCGACCGCTCCCGCCGCCCACGCTCCGAGGTTGATGCCGTTCATAATCTTGTCTCCCGTATGATGATATCGAAGTCCTCGATCGCCGCGTTAGCTTCGACGTCGGGTGGTCTTAAGAGCGGGACGAAGGTTTGGGAAGAGGACTTTCTTTCCCTTCTTCCATTCCACGCGGCCCGCGGAATCATGGGACGCCCAAAAGGCCCGTTCCTCGGCCTCCTTTCTGAACTTCGGAATCCTGCCTTTCATGATCATGTCCCCGACCGTTCAAAGGTCGTAAACATCGCTTCGGTGCCCGACGGTTAAAATTAGGATGAGCACTTCCGCTTTCTTCACTTTGTAAAGTATGCGCCAATCGCCGACTCGATAGGACCAGCGATCGCTCAGGAGGCCGGTAAGCCGTTTCCCGAGTTCGGGGTGCGCTGCAAGCCGTTGGATCGCTTTCCCGACGCGCTCTTTGACCGCCTTGTCGAGCTTCCCAATGCGGCGCGCCGCCTCCTCCGTGTAGAGGATGCGATGAGTCATTTGAAAATGTCTTCGTGCTCCACAAGCCGCTGGGCCCGCTCGTCTTCTTCGGCTTTCAGCAAAGACAGCATCAGCTTCTTATCCGCAAGAACCTCAAGCGTTTCGAGTTCTTCCGGGGAAAGCAGGACAGCCGAGGCCAGGCCGTTGCGGGTGATGATGACTCGGCCACGCTTCTTTTTGCCAAGAGAAGCGACCATTTCGGGCAGATGTGCGCGCACATAAGAGACAGGGGCGATTCTGGTCATGCCGATAGTGTACAGGATATTGTACAATCCTGCCAGGGGTGCCCGCAGTTCTAAGGGCTAACGGAATTCTGAGCCGCGGGTGCTAGTGAGGGCCTTTCTCTCCTGGCTCCGTCGGCCCGAGCCGATGTTCGCCCCTCCCTCTTGCGATGGGCTTCATCGATTACTTCGCGCTCTGGTCTTCTGAGATTCGGTGGCTGAAGCGACCGCCGCCCTTCCAATCCCAAGACACGACACTCGGCTGGATGAATGTCTCGTGCCTTGCATGTGAGATGGTGACATCAAGAGACGGCCCACCCCTAAACTATGTCCCCGGTTTCCCCCAGAAGAAGGATGTTCTCTTCTCGACCTAAAATCTCCCATCGGGCCCGATCCGGAGCGTCTTTTTTACCAGTACCACTTTAGGCGTCGCTGATTTGTGATTCATCTGGTCTGTCTAATCCGGGCAGTAATCAACGGCATTTCCGAACTGAAATTGAAAAATCTGTGCTCCACCAGGGGTTAAGATTATCAGGGTGTGCCACGAACTTCACGTGGGACGGCAAAGGCGAAGGAAGGCTGGGTGGTCTCTCTTAAGTTCTAGGAGCATCGCGGCGGCGGCGAGCTAAAGCCCGGCGCGGACGCGCCAGCCGGCCTTCGCGATGGGCATGCGCCGCCCCACGCCGAAGGCCTTCGAGGAGATCTTGATGGACGGCGGCGCCTGGCGGCGCTTGAACTCGCTCCAGTCCATGCGGTCGAGCAAGGTCTCGGCGACGGCCCGGTCGCCGACGGCGCGGGCCACGCGGCCCGGCTCCAGGCGGGACTGCACCCAGGCCTCGAGCGCGTCGTCGACCTGGTCATAGGGCGGCAGGTCGTCCTGGTCCTTCTGGTCGGGCTTGAGCTCGGCCGACGGGGCCTTGGCGATGGAGTTGGACGGGATGATCTGCCGGTCCGAGTTGAGCCAGCCGGCGAGCTCGTAGACGAGGCGCTTGGGCGCGTCGGCCAAGGGCGCCAGCGCGCCGCACATGTCGCCGTACAAGGTGCAGTAGCCGACCGCGAGCTCGGACTTGTTGCCCGTGGTGAGGACGAAGCCGCGGTGCGCCTTGTTGGCGAGGCCCATCAGTATGACGCCGCGCGCGCGGGCCTGGAGGTTCTGCTCGGCCAGGTCGGGAGTTCCCTTCCCCCATTTGTCGCCGAGGGTCGCGACCAAGGCGTCGTACACGCCCGCGATGGGCGCGGTGCGCAGCTCGATGCCGAGGTTCTTGGCGAGAGCCTGCGCGTCGTCGAGGCTTCCCTGCGAGGAATAGGACGAAGGCATGGTCACGCCGACCACGCGGTGCGGGCCGAGCGCCCGCACGGCGAGCGCGGCGGCGACGGCGGAGTCGATGCCGCCGGAGAGGCCGAGGAAGGCGGTCTGCAACCCGCACTTGCCGGCGAAGTCCTTGATGCCGAGGGTGAGGATCTCGCCGACCTGCCCGACGGCGGAGGGCTCGGGGGCCACGGTCGCCCCCTCCCAGGTCTTCGTGTCGATGCCGAGCAGGTCCTCGGCGGCGAAGGCGGCGCGCGCGCGGAGCTTGCCTTGGGCGTCGTAGGCCAGGCTGCCGCCGTCGAAGACGATCTCGTCGTTGCCGCCGACGGCGTTGCAGTAGAACAGGGGCTTTTTGAGCCGCTTGGCGTGCTCCGCGAGGAGCTTCTTGCGGACCTCGGTCTTGCCGCGCAGGAACGGCGAGGCGGACAGGTTGAGGAGGAGGTCGGCCCCGGCCTTGGCCTGGGCGGCGACGGGGTCGATGTCGTAGAGGCGGCGCGAGGTGGAAGGGTCCTTGGCCCAGGCGTCCTCGCAGATGGTGACGCCCAGCTTGAGGCCGCCCCAGGAGATGGGCTTGTTCTCGGAGGCGGGCTCGAAGTAGCGGGCTTCGTCGAAGACGTCGTAGGTCGGAAGCAAGGTCTTGTGGCGGATCGCGACGACCTTCCCGTTGTGCAGGAGGGCGGCGGAGTTGCGCACGGGCTTGCCCACTTTCCCTTTCCAGCGCGAGACGAAGCCGACGAGGGCGGCGGTGCCGCGGACCTTCTTGGCCAGCGCCGCGAGGGCCTTCTCGTTGGCGGCGGCGAAGCCGGGCTCTTCCCAGAGGTCGAGGGCCGGGTAGCCGCCCAAGGTCTGCTCGGGGAAGACGGCGAGGGACGCGCCGCGGCGGCAGGCCTCGTCGAGGGCGGAGAGTATTTTTTCGGAGTTCCCGCGCAGGTCGCCGACCGTCGTGTCGATCTGGGCGAGGGCGATCTTCATCTCAGGCTCCCGCCGTCTCGCAGGTCGAGTCGAAGACCTGGCCCGCGCCCATGAACGCTGATTCGATGGCTTCCTGGACGGCGTAGCGCGTCGTGCTTCCCGCGATCTTGGCGACGGGGGCGATGCCCTCGATGGCCCAGGTCATCAGCTCGGCGGGGTCCTGGTTCGTGTTCTCGGCGACGACGTTGACCTGCTTGAGGATGGCGACGGCGGTGGACGGGAGGTCCTTGCCGAGGAGGAGCATGCCGGACATGAGGCCGCGGCAGACGGCGACGACGGTGTCGTGAGGGGCCTGGCGGGCCTGGGTCCCGGCGACGGCCTTGGACAGGATCTGGCCGGCGACGAGGCCGGCTCCGGCGGGCGCGTCGGAGAGGTCCTTCATGCGGTCGACGACGATCTCTTTGGCGAGCTTCTCGAGGTTGAAATCGTCCATGGCTGCCGCGATTATATCATCTTGCGCGGACGGCGACCGGGTGGTACACTGCCGTCTCATGAGACGCCTCGCCTTGGCCCTCGCCGCCGCCGGCCTGACGGCCTGCGCGTCCGTGCCCCCCCAGCCGGCGTCCCTGGACCACGGCCTGCTCCTCGCGAAGGTCACGACGCACGGGGCGCTCCTGCTGGGCTCGGTCAAATACGCCGACAAGGCGAGCGTGTCCGAGGTGGACGAGAAGGGACAGCGCATCCCGGGCCAGCGCGGGATCTCCGGCCCGGGGTTCAACGGCTACATCGTCTTCTACAACATCCCCCCGGGGAAGTTCGTCATGCGGTCGGCGTCGTTCAAGGCGCGCGGCGCGCGCTACCAGGTCCAGCCCCCGCTTTCGGAGGAGCACAAGCGCTTCGCCGTCCTCAAGCCCGGGGGCGTGGCGTATCTCGGCGATTACAAGTTCGACTCGCACTGGCCGGAGTTCGGATCGCTGATGTGGAACGCCGCGCGCGTGATGTTCCACTGGCTGACGCCGTTCCTGAAGAGGCCGCTGATCCAGCGCGAGACCGGCACCCCGCTCTACGAGACCGGGCCGGCGGCGGAGACCCGGGCCCTGCTCGCCGTGCGCGACGGGCTCAAGGGGACGGAGTGGTCCCGCGTCGTCGCCGCCCGCCTGCGCGAGCTCGGCGCGGCGGAGCCGCCTAAGACGGACGGCTACCTGCGCCCCAAGCCGCTGGCGCTGCGCGAGGAGCCGCTGCTGTCCTGGCGCGACACCCTGGAATGGGGCGAGCCGCGGCGCTCGGCCGCGGGGCTCGCGTGGAAGCGGCCCGGCGGCGAGGCGATGATCGTCGTGTTCCACACGACGGCCACGGCGCCCGGGTTCGCGGGCTGGGAGGCGGCGGCGGCCGAGCTGCGGACCGAGGCGGCGGCGAGCGTCGAGGATAAGGGCGGCGTGTACGAGGTGCAGGTCGGCACGCGCGCCGGGACGGGCGCGCGCACGACGCGGTACCGGTATCCCGAGGGCGTCCTGGTGGGCAGCGAGACCAAGGTCGAGGTGACCGAGACCATCCTCGTCCCCGACGGCTACGGGATCTACACGGCGCGGCTGCGCGCGCCGCGCGGGGAGTTCGAGGCGGTCGTGCCGGCCTTCCGGGAGTTCCTCCTGCAGCTGCGGCTGGGCCCTCCCCCGCCGAAGGCCGCGCCGAAGCAGGAGGCCGTGATGCCCTTCATCGGAGGCGGACCGTGAGCGAAGGCGAACGGCGGGAGGGCGCGCGCCTCATCACCGAGCTCAGCATCGTGCTGCGCCCGTCGAAGGGCGGCGAGCCGCTCGACGACCGGGCGACGGCCCACGACGTGTCCGTCAACGGGTTCAAGGTGGAGACGCAGGCCCAGCTGACGGACAACATGATGCTGGCGTTCACCTTCGAGCTGCCGCGCGGCGAGACGGCGACCGGCAAGGGGCGCGTGGCCTGGACCAACCGCGAGTCGTTCGCGAGCTGGGCCGGCGTCGAGATCGTCTCGATGCCCTGGGGCGACAAGCGCCGGCTCAAGAAGCTCCTGAACCCGGACAGCACCGACTGGGAGCGGATCGCGAACCTGTGCGTGAAGCTCGCGATGATCGTCACGGTGCTCGCCGCGGGCCACCGGGTCCTGCTGAGCCCCCACCTGCGGGATCTGTTCGCGAAGCTCGCGCCCAAGATGATCGCGCTGCTGGTGATGGGCTGGGCGCTCGTGAACCTGCTCAAGCGCCCGCGGCGCTAGCGTCTAGAACCCTTCGCGGCAGCGCGGGTCCATCGCGTCGCGCAGGAACAGGCGCGCGCCGCCGCCGCGCAGGACGAAGCCCCAGCGCTCGTGGCCCCACAGCGGCTCCCCCTTCGTGTAGGCGAGGAGGAAGGGGCTGCCGTTGCCGCCGGGGTCGTAGGCGACGAAGCGCAGCTGGGCGGTCTCGCTCATCAGGTCGTGCGGCATCTCCACGCACTTGCCGATCAGGCGGTCGCCGTCGGCGAGGCGCAGGCAGCGGCGGTGCGAGGAGGAGATCTGGGCGTCGGTGACCAAGGCGGTGGGCCGCTTGAGGCCGGCGACGGGCGGGTGCGCGGCGAAGTCGATCTTCATCGCGATCTTGTCGGCGGTCGGGGCGGCGAGGAAGGCGGCGGAGCCCGCGTCGTCCTCGCGGAAGCGGTAGGCGCCGGCCTTGCCCTCGTCGAGCGCGGCCGCGGTCAAGGTCGAACCGAGCAGGGCGTACAGCGGCTCGTCGACCTTGTTGTCGAGCGCGTCGTAGCGCGCGTTGGAGCCCTTGAGCTGGAAGGAGTCGGGGACCTTGATGGCCATCACGGGGTCGCCGACCGTGGAGCGCGGGCCCTTGAGCAGAGCGGCGCGCAGCTTCAGCGGCTTCTTGCCGCGGCAAACGCCCCCGTAGGTGGCGGAGGTGCGGCCGACGACGAAGAGGTCCGCGCCGGCGCTGCCCACGATGAGGAACTTCGATCCGGGCATCAGGTCGCCCGGCTTGCCCGACTTGCGCGGCTTGTCGAAGACGACCCACTGGTTGCCGGACTTGTACACCGGGAACAGGCCGCGCGCGCCGTACTCGTCCTGCGCGGCGGACGGGGCGGCGAGGGCGGCCAAGGAGAGGAGCACCAGCGCGAGGCGGGTCATCCCGTCCAGAATATCAAATCCCGCGCGGAAGGCGCAGGCCCGCCGGCGCGCGGGGACGGCGGCGGGGCATTTCGTCCTCGCGCCACTCGCCGAGCTCCTCCCCCGTGCGCGCGTCGTAGAGGACCGCGCCCGCGCCGGGCGTGATCACCGCGACCTTGCCGAGGTCGGCGCTGTAGACGAGCTCGACGCCGTCGGCGAGGCGGATCAGGCCCTCGGCGTCCCAGTCCGCGAAGCGCCGCCAGGTCCACAGCTCGCCCTCGTGCAGCGCGAACCAGACGCCGCGCTGCTTTCCCCACCAGAGGTCGCCGTGGCGCAGGAGCGGAGGCTTCTCCGGCTCGGGGGCGGCCCACCAGCGCGCCTTCTCCTTCCAGAGCCACAGCCAGCGCGCGTCCGCGGCCACGCCCTGGGCGGGGCCGTCGTGCCAGGTCCGGCCTTCGTCCCAGTGGGGCGCGCGGCGGCGGTCCGCGGCCGCGGCGCGGCGCGGGTCGTGCGCCTCGACGCGGTCGAGCTCGTAGGGGCGCGCCGGGACGGGAGAGCCGTCGGGCAGGCTCGCGGGCTTGCGTCCCAGGAGATGGGACAGGTCGGGCGGCACGAGCGAGGCGGGCGGCGGCCTCAGGGCGCCGCGGCCGAGCATGCGGGACAGCAGGAGCGGACGGACGAGGCGGCGGCGGACGGAGTCCCGGTCCGGCTTGGCGGCGGCGCGGCGCGGAGGGTTGAACAGCGGGAAGAAGTGCGCGCGCCGGCGCGGGCCCGCGGACCGCGCGGCCGCGGGACCGGAGCGGGAGCGCGCCTCGGAGGGCCCGTTTCCGGGGTCTTCGTCCTCCGGGGCGGGCCCCACGGCCAGGAGGTCTCGGCGGCGCTCCTCCCGGGCGGCGGCCGCCTCCGGGCGGGGCCGCGTCCCGGGCTCCGGCCTTGTCTCGCGCCGGCTCGCCGCGCGCAGCAGACCGACCACGGCGTCGTGGAGCGAGCGCGGCGGCGAGGCGGCCCCGGCCGGTGTCTCGCGCGGCCCGGCCGCCGGGACGCGGTCCGGAGCCGGGCGCGCACCCGCCGCGGCGTGGTCCACGGCGGAGAACGAACGGTCGGCGAGCGCGTCCCGCCAGGCGGCGACCTCCTCCGCGTCGACGACCTCCTCGGCCGGCGCGGGTGGGGCGGCGGGGACGGCGGGGCGCGGCGCGGGCGCCGCCGGCCAGGCGATCGCGGACGCCAGAGCCGTCTCGGACGAAGGGCGGGCGCGCGGGCCGGGCGCGAGCTCCGGCACGAGGCGGGGGCGGTACAGCAGCAGCCCCGCGCCGATCAAGGCGGCGGCGAGCGCGGCCGGTCCGGCGCGTCGCGGGGCTCCCATGACGCGAGGATGTCCCCGTCGGGGCCTGGAAGTCAGGGTCCTGGGCCCCGGGTCAGGCATGGGACCTTCGGCCTAGAGACAGGATGCGCGTTTCCATCTCCATCATACGATCGGACCCCCCGAAAAGTTGCATCCCTCAGACTTGTCTTTGTAACACTCCCCTCCTATACTACGGACGGAATGGATCCGCTCCACGCCTGGAAGGACGACTTCAGCCGCGAGGTCGAAGAGGTGCTCGCCTCGCGCGCCCGCTCCGCCGAGCGCGGCGGCGAGCCGCCGGCCGAGGGCTTCGGCGGGCGCCTGGCCGACCTCGTCATCCCCCCCGCGGGCACCTACGCGGAGCTGCGCGACGCGCTGGGCAAGCTCGAGCTGGCGCAGGCCGGGGCGCGCGAGTTCCACGAGCGCCTGGAGGCCAAGGAGGCGATGCTCGCGCGCGAGCGCGAGGCGCGCGAGCGGATGAAGGACGCCGCCGCGAGGCTCGCCTTCGCCCTGCGCGACGAGCGCGCCGCGCGGGCCGAGGCGCAGGCCGACGCCAAGAAGGCCCGCTGGGAGGCCGAGGCGGCCGTCGGCACGCTCTCCGCCGCCCGTCTCGACGCCGACCACGCCGCGGCCCGGGCCGAGGACTGGGAGCGCGAGGCGCTCGCGCGTCTGCAGGGCGCCCGCGAGATCCAGGCCCGCCTCGACCGCGCCCTGATCGAGGGAGACGGGAAGGACGCGGCCGCCGCGTCCCTGCGCGCGCGTCTCGACGCCGCGACGCGGCGCACCGAGGCCCTCGAGGCCGAGCTCGCCGCCCAGGCCGGCGCCCGCGGCGAGGTCCTCAAGGCCCGCCGCGAGGCCGAGGAGGCCGCGGCGGCGCTGGCCGCGGCGCGCCTCGACACGGAGCACGCCTCCGCCCGCGCCGAGGAGTTCGAGCGCGACGCGGCGGCTCGCCTGCGCGCGGCGCGCGAGCTCCAGGCGCGGCTCGACCGCCTGCAGCTCGAGGCGGACGCGAAGGACGCGGAGGCCGGCGCCCTGCGCGCCCGCCTCGACGCCGCGGTCGCCCGCGCCCAGGCCGGCGAGGCGGAGTTCGCCGCGGCCCGCGCGGAGTCGGCCTCGCGGGAGTCCCTCGCCTCCCGGCTCGAGCTCGAGCGCGCCGAGGCCCGGCGCCAGGCGGAGGCGGCGGCCGGACGCACGGTCCGCGCCGAGGCCTCCGAGCGCCTCGCCCTCGCGCGGCTCTCGGCCCTCGAGGCGGAGATGCGCACGATCACCTCGACCGCCGCCGCCCATGAGCGCGAGGCCCAGCGCCTGTCGGAGGAGATCATCAAGGCCCGCGCGGACGCCGCCGGCGCCGCCGCCCGCGAGCAGGCCTCCGCGCAGGCGCTCGCCTCCGAGCGCGCGCGCGTGCAGGCGGAGAGCGCCGCCGCGCTCGAGCGCTCCGAGGCGCTGCGCGTCGAGGGCGAGCGGGCGCTCGAGCGCGCGCGCCGTCTCGAGTCGGAGCTCCCGTCGCGCCTGGAATCCGCCCTGCGCGAGGAGCGCGAGCGCCTCATCGCCGAGCGCGAGGCCGCCGACGCCGAGATGCAGGCCGCCCGCGAGGCGCGCCGCGCCGCGGCGCAGCGCGT
>JACPOW010000100.1 GCA_016191335.1 Elusimicrobiota bacterium | reverse complement strand
GTTCGTCGGCTCAGGAATTCGTTCCACGCTTCCTTCGGACAGGGCCTCGCGACCCCGCCCTTGCGTTTCCCTCGGGTCCCTGCGACCGGGTTCCCAGAGGACTTCCACCTCTTCAGTCGTGCGTCATGCTGGGCGTACAATAAGGAGCCCCGCCGGGCCGTCCCGGCGGGGCTCCCGTCCTCCGTCTCCGGAGATTACTTGTTGAGGGCCAGAGACATCGCGGCGCGCGAGGCCTTGTTCGTCTCGAGCGTCCGGGTGAACTTGTCCGTGGACACCTTGCCGATGCGCCGGATCGAGTACTCGACGTAGTAGCTCTTCCCGTTCTGCAGCCCCGAGCTCCTGGAGAGGTCCACCAGGTAGGACTCGGCGACGGGCACGGTGACGGCGCCCTCCGCGATGACCGGGTCGAACCAGTTCTCCACGTTCTTCTTGAGCGCGTACTTGATCTCGATGCTCTCGCCCGCGTAGTAGCTCGTCCACTTGTCCCTGAGCGTGAGCTTCATCGCGGAGTCGAGCTCGCCGAGGACCCCGACCGGGTCGGGGCGCTGGGCGACCTTCCGGCCCGGCGCGAGGACGTAGCGGCCGTTGTAGCTGCCGCCCGAGACCAGGCGGTAGTCGTAGGCCGTCTCGATGTCGTAGAAGCTGAGCCACGGGCCGTCGAGGCAGACGCGGAACGTGTCGCGCTCCCACGGAAGAAGCGGCTGGCGGTCCTGGAGCGTGACCGAGGCGAGTTCCTGGTAGCTGTAGCCCGGGCGCTCGTAGCACTGGCGGCCGCCGCCGTTGCGGGGGTCGCCGGTCTGGTAGCACTCCTCGATGTACTCCACGCTGCGCAGCGAGAAGGTCGGGGAGACGGCGGGATCGTTCGCGCCGAAGGAGACGGTCACGCAATCCTGGACCGTGCGCCGGCCGCCGACGTACTGCGCGTCCACGACCTTCGTGTCGGCCTTCGCGGCTTCCTTCGCCTGCTTCAGGATCGCGGACGCGTCGATGCCTTTGTCGAAATCCACGGCGGGGGTCTCGGCGAGGATGGGTGCGGCCAGGCTCGCGACGAATGCGAGGGTCAGGGTCAGGCGGGTCGTTTTCATCTCGGTGTGCCCTCCAGGGAGCGTCTGGCGCGAGCTTAGCAAAAGACCTATAGTTTGTCTAGGTCCTTTGGTCCGGCTTCGCCGGACCCGGGTTGATAGAATGAACCCGTGACCGCGCGCTCCCGGAACGCCCTTCTCGCCATCCGGCTGCACCTCCGCGGACCGGAGAAGCCCCTGCCGCCGCTGTTCGCCTTCTGCCTCGCCGCGCTGTCCAAGGCGAGCGCGATCACCTGGCCTTTGACCTTGCTCCTCCTCGACCGCTGGCCCCTGCGGCGCCGCGCCTGGGCCGAGAAGATCCCTTATCTCCTCATCGCCGCGGCCGTCGGCGTGACCGGGCTCGCCGGGCAGTTCGACACGGGGATGCTCAAGGGAGCGGAGACCGGAGCGGGCGAGCGGCTCGCCCTGGGGATACACTCCCTGTGGTGGTACGCCGCGAAGACGGCGTGGCCGTCGGGGCTCTCCCCCTATCACCGCATCCCCGCGGATTTCGGGCTAGGGAGCCCCGTGGTCGTCGCCGCGTTCCTCGCGACGCTCGCCCTCGCGGGGCTCGCCTGGACCGCGCGGAGGAGAGAGGACCTGCGCGCTCCGGCCACGGCGGCCGCGGCGGCCGCGCTCCTGGCCTGCGGAGGGATGACCGCCCGCGCCAGCGTCTACTGGAGCTCGACCGAGGCGCTGTGGCGCCGCGATCGCCGCCGACCCGGGCCTCGCCACGGCCCATCTCAACCGCGCCTCCGCGCTGACCGGGCTCGGCCGGAGCGGCGAGGCGCTCAAACGGCTCGAGCAGGCGGCCCGCCTGGACTTCTCCGACTACAGGATCCTCAACAACCTCGGCGTCGCGCTGAACGCCGCCGGGGAGCACGGGAGAGCCGAGGCGGCGCTGCGGCGGGCGACGGAGCTGAACCCCTCCTGGCCGATCGCGTTCTACAACCACGGCAACGCCATGGCGGCCCTGGGACGCCGACGCGAGCCGGCCGAAGCCTACGCCGCCGCCCTGCGCCTGGACCCCGGCTTCGCGCTCACGCGCCGGAAGCTGCGCCGTTAAGGGGTGACCAAAGAGCCGGTGACCTCGCCGCCGTACTGGGGCGGGCCGACGGTGCTCTGGACGCGGACGTCGATGGACGCGGCGCCGGCCGTCACGCCGCCCGTGTCGAGCAGCTTGAGCGAGGTCCCGCTCCAGTTATACAAGCCGCCACCGTTGAGCGTCAGGCTCGTCTTGGCGTCTCCGGTCAAGCTCGAGTAGTTGAGGGACTGGATGTTGTTGTTCGACGAGACGTTGTAGGCCCCGGCCAAGGTGATGTTCGAGGACCCGCCGCCGAGCGTCTTGGCACCGAAGTCGATGTCCAGGGCGAACGAGGTCGTGCCGGCGACCGCGCCGCCGCAGACGCCGCCGGTGCAGAGGTAATAGGACCCGCTGCCGGTGTACTTGCCCGTGCCGCCCGGGATGGCGATGACGTCCGCCCAGGTCGAGGCCTTGGGCGCGGCGAACTGCTGGGAGGCGAACTTGCTCGTCTCGGCCTGGGAGGCGTCGAGCGCCGCGAACGCGTCGGTCGCGTTGTCCTTGCCGGTCGCGGTGTCCTGGCCCGACGAGGAGCCGCTGGAATCCCCGGAGGCGGCGTCGTCCTTGGAGTCGCCCTTGGGGGCCGAGCCGACCCCGGAGAGGATGCCGTCCAGCTGTCCGGGGCTGAGCTCGAAAGCCGGGCTCGGGGCCTCGCCCGCCTTGACCGTCACGCCCCAGCCGTCCTTGTCCACGTCGGTGGAGCCCTTGTCGTTCTTGACGGTGATGCCGCCCGCCTTCTCGTCGGCGTTGTTGCCCGGCCCGGGGCCGAGGAGGACGAAGGTGGCCTCCGTGCCGCTGACGGTCCCCGCGGTCATCGTGCCGCGGATGCCGATCGTGCCGACCGGGGTCGCGACCTGCATGCTCGCCGGGTCGCGGCGGGCGACCTTGCCGGTCACGAAGCGGAACGCCCCCTTGGCGATCTTGGCCGAGACCTTGCCCGCGTTCGTCGCGGGGTCGAACACGAACTCGTCGAGCTCCATCTCGCTGTTGGCGCCGACGGTGAAGCTGGTCTCGTCGAGCAGCAGGATCTGCAGCTTGCCCTCGGGGCCGGTCGTGACCTTGTCGTGCGAGTACACGGGCTTCCCGGTCTCGACGACGCGGCCGGCGGCGCCCGGGGCGGTCGCGCGCACGGCGCCGCGCACAGCGGAGGCGACGCCGATGTTCAGCGGAGCCGCGGCGGCGGCGGGAGCGAGCAGAAGGACGGCCGAGAGAATTTTCATCATGTCAGATCCCCCACTTGTACGTGACCATCGCGGACAGCCGGGTGTTCGTGTACTCGTAGTTCAGGAGGTTCGAGAATTGCTGGAAGCGCTCGACGCCGAGCGTCCCGGTGAAGCCGCCGAGCGGCTTCCAGAAGAGGCTCAGCGGCGCGCCGAAGAGCGCCTGGCCGACGATCGCGTCGTCGATCCGGCCCTTCGTGCTGAGCGAGACGTCCGGCCGGTCGTAGCGGTCGAACTGGCCCGTGAGCCCCGCGACGAAGAACATCCCGCGCCCGAGCAGGCGCGTGTACTCGCCGCCGAGGCTCTCCCGGCGGTAGGCCTGCGCGACGGCCCGGGCGTACTTGCGCCGGTGGCCGGCGACGAAGCCGAGCCGGTCGCGGGGCGAGGCGATCCAGTTGACGCCGAGGCTCAGGTCGTACTGCTCGCCCGTGCGCTGCTCGGCGTTGGGCGCCAGCCGCGTGCGCACGAACTTCTGGTCCTCGCGGCGGAAGTCGGCGTACGCCTCCAGGCGGGGCCGGAGCATGCGCGACACGCGGAGGCCTTCCCAGATGTTGCGCAGGTAGGTGCTCTGGGAGAGCAGGACGTGGTCGAAGCCGGCCGAGGGACGCAGCTCGAAGCCGAGGGCGCGCAGGGCGAACCCGCCGTTGACGCTGTACGCCTGCAGGTCGAGGGCGTTGATGCGGGTCTGCTCGCCGCGGTAATAGCCCAGGTTGAGGAAGGCCTTCTGCGGCTTGGCCCCGCCGAACTCGCGGGAGAGGCCCAGGCCGCCGGAGAAGGTGACGCTCGTGTCGTCCTGGCGGCGCGAGTTGGGGTTCAGCAGCACGGGCACGCCGAAGAACAGGTTCGTGTTCGTGTCCGACGCCGAGTTGCGGTTGTCGTCCCAGCCGTAGCCGACGCTGAGGCGCGCGTCGAAGTGCGTCTTGCGCTTGCGCCCCTCGACGAGCTTCAGGTAGGCCTTGGCCTCCTCGATGACCTCGGCCGGGGCCAGCCGCGCGAGCACGATGCGCAGTTCGCGCTCGGCGTCCTGCAGGGCGTCGAGGCGGTAGAGCACGGCGGCATAGAGGAGGCGTGTGCGGTCCCGGCCCGGAGCGAGGATCAGGACGCGTTCGAGGGTCGTGGCCGCGCCGCGCAGGTCGCCGCGGCGGATCTGCTCGCGCGCGTAGCGCTCGTTGAGGTCGAGGTCGCCGGGAGCGGCGAGGATCTTCTCGAAAGGGATGTCATCGGAGACGGCGGACGCGGCCTCGGCGGCCTCCGCGGCCTTGCGCTCGGCGGCGGCGCGGCGGGCGGGGTCCTGGCTGTCGCGATCGAGGTTCGGAGCGGCGTTCTGGGCCGACGCGGACGCGGCGGCCAACACGAGGGAGAAAATCAGGAATTTCATGGGAAATGATTATCACACATTCCCGTCGTATTTTCTACAATCGCCGCCATGTCGCTGGGACAGAAGCTGGCCAAACGCACCGACTGGGCGCTCCCCGCCGCGGCCCTCCTGTGCGCGGCGGCGCTCCAGGTCTCGGGCTTCGCCTGGGTCCGGCTCCTCCAGGACCGCGCCTTCGACGTCTTCCAGCAGCTCCGGCCCCGCGAATACTCCGACGCGAAGGTCCGGATCATCGACCTCGACGACGCGTCGATGACGAAGCTCGGGCAGTGGCCGTGGCCGCGCACGCAGGTCGCCGCGCTCGAGCGCCGGCTCCAGGAGCACGGGGCCGCGGCCACCGTGTACGACATCTTCTTCGCCGAGCCGGACCGGACGTCCCCGCGGAGCATCGCCGCGTCCTGGCCCTCCACCCCGGAGTTCTCGGCGGTCAAGGACCGGGTCGCGCGCCTCCCCGACCACGACGCCCTGCTGGCGGCAACCCTCAAGAAGGGCAAGGCCGTCCTGGGCTACGCGCTCATCAACGACCGGAACGACGCGGCCCCGGCCTCGAAGGCCTCGTTCGCCTTCGGCGGCGACAGCCCCCTGACCTACGCGATCCCGTTCCAGGGCGCGGTCGTCAACCTTCCCGTGCTCGAGGCGGCCGCGGCGGGGCTGGCCAACGTCGGCTTCCCCCCCGACCCCGACCAGGTGATCCGGACGGTCCCCCTCCTTTATAGCCTGAGGGGCCGCCTGTACCCGGCGCTGTCGATCGAGGCCCTGCGCGTGGCGCAGGGCGCGTCCGCCTACATGGTCAAGGCGTCGGGAGCCAGCGGCGAGTTCGCGTTCGGCCAGCGCACCGGCATCGTCGCCCTCAAGGTCGGACGGCTCCTGGTCCCGACAGACGAGCGCGGCCGCGTGCGGGTCTACTACGCCCGGACCGCTCCCGGCCGGACCATCCCGGCGTGGAAGGTCTTCGAAAAAGGGTTCGACCGTTCCGCGATCGAAGGGACGATCTGCCTGATCGGGACGAGCGCCGCGGGCCTCAAGGACCTGCGCGTCACCCCGCTGAACCCCGCGGCCCCCGGCGTCGAGGTGCACGCGAACGTCATCGAGCAGATCGTCACGCAGGACTTCCTCGCCCGGCCGGACTGGGCGCTCGGCGCCGAGCTGACCTATCTGCTGGTCCTGGGCCTCCTCCTCCTGGTCGTCCTCGCCCGCGCCGGCGCGCTGTGGGCGGGGCCCGCGGCGCTCGCCGCCGTCGCCGCCTCGGTCGGCCTGTCCTGGCACGCCTTCACGGCGTGGCACTGGCTCCTCGACCCGGTCCTTCCTTCGCTGGGGCTGATCGCCGTGTACGCGACCTGGTCCGCCGTCGGCTTCGTGCGCACCGAGGGCGACAAGCGCCGCATCACCGACACCTTCGGCCGCTACCTGTCGCCGAAGGTCGTCGAGAAGCTCGCGAAGAACCCCGAGGGCGTCCAGCTCGGCGGGGAGACGAGGGAGATGACCTTCCACTTCTGCGATATTCGCGGGTTCACCACGATCTCGGAGAAGTTCGACCCGCACGGCCTGACCGTCTTCATCAACAACTTCCTCACGCCGATGACGGAGATCATCCTCCAGCACGACGGGACCATCGACAAGTACATGGGCGACTGCATCATGGCCTTCTGGAACGCGCCGATGAGCGTCCCGAACCACGCGAGGCGCGCCTGCGAGGCCGCGCTCAAGATGCATGAAAGATTGGCCATGCTCAACGCCCAATGGCAGGACGAGGCCAAGGCGAAGGGCATCTCGCTGCCCAAGATCGAGATCGGCACCGGCCTCAACACCGGCCCCTGCGTCGTCGGCAACATGGGCTCGACCCTGCGCGTCGACTACACGGTGCTCGGAGACGACGTGAACCTGGCCTCGCGCCTCGAGGGCCAGTCCAAGACCTACGGCGTCCGCATCGTCATCGGCCCGGTCACGCGCGCGCAGACCGAGGATTTCGCCGCCGTCGAGCTCGACCTCATCAAGGTGAAGGGCAAGACCAAGCCGGTCAACATCTACGCCCTGCTCGGGACCCCCGACGAGTCAGAGGCGCCCGCCTTCCGCGCGCTGGCGGTCAAGCACGCCGAGTTCCTGGCCGCCTACCGCGCCGCGCGCTTCGACTCGGCCGCCAAGCTCCTCAAAGAAGCCGCCGTCCTCGGGCGGCCCTGGCACCTCGACAAGCTCTACCACCTCTACGAGGAACGCCTGGACGCGTTCCGCGCGGCCCCCCCGCCTCCCGCCTGGGACGGCGTGTTCACCGCGACCTCCAAGTAGCGTCCTACTTCACGCGCCATGGAGGGCGCTCGACTCCCCCCGCGCCGGCGTCCCCGGCCTCCAGCATGCCGCGGACCTCGTCCAGCAGATCGGCCGCGTCGAAAGGCTTGGTGATGTACGCATGAGCGCCCAGGGCCAGGGCCCGGCACGCGGCCTCCGGCGCATGCTCGCCGGTGAGGACGAGGGTCGCCAGGCCCGGATGGGTCTTGCAGTATTCCTCCAGGGTCTCCAGGCCGCTCAGGCCGGGCATGACCAGGTCGAGCAGGACCAGGTCGGGGCACCGGGCCTCGATCCGTTCCAGGGCCTCCCGGCCGTCGCTCGCTTCGACGACCGTGAAATATGGCGACAGGAGACGAACGAGGATGCCCCGCACCCCCGCGTCGTCGTCGCACACCTGGATGACCTTGCCTCCGGGCCTGGCGTCCATGCCTTCAGGGTAGCCCCGTCGGCCGTCCTCCGTCCTATGGGCCGATTAATTCCCGCCTAAGTCCTCGATTCACAGGTTATCCACAGTGTGGATAACCTTACCCATAAGACCTATGCGCCTATAGGACTTACGGCCCAGAAATATGATATATCCGAATCGCCCCAAACGCCGCGACGAATCGCGGCGAGAATGATACGGAGGTAATATGGTTCGAGGCCTTCTCCTGGTGATCCTGTCGTTGTTGTCCGTCGCGGCGCGGGCGGGCGAGCGCCGCATCGTCGTCTTCCAGCCGGGCACGAGCCCGGCTCAGCGCGTGGCGCTGGCCAAGGCCGCCGGCGGGCTGGTCGTGCGCGAGCTGCGCGGGATCAACGCCGTGGTCATCGCGCATCCGACCCAAGTCAGCATCGCGGAGAGCAAGCTGCGCGCCCTGGCCGAGGTCAAGCGCGTCGATCCCGATCCGAAGATCAACTGGCTCAAGATGGCCGACGCGCGCGGCACGGACTTCGCCCTGCCCTCGGCGAGCGGCATCCTGAAGGGCATCGAAGCCCTCAAGAAGCAGCAGGCCGAGCAGCCCGCTCCGACCGCGCCCGGCGCGCAGGAGACGCCGTGGGGCATCGCCCGGGTCAAGGCTCCCGCCGCCTGGGGGACCACCCGCGGCAAGGGCGTCAAGCTGGTCGTCATCGACACCGGCATCGACATGACGCACCCGGAGCTCTCGGGCATCATCAAGGGCGGCTGGAACGCGATCTCGACCGCGGCGACCTTCAACGACGACAACGGCCACGGCACGCACGTCTCGGGCACGATCGCCGCGAAGGACGACGACGCGGGCGTGGTCGGCGTGGCGCCGCAGATCGACCTGTACGGCGTGAAGGTCCTCGACGAGAACGGCTCCGGCACCTTCGACGACGTGATCGCCGGCATGCTGTGGGCCGTCGAGAACAAGATGGAGGTCGCCAGCATGAGCCTCGGGGCGAACTCCGGCAACCAGGCCCTCGCGGACGCCGTCGAGGCGATGCGCAAAGCCGGCGTGATCCTGATCGCGGCCGCGGGCAACTCGGGCGGCTCCGTCGGCTACCCGGCGGCCTACCCGGGCGCCATCGCGGTCGCGGCCTCGGACTCGAAGGACAAGCTCGCCTCGTTCTCGAGCCGAGGCCCGTCGGTGGCGGTCATCGCCCCCGGCGTCAACGTCAAGTCCACCTACATGGGCGGCGCCTACGACACCTTGTCGGGGACCTCGATGGCCACGCCTCACGCGGCCGGCCTGACGGCGCTGTACGTCGCGACCCACAAGGGCGCGACGCCGGAGCAGGCGCGCGCGGCCCTGGCGGCCGCGTCGACCAAGCTTCCGGGCGTGCCGGACATCGGCCAGGGCGCCGGCCTGCCCACGGCCGACAAGCTCGTCCGCTGACCTTCCGTTCCTGAGAGAGCCCCCTTCGCCCATGCGGCGAAGGGGGCTTTAAATTTCCTATGATGGATTCCGCCATGGACCGAATGACCCGACTCGCCGTTTCCGCCGCGCTCGTGCTCGCCGCCGGCGCGGGCTCCTTCCTCGTCGCGCGCGGCGGCGTCAAGCCGTACTCGCCCGCCGCGCCCGGCTACCGCGCGCTCGGCCCCGCCGACGCGAAGGTGACCATCGTCGAGTTCTCCGACTTCGAATGCCCCGCCTGCCGCGTGGCCGAGCCGCCGATGCGAGGCATCCTCAAGCTCTTCGACGGCAAGGTCCGCCTCGTCTTCAAGCACTTCCCGCTCGAGCGCATGCACCACCACGCCCGCGCCGCGGCGATCGCCTCCGAGTGCGCCGGCCGCCAGGGCAGGTTCTGGGAGTTCCACCACGACCTGTACGACCACCAGTCGGAGTGGCCCAGCGAGAAGTTCGAGGAGCGCATGGCCGCCTACGCCAAGAACGCCAAGCTCGACGAGGCGGCGTGGAAGGCCTGCCGCGCGGACCCCGCCGTCGACGCGGCGGTCAGCGCGGACGTCAAGGACGGGGAGAACGCCTGGGTCGGCTCCACGCCGACCTTCTTCATCAACGGCAAGCGCTTCGTCGGGGCGATGCAGCTCTCCGAGCGCGGCACACCCTGGATCGAGAAGGAGCTGAAGAAATGAGCGTCAAGATCTCCCCTTCGGCGGGCCTCGCCGCGCGCGTCATCGTCGGCGCCGTCCTCGTGTACGCCGGCGCCACCAAGGCGGCGGGGCCCGCCGAGGAGTTCGCCATCGTCATCGGGTCCTACGACCTCCTGCCCCGCGACATGGTGCTGACGGCCGCGACCTTCCTTCCCTGGGTCGAGATCCTCGTCGGCTGGTCCCTGATCCTCGGCCTGAGGCTGAAGGTCGCCGCGGCCGCCGCGGGCTCCCTGTTCGCGGCCTTCCTGTTCGCGCTCCTGACGGTCAAGGCGAAGGGCATCGAGCTGCCCAACTGCGGCTGCTTCGGCGATGGGGTCCACCTGACCTTGACCCAGGGCCTGGTCTTCGACTCGGCGCTGGCCGCCCTGTGCTGGCTCGCGTGGAAGTCCGCGCCCGCGCCGCTGAGCCTGGACAGCTGGACGGAAGGCGGCTATACTGGACGCGATCATGGCAAACGCTAATAAGCGCGTCCTCGCGGTCGACGACGACGCCTCCGTCTGCGAGTTCTACGAGCACGCCCTGCGCCTGGGCGGCTACGACGTGGAGTGCGCGCCCAGCGCGGCGAAGGCCCGCGAGGTCCTGGCCAAGCGCCGCCCCGACATCATCCTCATGGACATCATGATGCCCGACCAGGACGGCATCAGCTTCACGCGCGAGCTGCGCGCCGACGAGAAGACCTCGGACATACCGATCATCGTGGTCTCGGGCCTGGCCGACGCGGGCACCCTCAACGACGCCCTGCTGTTCGGCGCGGTGGACTACCTGGTCAAGCCCGTCGAGATCGACGCCCTCAAGGCCAAGATCGAGCGCACCTTCGCCGCCCTCGAGCGCCGCAAGAAGACCCCCTAGACGGGTGGGCCTTTTTATCGGTCGCTGTTGTTATTATGCCTGGGCCCTTTGGCCCCCCGCCCTTCGGGACCTACGCCCCTGTCGACGGGCACGCGATCCGGCTACATTAGCGATATGCCCCTCATCAAGCAGCGGACCCACGGGCCGCTGATCGCCCTCTCGACCGACTTCATCCGCGTCAAGGAGTACTTCGAGGCCATCGTGGCCTCCTCCGGCGACCTCATCTGCACGACGGACATCACCGGCCGGATCATCTACTTCTCGCCCGGAGCCGAGGCCATGCTCGGCCTCACCGCGGAGCAGGCCGCCGGCCGCCCCGCCCACGATTTCTACACCGACGGCCGCGAGGGCGCGGAGAAGCTGATGAAGCTCCTGCGCGCCAGCCCCGACGGCCGGGTGCACAACCACGAGATGCGCGTGAAGGCCTCAGGCGACCGGATCCTCCACGTCAGCATGTCCCTCTCCTTCTTGAAGGACGCCCGCGGCCGGGTGATCGGCACGCTCGGCATCGCCAAGGACATCAGCGACCGCGTCGAGCTCGAGCGGCGCCTGCGCGAGATGACCCGCACCGACGACCTCACCGGCCTGTACAACCAGCGCCACTTCCACGACCGCCTGCGCGAGGAGGCCGCCCGCTCCCGCCGCCAGGGGGACCCGCTCGCGATGGTCGTCTTCGACCTCGACGGCTTCAAGCAGGTCAACGACAAGCGCGGCCACCTCGAGGGCGACAAGATCCTCCAGGCCTTCGCCGGCTTCATCGGCGACAGCGTGCGCCGCGAGGTGGACCTCTGCTTCCGCTACGGCGGCGACGAGTTCGTCCTCCTCCTGCCGGGCACGACCGCCCTCAAGGCCGCGCGCGTCGCGCGCCGCATCGTCAAGACGGCCGAGCCCCTCGCCAAGGACGGCGTCACCGCGAGCTGGGGCGTGGCCCAGCTGCCTCCGTCGGGCGACGCCTCCGAGTTCGTGCGCGCCGCCGACTCCGCGATGTACAAGATGAAGGCCGGCAAGTCGGGCGTCCGCCGCCGCGGCACCGACCTCGCCCGCGCCTACGCGACCGAAGGCCGCGGCTCCCGCCGCGTCTAGGCCGCGATGCGCTCCGGCTACGCGCTCCTGATGATCCTCGCCTGCCTCCTGGGCGGGCCCTGCCTCCTCGCCTGGAGCTGGTTCGCGCGCGGCAAGCGCAACCTCCTCGCCGGGATCGAGGAGGTCCCGCTCGCCGGGACGCAGCCCGGCCGCACCGTCGGCGTCAGCGGGGTCGCCGACGCGCCCGCGCCGATCGCGTCGCCGGTCACGAAGACCCCCTGCGTGTTCTACGAGAAGCAGGTGGACGTCCAGGCCATGGACGGCCCCGACCTCGACGACGCCCGCAACGCCGCCGTCCTCGCGCTGACCGTGGCCGGGAGCATGGCGTGGGTCCGGGAATCCGTCGATCACGCCGGAGGCTTCTTCCTCATGGACGGAGGGGCCAAGGCGTTCGTCTTCCCGCGCGGAGCCCAGGTGAGGATCGGGAGCGAGAATCAGAACAGCGCGAAGGAGCCGGGCCTCGGCCGGACGCGGCGGATCACGGAGCGCTTCATCCCCCAGGGCCGGACCGTGTGCGTGATCGGAAGGGCCCACAGCGTCGGGGAGGCGCTCCAGAAGATCCGCGAGGACGCCAGCATGGACCCCGAGACTTTGGAAAAGCTCCGGTCCGCGGGTCCGATCCCCTGCTTCTTCGACGACGGCGGCGGGACCTTCATCCTGGCCGACATGGCCTTTCCCGACCTGCGGGCCGACGCCGCGGAATCCGTGGACTCCCTGTTCTGGGCCGGCCTGGCCATGATCGGCATGGGCCTCTTCATCGCGGCCGCCTACGTCTTCGGCCTCGTCTAGCTGCCAAAGGATTTCCCCTGAAGCAGCTGTGTCCGGCCGCTCGCGGCCGGACCTAGCGCGCCTGGGTCAGCAGGATGCGCCGGGGCCGGGAGAAGGGATGGTGGAAGCCCAGCAGGTCCACCAGGCCGTAGCGGAGCCAGTAGCGGCCGCTCTTGACCTCCATGGCCAGAAGGTCCTTGCGCAGGTCGATGTCGACCATGAACGGATATTCCTTGTCGAAGAGGAGCCCGCCGAAGGACGGGCTCGAGGAGACCTGGACGTGGTAGGAGCCCAGCTCCTCCGGGTCGGCCACGACGCTGTCGGGCACCTCGTCGTCGAGCGAGGCCGTCCGCTGGGGCGGGAACGCGGCGGGCGCGGCGGCGACGTCGATCTCGGAGTCCGCGTCGACGGCCGCGCCGTCGCCCAGCGACTGGGCGCCGATGCGCAGAGGCATCAGCACCTTCTTGAGCGGAGCGGGCGAAGCGTATCGCTGGGGCCGGTCGGTCGGCAGGGGCGTGAGCTCGTCGGGCCGCCGGACCTCGGGCTCCCCCTGGACCTCGTGCTCGCCCGCGCGGGGCCCCGCGGGACCGGGCGGCCGGCGGCGCGACGCCTCCTGGCCCAGCGCCTCGCCGCCGGCGGGCCCGGCCGGCGGCTCGGGC
>JACPOW010000010.1:6914-99677 GCA_016191335.1 Elusimicrobiota bacterium | reverse complement strand
GGGCGACGACGGCGCCGGCGCCTCGGGCGCGGACTCCGGGTCGGCTCCCGGTGTATCCCCCAATCCGTCAGTTCCCCTCGGGGGGGTAGACGGCGATCTCCACCCGCCGGTTGAGGGTCTGGTTCATGGGGTCTCCTGTTGATGGGGTGCGGCGACTGTTTCCGGAAACAGCCGAAAAAGAAGGCCCCCCGGGCTCTCGCGAGCCCGGGGGGCCGGGTGAGTCTTAGTACATGTCTCCGCCGTGCTGATGACCGGCACCGGCCATCGCGGGCTCCTTCTTCTCCGGGATGTCGGAGACGAGGACCTCGGTGGTGAGGATGGTGCCGACGATCGAGACGGCGTTCTCGAGGGCCGTGCGGGTGACCTTCAGCGGGTCGACGATGCCGGCCTTGAAGAGGTCGACATACTCGCCCGTGGAGGCGTCCAGACCGATGCCCTGAGCCGAGGACAGGATCTTCTGCACGACGACCGAGGCTTCCTGGCCCGAGTTGTCCGCGAGCTGACGGATCGGAGCCTGGAGCGCGCGGCGAACGATCTGCCCGCCCGTGGTCTCGTCCTCGTCCGCGCCCTTGAACTTCTCGAGGGACTCGCCGGCCCGCAGCAGCGCGACGCCGCCGCCCGCGATCATCCCCTCTTCGACGCCGGCGCGGGTCGCGTTGGACGCGTCCTCGACCTTCGCCTTCTTGGCCTTCATCTCGGTCTCGGTGGCCGCGCCGACGTTGATGACCGCGACGCCGCCGGAGAGCTTAGCCAAGCGCTCCTGGAGCTTCTCGCGATCGTAGTCGGACGTGGTGTCCTCGATCTGGCGGCGGATGGCGTCCGCGCGCTTCTTGATCTCGGTCTTGTCGCCGAGGCCGGAGACGATCGTCGTGTTGTCCTTGTCGATGACGATGCGCTTCGCGCGGCCCAGCATGTCCAGGCCGACCTTCTCGAGCTTGTGGCCGAGCTCCTCGGAGATGACCTGGCCGTGCGTGAGCACGGCGATGTCCTGCAGCATCTCCTTGCGGCGGTCGCCGAAGCCCGGGGCCTTGACGGCCGCGCACTTCAGGGTGCCGCGGAGCTTGTTGACGACGAGCGTCGCCAGGGCCTCACCCTCGACGTCCTCGGCGAGGATCAGGAAGGGCTTGCCGGTCTGCACGATCTTCTCGAGCACCGGGAGGATGTCGTTCATCGCGGAGATCTTCTTCTCCGTGATGATGATGTACGCGTCCTCGAGGACGGTCTCGAGGCGCTCGGTGTCGGTGACGAAGTAAGGAGACACGTAGCCGCGGTCGAACTGCATTCCTTCCACGACATCGAGGGTGGTTTCTGAAGATTTCCCTTCCTCGACGGTGATCACGCCCTCATGGCCGACCTTCTCCATGGCCTGGGCGATCATGTTGCCGATCTCGACGTCGTTGGCCGAGATGGTCGCGACCTGCGCCTTCTCTTCCTTGGTCTTGACCGGGCGGGAGTTCTTCTTGAGCTCCTTGACGACGAGCTCGAGCGCCTTGTGCATGCCGCGCTGGATGGCCTTGGAGTTGGCGCCGGCGGTCACGTTGCGGATGCCCTCGTTGAGCAGCGACTGCGTCAGGATGATCGCGGTCGTGGTGCCGTCGCCGGCGATGTCGTTGGTCTTGGTGGCGACTTCCTTGACGAGCTGCGCGCCCATGTTCTCGTAGGCGTCCTGGAGCTCGATCTCCTTGGCGATGGTGACGCCGTCATCGATGATGACGGGCGAGCCGAACTTCTTCTCGAGGACCACCGCGCGGCCCTTGGGCCCGAGGGTGACCTTCGTGGCGTTGGCGAGCTTGTCCACGCCGTCCTTCATCTTCTTGCGAGCGTCGTCTCCGAAAATAATCTGCTTAGCCATGTTCTTATCTATCTCCTATATATGGGGGTGCTTTACTTCAGGATGCCCAGGATGTCGTCCTGGTGCATGATGAGATAATCCTCATCGTCCAGCTTGATCTCGGAGCCCGAGTACTTGCCGTACAGGATCTTGTCGCCGACCTTGACGTCGAGCGCGATCACCTTGCCGTCTTCGGTCGTCTTGCCCTTGCCGCACGCCGCGATCATGCCTTCCTGCGGCTTTTCCTTCGCGGAGTCCGGGATGATGATCCCGCCGCGCTTCGTCTCCTTCGCTTCCACGGGCTTGACGAGCACGCGGTCGCCGAGGGGCTGGATCTTCACTTTCGAGAGAGTCGCTTCGGCCATCTGAATTACCTCCGGGTATCTTACCGTCTTAAATTCCGGCGAGGAGTTTACTGGCACTCGCCGCCATCTAGTGCTAATTATAACATGAGGCTCCGAAAGTTGTCAATCGAATCGTTCGACTGCCAGTTCAGAGGCGAGGGTGATGCGGGCGGGGCCGGCGGATGGTCATCCGTCGGGGACGGGCGGGAACGCCCGGCGGCCTAGTGGTTCTGGCCGGGGAAGACGCGCCGGAGGAAGCCCATGAGAGCCTCCTGGGCCTTGGGCTGCTCGGCCGGATGCTGGGGCTCGAGGTAGGGCGGGGCGGGAGGCGGGTCGTCGTTGGTGAAGGTCCCGATGGGCGGCGGCGGGACGGGCGTCTTGAACTCGGGGACGGAGAGCACGCGGCGGACGACGGGCTCGACGACCTCGGGAGCGGGGGCCTCGGGCGCGGCCGGGGCCGGGGGCGGCGGAGGCGGCGGCGGTGGGGCGGCCCGGACGGGAGCGGGACGGGGCGCGGGCGTGGGCTCGGCGGCGGCGGCCCGCAGCAGCTCCGGGGACGGGCAAAGGCGGTTGAGGTCCTCCTCGAGGCGGCGGATCACGCCGAGGGCCTTGGCCAAGGAGAGCTCCTTGTCGGAGAGCTCCTTGGAGAGCTTGTCGACCAGGCGGTTGCGGATCGCGAGGTCCCCCTCCGACTGCTGGGCGCGGCGCTTGGCCGTGTCGAGCTCGCCGCGCATCTTCTCCGCGGCCATGCGGATCTCGCTGAGCTGGCCTTCGCGGGCGGCGAGGTTGGCCTGGGCCTGGGCCAGGGCGGCCTGGTTCTTGCTGAGGGCCTCCTCGAGCTCGGCGATGCGCGGGATGCGGATCTCGAGCATGGTGGCGGTCTCGCGGGCGGCGGCGAGCTCGGCCTTGAGGGCGGAGATCTGGCGCTGGAGGGAGGTCACGAGCGACTTCTCGTCGCGGCGCGTCTCGAGCTCCTTCATGAGGTCGGCGACGTGGGAGAACAGGCGGGTGCTCGCGCCGTCGAGGAGGGCGTCCACGTCGTTGGAGGTCGGGGGCGCTCCCAGGGGCGCGAAGGGCGGGGTCATGGCCTGGTGCGCGTCGAGGGCGCGGACGATGTCCTCGAACTCGCCGGCGCGGCGCCAGTTCTTCTCGGCGATCTCCCCCTCTCCGGGGCAGACGAGGGTGGTCATCGTGAAGCCGGGAAGGGCGGCCAGGGCCTCGGGCTCGTAGCTGCCGGGCACCTCGCCCTTCATGTAGGTCCAGTATTTCATCGGTTCTCTCCGGGCTGGTTCTCGGCGAACGTCTCTTGGATCCGGTGGAATTTGGCGAGGAACTCCCGCATCTCGGCGCGCAGGATCTGAACGTCCTGGTCGGTGAGGGTCTTGGCCTGCATGAGGCGCTCGTGCGACGCCGAGGCCTGGCGGCGCAGCTCGCCGACGCTGCCGGACAGCTCCCCCGCCTTGCTGCGGACGGCGGCCAGATCGGCCTCCAGGTCGTTGACGCGGCGCCGGGCCTCGACGAGAGCCTTCTCCGCGTCGGCGCGGCGTTCGCGCTCGAGCGCGAGGTCGGATTCCCGGATGTGCTCGCGGGATTCGCGGCGGGCGAGCTCGGCGCGGGCGCTCTCCAGCTCTCCGGCCAGGCGGGCGTTCTCGAGCTCGGTCGAGCGGCGCGCGGAATCCGACTCCAGCGCGGCGCCCTCGTAGGCGGAGGCGGCCTCGGAGAGGCGGCGTTCGAACTCGGCGGCGAGCCCGGCCATGGCGTCGAGCTTGGCGCGCAGGGCCTCGTTCTCCCGGGCCAAGGTCTCGACCCGCACGTCGTTCCCCTTGCGGGGGCGCGGGGCGTCCGGCGCGTCCGGGACGGCGGACATGTCCCGCACCGGGGCGAGACGGGGATAGCCTTGCCAGGTCAGGTTCCCCAGCCAATCCATGTTCTTGTCGTCCGCGCTCATTCCCCCTAAGGATAGAGCCCTTCTGTTACAAATTCAAGGCGTTATTTAAGGAGGCGAAACAGAATCGTAAACACCTTCCCCGCCCGAAGGGCTATGCTTCGGGGATGGGAATCGACGAAGCCCGGCGGAGCCTTCAGGGAGCGGCCCTGGCCCTGGCCGCCTTGCGCCGGGAGAGCGGGGCCCCCGGCCCCGCGGCGGACCCCTCCGGCCTGAGCGCGGCGCTGGACGCCGCGCGGCGCGCCCTGGAGGACAAGGCCCGCGAGCTCGAGGCGGCCCACGCGCGGGTGCGGGAGCTCGAGCGCGAGCGCGCGGAGCTGCTGGCCCGCTCCGAAGGGGCCCGTCCCGACCCGGCCCTGGCCGAGCGGGTCCAGAAGGCCGAGGCTGACGCGATGAAGGCCAAGCAGGCCGCCGCCGCGGAGGCGGCCGCGATGAACGGACGGCTCTCGATCCAGCAGGCGGAGTTCGTGCGCCTGAACTCCCTGCGCCGCAAGGCCGAGGAGGCCGTGGAGCAGAGCGAGCTGACGCGCCGCGAGGTGGAGGACGCGCTGCGCCGGGACCTGCGCTCGGTCCACGCCGCGCTCGACCGCGCCGCCGCCGAGGCCGGCGCGCGCGAGGCCCGCGCCCAGGGCGACATCCAGGGCCTGACCCGCCGGCTCGAGGCGGCGCTCACGCGGGCCGAGCAGCTGTCCCGCGAGCAGCAGACCGAGCGCGACCGCTGGCGCTCGGAGCGGGAGCGGATGACGATGACGATCCGGCGCGCCTCCGCCGTGAGCGCTTCGCTGCGCCGCGAGATCGCGGAGCTGCGCGGCCTCGGCGGCGGCGAAGCCCCCCCTACTCTTCCTTAGACATCGCGCGCAGGCGCTTGAGCACCTCGGCGCGGTCGCACGGCGCGGCCAGGCAGGCGCGGGCGATCTCCCGGGATTCCCCGAGCGGCGGCAGGAACTCGGCGCGCTGATAGTCCTTCACCGCCTCGTCGCGCCGGCCGAGCACGTCGAGCGTCACGCCGCGCAGGAGGTGGAGCAAGGACCGGAAGGTGCCCGGCTTTTCCTTCGCCGTCGTCTCGACCGCGTGGTCGAGCCAGGCCAAGGTCCGCTCCATCTCCCCCTTGGCGAGGCAGTCGGAGCCCGACAGGCCGCACGCCAAGGTCAGCCACTTGTGGCGGAAGGCCTTCGGGTCGGCGGCGACGATCTTGTGCAGCTCCCGGCCGACGGCCAGCGAGCCGTCCCAGTCGCCGAGGCGGTGGCGGACCAGCGCCTCGAGGAAGAGGAAGTAGGGGCTTCCCGGAAAATCCTTGCGCAGGCCCTCGATCAGGGGCAGGGCGCGCGCGTCGTCGTGCAGGTCGAGGAGGTAGATCGAGGTCAGCATCTGCGCCGCCTGCCGCCGCGCGAAGCCGGCCTTGTCCACCGCGCGCTGGATGCGCTCCAGGCCCCGCTTCTCGTCGCCGCGCAGGCCGAACAGCACGCCCAGCTTGGCGATGCCCTGGAGGTGCGCGGCCTGGTAGTCGAAGACGCCTAGGCCGAGGTAGACGTCCTCGTACTCGTCGTCGATCTTGACGCACTTCTTGAGGTGCTTCATCGCCTTCTTCCCGTCGAAGTAGGCGTCGAGCCACTTCCCCTTCATGAGGTTCCACTGGCCGCGCGTGCCGAGGGTCATGCCCGAGACGAAATAGCCGTCGGCCCGGGTCTGCTTGTCCTTGGAGTCGATGTACGCCTCGGCCTTGCGCACGCCGGCCTCGATGTCCTGCTCGAAGAGTCCCTGGAGCGTCGGGGTGTCCTTGAACAGGCCGTACTCCTGGGAGGCCTGCCACCAGATGGCGCCGGCCTCGAACAGGTAGCCGAAGGGGTTGTCGGGCTCGAGCTCGATGAGCTTGCGCGAGGCGCGGCGGGCCTCGGCGTAGTCGAGGCTGTACAGCGCGGTCAGCCCCGCGTCGAGCTGCGCCTCGGCCGCCGGGGACGTCTTCGCCCCGCCCGCGTGGGCCGACACGGGCGCCAGGGCTAAGAGCAGGGCGAGGAGACTAGTTCGCATAGATGCGCTCGCCGGCGTCGCCCTTGGGGTTCTTCTTGCGCGGGGCCTTCTTCGCCTTGGGCGCGGGCGCGGCCTTCGGCTCGGGCTTCTCGAGGGCCGCGACGCGGGCGCAGGCCGGGCGCAGGCCGAGGTCGCAGGCCGCGCGGTGGTCGGCCAGGGCCGGGTCCTTGGCCTTGAGCGCCTCGTTGGCGAGGCCGCGGCGGAAATAGGCGTCGGCCAAGGTCACGCGGGCGGCGTTGAGCCCCCGCGGGGCCGCGCCCGCGCGGCGGCGCTCGTCGAGGGTCCGCTCCAGGTCCGGCAGGGCCCGGGTCAGGTCGCGCTGCGCGGCCTCCCAGTCGCCGAGCGCGGAGTAGGCGCGCGAGCGCCAGGTCAGGATCTCGGCCCGGCGCTTCTGCGGGCGCTCGGCGGCGGCGGACAGGGCGGCCAGGGCCTCCTGGTGGCGGCGCGCCGACAGGAAGGCGCGGCCCTCGCCGAGGCTCGGCCGCGGGTCCTCGGAGCCGAGGAACTTCGCCGCCTTGGCGAAGGCGGCGCGGGCCTCGCGGTCGGACTTCGCCGGGCCTTGGGCGAGGCGGGCCTCTCCGAGCGCGAGCCAGCCCTCGGGGTCGTCGTGCCGCGTGGAGAGGAACTCGAGGGCGTCGCGCTCGGCCTCGGCGCCGCGGCCGAGGGCCGCGCGCGCGCGGGCGCGCATGAGGATCGCGCGCTCGTTGCGGGGGTCGATTTCGAGCGCCTTCGTGAGGTCCTCCTCCGCGGCCGCGTCGTCGAACAAGGCCGACTCCCCCTCCGCGCGCGCGAAGTGGGCGTGGGCGAGCAGCGGGCGGCCGTCCTCGGGCATCCAGGCGCGCAGGGCGCGCGTCGCGTACTCCACCCTCTCCGGGTCGGCGGCGTCGCGCGCCTCGGCCTTGCGGAGCTGCTCGACGAACGGCGACAGCGCGCTTGCGGGCGCGGCGAGCAGCACGGCGAGGGCGGCGCCCGCGATCATGAGGCCGCGAGCGTCTCCTTGTGGGACTTCCAGAACTTGCGGATGTGGTCCCAGCCTTCCTCGGCCGTGTCCACCATCTTGAAGAGCTTGTTGTCGGCCCAGTTCGTCATGCCCTGCTCGGCGAGGTAGTCGAAGTCCACGAGCCGCTTCCAGAAGGTCTTGCCGACGAGGACGATGGGCAGGGCGCGCTTCTTGCCCGTCTGCACGAGGGTCAAGGTCTCGAAGAGCTCGTCGAGGGTGCCGAAGCCGCCCGGGAACGCGACCAGCGCCTTGGCGCGCATCAGGAAGTGCATCTTGCGCAGGGAGAAGTAGTGGAACTGGAAGCACAGCTCCGGCGTGATGTACGGGTTCGGGTCCTGCTCGTGCGGCAAGGTGATGTTGAGGCCGATGCTTTTCGCCCCGCACTCCCACGCGCCGCGGTTGGCGGCCTCCATGATGCCGGGGCCGCCTCCCGTGACGATCACGTGCTCCAGGTCCTGGCCCGCCTGCTGGGCCTTGGAGAGCAAGGTCGAGAAGCGCCGCGCCTCCTCGTACCAGTGGGACAGCTCGACCTTCTTCTCGGCGACGGCGACGAGGCGCTTGAGCTCGACGTCGCGCGGGCGCTCGGAGAGCGTCTCCTTCGCGGCCTGCAAGGCGCGGCTCGCCTCCTCCCCCGACAGGATGCGGGCGGAGCCGAACACGACGATGGTGGAGCGGATCTTGTGCTCCCGCAGGATGAGCTCCGGCTTCAGGAGCTCGAGCTGGAGGCGGACGGCGCGCAGGTCCTTGCGGCCCATGAAGTCCATGTCGGCGTACGCCTTGAGGTAGGCGTGCGACTCGCGGATCTTCTTGAGCAGGGCGGTCCTCTGTTCGGGGAGCAGTTCTCGGGTGGGTTTGGGGTTCATTGGAGTTTTAGGAGACGGGGCAGCCACAGGCTCAGGGCCGGCCAATAGGTGACGACCATCAGGGCCCCGACAAGCAGGATCCAGAAGGGAAGGACGGCGCGGTAGAGGACCGGCAGCGGCTTGTCGAAACGCCGGGAGGACAGGAACAGGTTCAGGCCGAGCGGCGGCGTCATGTAGCCGATCTCCAGATTGAGAAGGAACAGCGCGCCGAGATGCACCGGGTCGATCCCGTACTGCGTGGCGACCGGCGCGATGATCGGCACGACGATGACGATGGCCGAGAAGATCTCCACCATGTTCACGATGAGCAGGAAGACGTTGAGCAGGGCGAGGAAGCCCCACGGGCTCTTCACGTGCTCGTGGAGGAACGCGAAGATGCGCCCCGGGATGTCCGCGTCGATCATGTAGCTCGTCAGCCCCAGCGCGCAGCCGAGGACGATCAGGATCGCGCCGACGAGGATCATGCTCTCGCGGGCGATCCCGGGGAGCTTCTCCCACGGCACGTCCTTGTAGATCAGGACCTCGGCGACCATCACGTAGAAGGCCATGACGGCGGCCGCCTCCGACGCGGTGAAGAAGCCGCCGTAGATGCCGCCGATCACGATGAGCGGCAGCGGTATTTCCCAAGCAGCCGCTTTCGCGGCCGCTTGGAAATTCTTCCATGAAAACGCGATGGGCTTGACCTTCTCCCGCTTCGCCACGACGAAGGCGTAGACGGACAGCGCCGCGAGCAGCAGCAGGCCGGGGACGGCGGCCGCGGCGAACAGCTTGTCGATGGAGATCTTGCCGACCAGGGCGTAGAGGATGATCGGCAGGCTCGGCGGGAACATGAGCCCTAGGCTTCCCGTCGTCGTGATCAAGCCCAGCGAGAAGCTCTCGGGATAGCCCTGCCGGCGCAGCAGCGGGAAGATGAGGCCGCCGAGGGCGATGATGGTCACGCCCGAGGCGCCGGTGAACGCGGTGAACAGCGCGCACGCGCACAGCCCGGCGACGGCGACGCCGCCGGGCAGCCAGCCGAACATGCTCTCAGCCAACGCCACTAGGCGTTGGGGTGCCTTGGACTCGGCCAGCAGGTAGCCGGCGAAGGTGAACAGCGGCACGGCGATCAGGGACGGCAGCGAGGCCAGCCGCGAGAGCTCGATGATGACCGCCGACGACTGGATCCCGGCGCCGTTGAACAGCCACAGCGCCAGCGCGCCCATCAGCGCGAACACGGGGACGCCGGCCAGCGCGAACGCGACGAAGCCGGCCAGCGCGAGCGCGGTCATCGCCCCGCCGCCTCCGCCGCGGCGTCGGCGCTCTTGAACAGCAGGTGGGCCAGGACCAAGGCGAAGCCGGCGGGTATGCCCGCCGCCGCGACCCAGGACTGCACGACGACGCCGCCCACCGTCATGATCTCGCTCGGGTTGGCCCGGTCGTCGGTGAAATAGGTCCACGAGGCCCGGAGCAGGAGCGCGGTGATCGCCGCTCCCCCCAGGTTCGCCGTCAGGCGCAGCCAGGGCTTCCAGCGCTCGGGCGCGCCGACGTGGGCGGCCTCCCAGGCGAAGTGCTTCTCGTGCGCGGCGGCGAGCGCGGCGCCGAGGAAGCCGGTCCAGAGGACCAGATGCTTGAGGACCGTTTCCCCCCAGAGAAGGCCGAGGCCGAAATGGCGGAGGATGACCTGCATGAAGGCCAGGGTCACCATGACCGCGAGTAACGCCACCAGGATGGCGCCCTCGACGGCCACGAGGCTCGCCTCAGCTCTTCTTAGCTGATCGCGCACGGAGGGCGGCGAGCTCCTTCTCGAACTTCCCGATCAGCTCCGCGGAGAACAGCTTGCCGGCGAGCTCCTTGCGCGCGCCGGCGCCGAGCTCCTCGTACCGGCGGCGTGTCGCGGGGCCGGGGTCCTCGGCGAGGTCCAGGCCCTGCTTCTTCAGCGCCTCGAGGGCCTTGTCGTTCTCGGCGTTGGTGAGGTCGTTGAGATGCTTGAGGTGCTTCGCCGAGAGGTCGGTCAGGGTCTTCCTCTGGTCGGCGGGCAGCGCGTCGAAGAACTTCTTGGAGACGAGCACCGCGCCCGTGGACTCCGCGATCGGCACCGGGTAGATGTGCTTGACCTTCGAGTGCCACTGCAGCGCGACGACGCCCAGCGGCGGACCGTACACGCCGTTGATCATGCCCGTCTGCAGCGACTGCATGACGTCCACGATGGACAGCGGCACGGGGTTGACGCCGAGCGCCTTGTAGGCGGCCTGCGCGATGGGGTCTCCTTCCCACACCCACATCTTCTCCTTCTTCATGTCCTCGGGAGAGCCGATGGGGTTCTTGCTGAACACGTACACCGAGCCGAGGTCGGTCCAGCCGAGCAGGACGAAGCCGCCCTTCTCGACGGCGGCGTTGAGCTCCTTGGAGAACTTGGCGCGCACGGTCTCGAGCTCGGAGCGGGAGCGGAACAGCCAGGGGGCGTCGAGCAGGCGCGTCTCGGGGGCGATGTCTCCCAGGCCCACGCCGGTGAAGCCCGCGGCGTGCAGCTGGCCGATGCGGATCTTCTTGACCACGTCCTTCTCGTCGCCGGAGACGCCGCCGGCGTAGAACTTGAACTTGAGCTTGCCGCCGGTCTCCTTCTCGAGGTCCTTCGACAGCTCGGTGAGGACCTTCATCCAGGTGGAGCCGTCCGGCGCGAGCGTCGCGAACTTGATCGCGGTGGTCTGCGCCGCCGCGGGCGCCGCGAGGACGAGGGTCAACGCCAGGGATCTAAAAGAAATAATCGATCTTCTCCAGTAGCTGAGCGGCCTTCTTCTTCGCGGCCTCGTCGGTGAGCCGGGCGTCGGGCAGCGCGCCCGCGGGCGACTCGAGGACCTTGGTCAGGAGCTGCTTGAACAGTTCGCGGTCCTGGGTCGCCACCGCGTACCAGCGCGCGTTGAGGACGTGCGTCATCAGGTAGTTGCCGCGCGTGATCTTGTGCGCCCATTCGAAATGGGTCTTGGCCTTGGCCGTGTCGCCGCCGAGCATCGGCGGCCGGGAGGCGTAGTAGACGCCGAAGAACAGGTCGGCGCCGCCGAAGTGGAAGGCCGGGTCGAGCTCGTAGACGCGCTTCATCAGCAGGACGACCTTGGGAAGGTCGGCCAGCGCGGCGGAGTCGTCCTTGGACAGGTTGACGAAGCCTCCCCAGCCGAAGCCGGCCCAGAACAGGTCGGGCACGTCCTCCTTCTTCGCCCACTTCAGCGCCTTCTCGAAGTCCTCGATGCTCTTGTCCTTGAGGCCCCGGAACACGGACTTCTGCCCGAGTGCGGCCAGCGCGTGGTCGCGCCCGCGCAGGTACAGCCCCTTCGCCCGGTCGGGTTCGGCGTCCTCGACGAACAGGAAGGCGTATCCGCCGAAGCCCTCGGCGACGAGGCGGCGCAGGGCGATGTTGCCGGGGTCGGTGACGAGCATCGCCTCGATGAGCTTGAGCTGGGAGGCCACGGCGTCGCGGCCGAGCTGGTAGTCGGGCTCCTCCAAAGCGGCCTTGCGGCCGCGCTCGAGCATGGAGGCGGTCGTGCGCACGGCGTAGCGGTCGATGGAGCCGCAGGCCGTGGAGGCGAGGCAGACGGCCGCGAGGAGCAGCTTATTCCTCATATGGGGACCCTTATCGTAGCAAAATCAACGCTAATTCAGCCGCGACGGCGGGCTGGGGTCGACGCCCCGGGCGGCGCTGTTGAACAGGTTGAAGGCCTGCCCGCCCTTGATCGAGATGACCCAGCGGGAGCCGCCGCCCGGGCCGCGGTTGAGCGCGTAGGCGACGTCGATGCGGCCCACGCCGCCGCTGCGGGAGCGCGTGGAGGCCGCGCGCAGGCCCAGTCCGACGTCGGACTTGATGTCCCGCAAGGTGAGGTCGACGCCCTCGCGTCCGATGACGCCGCTGTCCACGAAGACGGCCGCGCCCAGGCGCACGAGGTGGAAGAACTCCCCGGGGAAGAAGAACCGGTCCTCGAAGTTCACGAGCACGGCCTGGCCGCCGACGAAGCTGTTGTTCTTGTAGCCGCGCAGGCCGGTGCTGCCCCCGAGCGCGACCGCGCTGTCCCGGTCGAGGAACTTCCCGAACGCGCCCTCGAGGTGTCCGATCAAGGTGTGGTCCCCGCGCCAGTTCGTCTTCCAGAAGAAGTTGAGGTCGGCGTTCGCCAGCGAGTTCTCCCACCGCCCGGCGACGGTCCGTCCGGACAGGGCCACCCGTCCGATCGCGAAGCGGCCCGGCGCGAAGCCCACGCCCTGCTGGTTCGAGGCGGTGAAGATGACGCGGTCGCGGTCGGAGCCCGTCTTGGCGGACATGAAGCCGGCCCGGGCGGAGAGCTCGTTGCCGAGGTTGAAGTCCTCGACGCGCTCCATCCGGTCGATGTAGCTCTCCTTGATGTAGTCGGGCTGGACCCACGAGTAGCCGATCGTCGGGCCCGACAGCTCGCGGTTGTCCGGCAAGGTGCCGCGCACGGTCCCCGGGACGACCCCGTCCATGTTCTCGTACTGCGCGCGGTCGCTGTACCAGCCGCCCTCGACGCGCTGGACGAAGATCTGGTCCGCGTCGAGCCGCCGGCCGAGCGAGCCCTGGACGACGCGGCGCTTCACCCGGAACTCGGTGAACTCCTCCCCGTCCCGGTACATCGTCTGCTCCGCCACCGAGCGCCGCCAGGAGACGGCCGAGGCGCGCGGGGAGTCGAGCGAGTAGAAGGGGCTCGTCAGCGACGCGGCGCCGGAGTCCCCGACGTTGCCGCGCGAGTAGGTTCCGCTGAGCGCCATGCGGGTGCCCATGAAGCGGGGGTCGCCGTAGCTGTAGGAGCTCGCGGTCTTGTTCCCGGTGCGGCCGTAGTCGAAGGCGAGGCTCTTGCCGTAGCCGAGGATGTTGCCTTCCTCGAGGCCGAGGCCGAAGAAGCTCTCGCCGCCTTCGGTGCCCGCCGCGAAGCGCGGGTTCGTGGTCCAGCTGTCCTGCGTGCGCACGACCGCGTCGACCTCCCCGCCGGGCCGCTTGACCGGGATGATGTCCACGCGCCGGAAGGAGCCGTTCGCGCGCAGGTTGCGTTCGGACTGGATGACCAGCAGCGGGTCCCAGACCTCTCCGGGCGCGAACAGGAGCTCGCGGCGGATGACGGACTCGCGCGTCGGGTAGTGGATCTTGTTGGCGGCCCGGAAGGGCCACCAGTCCTCGCCCGGGACCGTCGGGTCGAACACGTTGACGCGCTCGACGCGGATCTCCGAGACCGGCCCGACTGGCTCCTCGGACGGGTAGCCCGGCCAGTCGTGCGCGGCGGCGCCCTGTGCGATCAGGAGCGCGGCCGCCGCGAGGCCGGCCCGGCTCATCGGCGCCGGAGCCGCGCCAGGATCTCGGAGGTCGAGTGCGAGCGGTTGAGCGTGTAGAAGTGGATGCCCGGCGCGCCGCCGTCGAGCAGCTCGCGGCACTGCCGCGCGCCCCACTCGACGCCCTCGCGCAGGACCGCCGGCGCGTCGGCCTGGACCCTGGCCATGCGCTCCTCGAGCTCGTGCGGGATCTTCGCGCCGCACATCGACTGGAACCGCTTGAGCTGGGAGTACGCGGTGACCGGCATGATGCCGGGCACGATCGGCGCGGTCACCCCGGCCGCGCGCGCGCGCGCGACGAAGGAGAAGTAGTCCTTGTTGTCGAAGAAGAGCTGGGTCAACGCCCAGTCCGCGCCCTCGCCGCATTTCCGGGCGAAGCGGGCGACGTCGTCCTCGGGCGACTTCGCCTCGGGGTGGGTCTCGGGGTAGCCGGCGACGGCCATCTTGAAGCCCCCCCGCTTCCGGACGAAGGCGACGAGGTCGGAGGCATAGCCGAAGTCCCGCTCGCCGGGCGGCGCCACCGGGTGGTCCTTCGGGGCGTCCCCGCGCAGCGCGACGAGGTGGCGGATGCCGAGGGCCTCCAGCCGGCCGAGCACGGCGGTGATCTCGGCGCGCGTGTGCGCGATGCAGGTCAGGTGGCACGCCGTCGTCAGGCCCGTCTCGTTCTGGATGCGGCCCGCGGCCTCGACGGTGCGGTCCCGTCCGGACCCGCCCGCGCCGTAGGTCAGGGAGACGTAGTCGGGGTCGAGGCCCTTGAGCTCCTTGACGTCGGCGATGAACTTGTCGATGTCCTCCGGCGCCTTGGGCAGGAAGAACTCGAACGAGAAGAGCGGGCGCCCTTTGCCGAACAGCTCGGAGATGTCGTGCACTCCGGGGATATTACCAAATGTCGGAGTTGCGCCGCTTTTGTGACGCGGCTACGACGACTTGCCCTTGGCGGAGCGGCTCTCGCTTTCCTCTATGAGCCGCTTGTACTCGTCGATGACGGTGGGGTCGGTGTTGACCATGCTCGCGGTCTTGAAATCGCCCGCGGCGTTGCCGAACTTCTGCGAGGCGGTCCACACCGAGGCGCGGTTGCGGTAGAAGCGGTCGATCAGCGAGTTCGTCGCGATCGCGCGCGAGAAGGCCTCGAGCGCCTCGTCCTGGCGCTTCAGCGCGAAGTAGCCGAGGCCGAGGCCGTTGAGCGCGTTCGGGTCGAGCGGGTCGCTCTTCACCGCCAGCGCGTAGTTCTCGAGGGCCTTCGGGTAATCCTTGAGGAAGTAGTGGACGTTGCCGGCGCGCAGGTAGGCCTCGGCGTTCTTGGGGTCCGCCTGCAGGGCTTTCCCCAGTTCGCCGATGGCGGCGCGGTAGTTGCGGCGCATCGTCAGCACGATCGCCAGCTTCACGCGCGCGCCCGCGTCGTTGGGCTCGAGCTCGAGGGCGCGCACCAGGTCCTGCTGGGCCGCCTCGAGGGCGTCCTGCGCGGTCAGCGCGACGCCGCGGCCCACGTAGGCGTCGGCGATCGAGCCGTCGATCTCCATCGCCTTCGTGTACTCGAGCACGGCCTTGTCGAACTGCTCGGAGTTGTGGAGGGAGTCGGCGCGCAGGATGAACACGTACGGGTCGCCGAGGTCCTTGATCATCTGGGCGTCGAGGTCGACGATCGCGGAGAGGAAGTCGTCCCCCTCCGGGTGCCCGGCCGAGAACCCGATGTAGGGGCTGCGGACGTAGGGGTCCATGCCGACCGCCTGGAGGTAGGTGCGGTGCGCCTCCTTGTACTGGCGCGCGGCGGCGTGGGAGATGGATTTCGCGATCAGGCCCTCGGCGCGGCGCGTGCCGAGCGCCCAGGCGGTGTCGATGTCCTCGATCACGCGCGGGTACTGCTTCAGCGCGAACTTGGCGAGCGCGCGCTGCAGGTAGGCGGGGCCGTGCTGGCTGTCGATCTCGATGGCGCGCTCGCAGGCCTTGAGCGCCTCCCGCGGGTCCTTGGCGAGGCGGCGCGCCTGGCAGAGGTAGGTCCAGGTGTCCTTGGAGCGGGGCTCGAGCTCCAGGGACTTCCTGAAGTCGGCCTGGGCCGCCTTCATCTGGCCGAGCGAGGCGTAGGCGAGGCCGCGGTGCTGGTAGGCGCCCGCGAGCTTGGCGTCGAGCTGCAGCGCCTGGCTGAGGTCGCGCACGGCCTGCTCGTAGTCGCGCTGGCGCAGCCGGATGTGGCCCAGCGTGTCGTAGATCGAGGCGTTGCGCGGGTCCTTCTCGAGGGCGGCCTCGATGTCGCGCATGGCGCCGGAGTGGTCCCCGATCTGGAACTCGGCGTCGGCGCGGCGCTCGAGTATCCTCGCCGCGGGCCCCTTCAGCGCCAGCGCGGTGTTGAACGAGTCGATCGCCTTCAGGTACAGGCGGTTGCGCAGGCGCAGGGAGCCGAGGTTGTAGTGGTAGCCGGGCTCGCGCGGCTTGAGCGCGACGGCCTTCATCACGTCCTGCAGGGCCTTCTCGGGCTCCTTGAGGGAGTTGGCGTACAGCGCGCCGCGGCCGTTGTAGGCCTCGGCGTGCTTGCCGTCGGACGCGATCGCCTTGGTGAAGTCCTCGAGGGCCAGGGACGGCTTGTCGACGCGGGCGTAAAAGCTCGCGCGGGCGACCAGGATCTCGGGGTCGACCGGGTCGAGCCGCACGGCGCGGGTGAGGTCCTGCAGCGCGGGCCCGTCCTGGCCCATGCGCGCGAGCAGGCCCCCGCGCGCGGCGATCACCTGGGCGTTCTCCGGCTCGAGCTTGACGGCCGCGTCGAGGTCGGCGAGCGCCTTCTTGAGGTCCTTGTCCGCCTCGAAGACGCGCGCGCGGCGGGTCAGCGCCGGGACGCCGGAGCCGAGGTCGAAGGCGCGCCCGTAGGCGGCGACGGCGTCCTTCCAGAGCTGCAGCGACTGGTAGCGGTCGCCGATCGCGACCGCGGCCTCGGGCGTGAGCTTCGCCGAGGTCATCGCGTTATGGTAGTCGGAGAGCGCCTGCTCGCGGCGCCCGCCGCGCCAGTGCAGCTCGCCGCGGTTGAAGTAGGGCGCGTAGTCCTGCGCGTCGGCCCGGACGGCCTCCTCGAAATCCTTCAGCGCGCCGGGCTCGTCGCCCTTGCGCAGCTTCAGCGCGGCCCGGCCGAGGTACGCGTAGGAGTATTCGGGGTCGATCGCGATCGCGCGGTCGTAGGCCTTCGCCGCGCGCTTGAGGTCGCCCTGGCGGGCCATCGCCGAGCCGACGAGCGCGAACGCCATCGTGAAATTCTTGTTGGAGCGCAGGGCCGCGGTCAGGTCCGCCACCGCCTTCGCGTCGTCGCCCTTGTCGTACCAGGTGCGTCCCCGGGAGAACAGCCACAGCGCCGTCTTGGGCTCGAGCTTGAGCGCGTCGTTCAGATCGGCCAGGCACTTCGCCCAGTCCGCCTTCTCGCGCCACACCCGGGAGCGGGCGTACAGCGCCTTCGGCGTCTTCTGGTCGGCCTTCAGCGCGGCGTTGAAGCTCTCCAGGGCCTTGTCGACGCGGCCGAGCAGCAGCTGCGCCCCGCCCTGCGCGACGAGCTCGTCGACCGCCAGCGAGCCGGTCCCGACGCCGAGAAGCTCGAGCGCCTTCGTCGCGTCCGCCTTCTGCCGCGTCAGGTCGCCGGCCGCGTGCCACAGCCGCGCGCGCAGCTCGTAGGCGTCTCCGTTGCGCGCGTCGGCCAGCAGCGCCTCGTTGACGGAGCGCATCGCGTCCTTGAAGTCTCCGCGCCGGTACAGCGCGTCGCCCTCGATCAGCAGACGGCGGGCCGCGCCTTTGTCCGCCGCCAGCACGGGCGGCGCGATCAAGGCGAGGGCCGCGGCGGCCGTCGCGATCCAAAGTGAGGGCTTCAACAAGAGGAGAGTACCGGGAACGTGTTACAAATTCAAGGCTAACTAAAGGTAGAAGTCGCGGACCCAGCGGTGCTTGGCGATGGCGGCGAGCTCGGCCGCGTCGAAGTACCGGCCGTCGCAGGCCCGGGCGTTGAAGGTGACGTGGGAGACGCGGCGCATGCCCGGGATCACGGTCGTGACCGAGTCGAAGCTCAGGCAGTACTTGAGCGCGGCCGCCGCGAGCGTCTCCGCCTTGGGGCCGATGACGACGCGCGCGAGCTGGTCGGCGCGCCGGCAGGTCTCCGCCAGTCGCTCCCCCCCGAAGTAATGCGAGCGGAAGTCCTCGGGCGCGAAGCGGGTCTCCGGCGTCAGCATCCCGGTCAGGCTGCCCTCGTCGAACGGGCAGCGGACGATCACGCCGACGCCCTTTTCCCGGCACAGGGGCAGGAGCCTGTCGGCCGCGCGCTGGTCGAACATGTTGAAGAGGACCTGCACGACGCCGACGAGGCCGGTCGAGACGAGCTCGATCGCGGACTCGGGGTCGTCGTTGTTGATCGAGACGCCCCAGGAGCGGACCTTCCCCTCGGCCTTGAGCTTCTCCATCTCCGAGGCGAGGGCGGGCCACATCGGGTCCTTCAGCCAGGAATCGTGCCAGACGTGGAACTGGTAGATGTCGAGGGAGTCCGTGGCGAGGTTGCGCAGGGAGCGCTCGACGCTGAGGCGCACCCAGTCCGGAGGGAACACCAGCGCCAGCTTCGCGCGCGGATGGCCGGGCCACTCCATGTTCTTCGGCGGCACCTTGGTGGAGACGACGGCGCGGCGTCCCGCTTCCTTGAAGAGGCGCGCGATCAGCCGCTCGGAGTGGCCGTGGCCGTAGGCGTACGCCGTGTCGAAGTAGTCGAGGCCCGCGTCGAGGGCGGCGTGCAGGGCGGACATGGACTCATGGTCGTCCGTCGGCCCCCACATGGACTTGCCGATGCCCCAGCCCCCGAACCCGATCTCGGAGATCGACAGCCCGGTCTTGCCCAGCGGCCGGTGCGGCAGCTTCAACGACGCCTCGCTCGCCTTCATTCCCTATAATCTAGCAAAAAACGGGTCGGACCTCCCGCTGTCGCTGAGATGGGGTCAGACCTCCCGTTGTTGCGTTGTTCGAATCCGAATTTCCAGATGGAACAACGCAACAACGGGAGGTCTGACCCCGGCGCCTTTATTGGGAGATCTTGACCTGGAGGCCGATGGAGGCGATGACGTCGGCGACGGCCTCGCAGCGCTCGAGGGCGCCCTGGTAGACGACGGCGGAGCCCTTCGAGTGCACCTCCCAGGAGAAGGCGCGGGCCTGGGAGAGGGAGCAGCGCACGGCCTTGAGGAGTATCCCCTCCACCTGGTCGAACGTGTGGCAGTCGCAGTTGAAGAGGACGACGTTCCAGCCGTGGTCCCGCTCGGTGTCGGCGGGCTCCTCGACTTTTTTTATCTGCGCGGAACCTTTCCGCGTCGCGACGGGCATCTCAGAGCCTGAGCCACTGCAGGATCTTCCACTTCTCGATCGCCTCGACGGCGTCGCCGTCGCGGCGCAGGCGGAAGCGGCGGCGCAGGGCGCGCTCGTCGCGGCGCAGCGCGGTCCTCTCCGGGGCGAGCAGCCCGACGCGCTCCTGCTTGGAGAGGAAATCCGCGAACGCGAGGGCGTCGGCCACGACGGCCGCGTCCCCGCGCGGGCGGCAGCGCTGGGCGTGGGCGAGGAAGAGCGTCCGGTAGCGCGTCCCCAGCAGACGCACGGTCTGCGGCAGGTAGCGCGCCGTCTTCCAGAGGCGCTCGACCGAGTCGGAGGCGGAAGGGGTTTCCATCGGGCCGGAGTTTAGCATTATTACGGGCGGGACTTGAACCGGAAAGCCGTCGTAGGACCTCCGGCCCGCGCCGCCGCGCGCGCCCCCTCCGGAGCGCCGTTCCGAGACGGGAGAAGGGCCCGTGTGAATAGGTGGATAAGTCCGGGGATAGTAACACCTTCGACACATGGTGCCAGGCTTTAAAGGTTAAGTCGCCGACGGAGAACGAGGACTTAACATCAGGCACTTGACTGGGCCGAACGGCCCATGCTAGGATAGGTCCCAGGCTCCTTGTGGATGTAGGTCTTTGGAGCCTATGCTTAGGCCCAATGGGATACCCCTCTCGCCGAGAATCCCGTCCCGGGGCGACGCGCCGGCTCACGGCGTGCGCCCTCTCCTTGGCGCTCGTCCTCCAGGGCGCCTCCCCCGCCCTCGCCGCCGTCGCCCCGAAGGTCCGGGCCGTCTCCGCCGCGCTTCCCTCCCCCCTTCCTCCCGCCGAGGCCCTGCGCGACGCCGTGACCGCCTCCGGCTGGGCGCCCGCGCCGGCGGTCCTGTCCTTGGTGCCCGCCGCGACGCCCCGCCTCGTCGCCCCGGCCGGCCCGCAGGCCGCCTTCGACGCGCTGGCCGCGCTCCTCCAGGGCGAGCCCGGCGAGGACGCCCTGCGCCGGGCGGTCGCCGCCGCGGTCGACGCCGCCCCCGCGGAAGGCCGCGCGGCGGCGCGGGAGTGGGCGCGCCGTCATGGGGCCTCGGCGAGCGCGGCGCGCGCGGCCCTGCCCAAGCTCGCGCGCGCCCTCGGCCTGAGCCTCGCCTCGGCGCCGGACCCGCGCGCGGCGCTCGCCGCCCACGACCAGGCCGCCGCCCGCGTCGCGGCCCTCGCGCTGCCCGACTTCGGCGAGCCCCGGGCCGTCCGGGCCATCCCGCAGCCGGCCGCGCTGAACCCCGTCAAGCTCCCGCCGCTCTCCGCCGCCCTCTCCGAGCGCGAGCTGCGCGAGCGCCTGGGCCAGAGCGGGGACCTGGCCGGCGGCGCCGCCGACGCGGACGAGATCGCGCGCCTCGACCGCCTGCTCGATCGCGTCGCCCCCCTGCTCCCCGAGGGCCAGACGGGATCCGGCGCCGAGGACTCCCGCGAGTCGAAGTGGGCCTCGCTCGAGGCCCTGCGCCGCATGTTCGACGACATCGCGGCCTCGCCGTCGGGCTCGCCGGCGGTCAAGCCGGACCTCGCGGGCACCCCGGCGGAGGCCGCCGTCGCCGCGCGCCTGGCCCGCGTCGAGGCGCTGAACGCGGAGCTGCAGGGCAACATCGCCCTGCGCGACGCCGCGGAGGCGATGCTCGCCGTCGCCGACCGCTCCCGCTCGGCGGCCCTGCGCGAGCGGCGCGACGGCCGCGACACCCTCGAGTTCCGCAAGAACTTCGCGCGCCTGGCGATGGTGATGGACCTCTCCTACAGCCTCAACCTCCTGAACTCGGCCGACGCGGCGCTGGGCAAGATGGAGGCGCTCGTCGACGACAAGCTCAAGCTCATCGAGAAGCGCCGCGCCGACAACGCGGGCGGCGCCGCCGGCGCGGGCCAGCAAGCCGGCCGGACCGAGGAGTGGAAGAAGGAGGCCGAGGCGCAGGCCGCCGACGACGCGAAGAAGCGCGACGACTTCGCCTCGCTCGCCGTCCGCCTGGGCGGCCTGTCGGCCGCGGTGGCGCGCTTCCGCGCGGAGGTGTCGGGCCTGCTGAGCTCGATCGACGCGCGCGACCGCGGCCGCAGCGCCGACGCGCCGGCCGAGTACGACCGCCGCCTGGCCCTGCTCCCGACCTTGGTCGCGGGCCTGCAGCACGGCTCGTCGAACCCCTCCGGCGTCTCCGACCTCTCCCTCGACTACCTCCAGGCCAAGTCGGCCGAGGTCGCCGGCTACCGCGCCAAGCTCGCCGAGGCCGACTCGCGCATCGGCTCCGCCCCGGTCGAGTTCGCCGGCGTGCTCGTCATCGCGGTCCCGGGCGTGCCGTCGGAGGCCGTGTCGAACCCGACCCTCGCCCAGACCCGCGCTTTGCTCGAGCGCCGCCGCGCCTTCTGGCGCGGCCAGCGCGACGAGCACGCGACCTTGCTCGCCGCCGTCACCCGCGCGATGGACCCGAGCGGGACCACCCGCGTCGCCGACGACTTCGGCGGCACGCGCCTGGAGTCCCTCGTCGCCTGGCGCGCCGAGCAGCTCGCCCTCGAGGAGCGCCTGGGCTCGGCCAGCGACTCCCTCGCCGCCTCCGCCGACGAGCTCTCGGCCCTGATCGAGAAGGGCGCCCCCGGCGCCGCCCTGCCGCGTCTTAAAGGAAAGAGCGCGGAGGACCTTCGCACCGCCCTGCCCGACCTCCTCGACCGCCTCGACGCCGTGACCTTCCCCGACACCGACGCCGGGTTCGATGCGAAGACAAGAAAAATCGATTTGTCTCGCCTCATCCCCTTCCTCGGCGACCTGACGATCCGCCGGCTCGAGGCCAAGGCGACCGCGAAGGCCTTGGAGAAGCCCGTCCGCGACGTGCTGCCGAAGGCCAAGGCCGCCTTCGAACGCTCGGTCGCGGGAATGCAGACGATGCTCGACGACATATCGGCGGATGAAGCCTACATCAACGCCGGCGCGCCCGCCGCGCAGGGGCAGGCACTCATCGATAGGAAACGTTCATTGCTGAACGAGACCATGAAGCCCATGCTCGTCGAATTGCAGGACCTTCTCGATAAGACCTTGATCCCGTTTCAGCGAGATCGGATCGCTCAGAGCGATCCGAACGGCGATGAGGACGGTTACGCCACCCTTTATAAGGAAAAAAAGAACCTGTACGTGAAGATATCCGATGGGTTACGCAAAGCTTTACCCTGGGGTCTCGCATCCAACGGTGCCAAGGCCTACGACGCGGGCGCAGCCCGCGCCGGCATCGCCTCCGTGCGCAAGCAATACGAGGACTACAAAAAGATCGTCGTCGATTATCAAGACTCCATGAGACGCCGTAAAGATCCCGCGAACACCGAGATGGAGGATCTTTACGGCGAATCCGTTCCCTATTCGCTGGTCCGTCGCGCCGCCGTTTACCGCGAGGAACGCCGTGGAAGGGCCGTCAAAATGAACGCCACCGCCGTTGCCGTTAACAATATTCTGTCGCAGCTCGACGGTCTCACGTCGAATCAACATTCGTTCGCCGTTAAGTATAAGCTCCCCACCGATCTCGACCCCGAATCCCCCTCCACCGGCCCGCGCCTTACTTCTATGGCCGACGCCCGGACGCTCCAGAACATGGCGTCGGCCATAAAGGCGGTCGCCGACGCGGCCCTCGCCGCTTCAGGCGGAACCGAGCTGGGCGTCGGCGGCGGCTCCGGCATCCCCACCGGCACCCAGCCCCCTCTCGACGTCTCCCAAAACCAGAAGATCGCCCTTCTTGGTTTGGAAGCCATCAAGCGCCTCGTCCCCACCACCGCTTCCGTCAACGGGGATTCCTACGCGGAGAGCCTCGCCCGCTTCCTCTTCGCCGACGCCCTCGTCTCGACCTCCGACGCGTACCTCAAGGACCGCATCCCGGTCTTCGAAGCCTTCCTCGCCCGCGCCGCCGCCGGCCTGAACGCCGGCCTCTCCGACCTCGACGCCGACCTCGCCTGGGTCGGCGGCGACCTCACCGGCGGCGAGGCCGTCCTGGCCCGCAAGGTCTCCGCCTTCGACTCGTTGTCCGTCGTCGCCCGCGAAGGCGCCGACCTCTTCGGCCAGAAGACCCAGTGGAGCCAGGAAGGCGTCGGCACCGTCGGCCGCGTGCAGACCTACTACGACACGCTCGGCGAGGTGTACTCCTCCGGCGACGAAGCCCTCGACGCCGAGCGCAAGGCCGCCCTCGAGTTCCGCGACGCGCTCGCGAAGTCGCGCAAGGGGATCCAGGAACAGCGTACGACGGTCGTCGGCTGGCTCCAGCAGCTCGACAACCCCAACGAGTCCGCCCTCTCCCGCGTCGCCCAGAACATCTCGGCTATTCAGGATAAAACGCGCGGCGTCCTCGAGACGAACATCGAGGCCCGCCGCGCCGAGCGCGCCCGCGACGGGGCCGCGAAAGCCGTCGCCGACACGCTCAAGGCGCTCGGCGCGGAGCGCGTCGCCCTCGATCGCGAGCTCGAGCCCGTCGGGGACCTCGGCCGCCTCTCCCCGGAGCTCGCCTCCCGCGTGACCGCCGTCGGCCGCACCGGCCCCGCCTGGCTCGCCGAGAACCGGGGCGGCCCGCAGACGATGGTGATACCCAAGTCCCAGTTCGAGCGCTTCCTCTCCCAGCTCTTCGGCGCGCTCTCCGCCGACGCGGCCGCCCGCGACCTCGTCGCCATCCGCGAGCAGATCCTGAAGGACCCGCGCGCCCTCTCCCAGCTCCTGCCCGGCACCAAGATGGTCGAGGTCGGCGAGGGCACCGACGGCTTCTACCTCGTCTATCAGAGCGAGTTCTCCACCCCCGGGGGCCTGGAGACCGCGCAGCAGGTCACCTTCGGCAACGCGCTCAAGCTGTGGGGCCAGAACGTCAGCGTCGTCGGCTACCGCTTCGCCAGCCCCCCGTCGGCCGGCAACGCCCCGTTCGGCGACCAGGGCGTGACCGTGCGCGTCGAGTCGCTCGACAGCGACCGCATGGTCAACTACCTCGACGTCACCTTCCACAAGTTCATCCAGGACATCCCCCCGGACCTGACGGTCGGCTCGCAGGCGCGCGAGGCCCGCATGATGGTCTTCGACGATTTCGCCCTGATGGTCGCCGACGGCAAGGTGTATTTCGGCGCGGCCGGCTTCGCGGACTTCGCCGCCAACGATTCCGGCGGCAAGCCGTCCTACTACGGCGGCAACCTCAAGTCCAAGATCAAGTTCAACAAGGTGCTTTCGCTGAGCGCCGAGCAGACCGCGCTGTTCGCCAAGGACCCGCGCCGTTTCCTCCAGGAGGTCAACCTCGACTTCACCGGCTACGACCCCACGCTCGACCAGAGCTTCCTGATCGAGGGCCGGGGCCAGGACCGGGAGTACACGCGCTCCAAGCTCGGCGTCGGCGTGGACCTCGCCGCCGCCCTCGACCAGAAAGACACCTTCAACCTCGAGTTCTATTACTCGAAGACCGGCGGCACCGATCCGCTGACCCAGCAGGCGCTGGGCGCGACCATCCTCAAGGGCTTCACCTTCGACGTCGGCGGCCGGGAGACGCGGCTCTCCGTCGGCGGCGGCGCCGAGCGCGGCGAGCGCATCGACTCCTTCAACGGCCGCCTCTCCTACGAGATCCCGGACCTCGGCTGGACCATCAACGCCCAGGGCAAGCTCGCCGGCTCGGGCGCCGCCTACTTCGCCGAGGTCCGCAAGCGCACCGGCGAGAACTCCGAGCTGGCGCTGTCCTACGGCAGCCGCTACATCGGCCTCAACGACCGCCTCGCCGTCTCCTTCGAGTCCACCTACACCTTGGGCGAGCTGTGGCGCTCGGTGACCGGCGCGGCGGCCGAGGACCTGCGCGGCGGCAAGACGATGGCCGAGTTCGACGCCGCGCTCTCCGACTTCTTCGCCCGCGACGAGGCCAACAACCCGGCCCTGGCCGAGCTCGCCCGCGCCTTCGACGCCGACGCGGGCCGCCGCCTGATCGTCCTCGAGATCGGCCGCCTCTCCCGCGAGGTCGCGACTTTGCAGAAGTCCGGCGCCTTCCTCGACAACATCCGCCAGCGCGCGATGGTCGGCTTCGTCTCCGGCCCCGTCGGCCCGGGCACCGCGGAGCGCGCCACAGGCGGCGGCTTCCAGGTCGGCACCCAGACCGAGATGACCTTGAGCAAGAGCCAGCGCGAGCTCGTCGAGGCGCGCAGCGCCGCGCTGTTCGCCCTCGGCCTCGATCTCGAGGAACAACTGCTCGACACCGCGAAGGCCTGGCAGTCGGCCCTGGCGGAGATCGCGCTCGCCAAGTGGCGCCGCCACCTCGCGGTGTTCCTCGCGGCGCACGCCGACGACCAGGTCCTGCGCGCCGAGGCCGAGGTCCGGGTCATCGAGGCGACGGACGCCCTGCGCCGCGCGACCTTGCGCTACTCGGCCCTGACCGGCCGCGGCCCCGAGGAGCCGCTGCCCTTCGACGGCGTCAACCCCAACGACCTGGACCGCGTCCTGCGCCTGGTCTCCCGCGCGCTGGCGTCCCCCGAGCGTCTCGGTGCGCTGTTCTCCCGCGCGCGCACCTCGATGAAGGTGCCTGAGGCCTCGCTCGCGGTGCTCGACTGGATCCCCTGGATCGAGAAGTTCACCATCGGCGTCGGCGCCCAGCTCCCCGACCTGATGTCGAGCCAGGCCCTCGGCGTCGCGGTGACCGTGCGCCTGCCGATCTACGACCCGACCAAGGGCAAGGTCAACGAGTCCTTCATTCTCCAGTCCCAGGCGAGCCTGCTCGAGATGGCCGCCCGCCTGAAGTCCACGCGCCTGCGCGCCCGCTCCGAGCGCATCTCCGCGCGCGGTTGGAACGAGCGCGCCCGCGGCGCCGAGGAGGCGGCCTCCGCGGCGCGCCTGGAGCTCTCCGACGGCATCCGCCTGTACCGCAACGCCCTCATAGGCGCGCCCGAGCTGCGCGCCCGCGCGCGCCGCTGGCTCGACGCGGCGACCGACGCTCTGACCTTCGGCATCGAGGGTTCCCTCCAGGACGCCTGGGCCTCCCTCGACTCCGCGGGCCAGCCGCTGAGCCCCGCCGGCGAGACGCGCGCCGAGCCCAAGGACATGAACGCGGCCTTCGACCAGGCGGTGGCCCAGTCGGCCTCCTGGGAGGCCCTCGCCCGCCGCTCGCAGGCCGCCCGGGAGCTGCTCGAGGCCTCCGACCGCCGCATCCGCAAGGTGGACGTGGACCTCTCGGTCGGCGCGAACATCACGGCGGCGGGCGTCGCCCTCATCCCCGCCTTCGGCCTCACCGGCCTCGCGGTGCTCCCCGTCGTCGGCATCGAGCTCGCCCCCGAGGAATTGCGCCAGCTCGACGCGGGGCGCCGCGGCGCCGAGGCGGACATGTACACGCGCCTCCAGGACAAGGCCGCCGCCGACATGGCGCTCAACCTGACGCGGGCGCTGCTCGAGGCCTCCTATGCCGCCAAACAGATCGCTCTCTACGAAGGAGAATTGATCCCCGCCCTCATGGCCGCCCAGGACGGCAGCCCCGGGGCCGCGGAAAAGTTGAGGGCCGCCCGGGCCAAGCTGTCCGACCTGACGGCGCGCTTGCGCGAGTCCCAGGTCGCCGCCAACCACCTGCTCGGCCGCCCGCTCGACTCCCGGCTCCTGCTCACCGTGGACGCGGAGACCGCGTTGGCCTCGCTCGCGGCCCGCTCCGCGGCGCTGAATCCCGCCGCGGCGTCGCGCGACGCGCTCGAGTCGCGGCTGAAGATCGCGCGCTCGGTCGAGGCCGCGGTGGACAAGGGCCTGCGCGTGGACCGCCTGCGCCTCGACCCGATCTCGATGGTCGGCCGCTCGCTCGGCCGCCTGATCGCGGCGCTGTCCGGCGACGGCCTGCCCTCCCCGGAGATCGTCGCCATCGCCCGCGAGCGGACCTTGGCCGCCGAGCGCGCCCTCGAGGCGTTCGACGAGGCCCTGCCCGCGATGCGCTCCGCCCTCTCCTCGGAGCTGTCCAGCATCCGCGCCGCGCGCGCCGCGCTCGCCGGCCGCGGCGACGCCGCCTCCCGCGCGCAGGCGCTCGAGCTCGAGCGCCAGGAGGCGATGGTCCGCGCGCAGATCGCCGTCTGGGGCGGCGCGCAGGCCGAGGAGGCCGCGAGCGTCCCGGGCTCGTACGCCGAGCTCCAGGACCGACTGCGCGAGGCCGCCCTGCGCCAGACACCCCCGAAGTTCGACTCCCGCGACCTGGGCGCCTTCGAGGCGGGGCCCCCGCTCGACGCGATGGGCTCGATCCGCTTCTACGACCACCGCCAGACCTTGGGCGGGGAGCCCGTCGGCCGGAGCTTCGTCGAGGGCTGGATGGAGGCGCGCCTGCGCAGCCCGTCCACCCCGCCCGAGGCGATGCTGGCCCTGGCCAAGCTCCGCGAGGAGCGCGCCGACGAGGTCCGCCGCTCCGGGGCCGCCGCCGCCCGCGCCCGCGCCGACATGGCGCTCGCGCGCCTGCGCTTCGACGCGGCGCTGATGCGCTGGTCCGAGGGCGTGGGCATCGGCTCCGAGGCGCGCGCGCGCGTGGCCCGCGACCTCGCCGAGACTGCGGCGTTCCTGCGCCTTCCCCCCGGCACGCCCCCCGAAGCCCTGCTCGCTCTGCTCCCCGCGTCGGCCGACGGAGACCTCGCCTCCGCCGCGGCGCGCGAGGTCGCCGACGCCGAGGCCTTCGACCTCGACCTCCTCAAGAAGACCTTGTTCACCCAGGGCCTTCCCGAGGAGCTCGCCGGACGCGACCGCCTGCCCCAGCTGCGCGCCGACCTCCTCGCCGAGAAGATGAGCTCGCGCGGCTTCACGCCGCTGGCCGCGATCGGCCTGTTCCGCGGCTCGTGGGTGCAGGGCGCCTTCCTCGAGGCGCCGGACCCCGAGCGCGTGCGCGCCGGCCTGGTCGAGGTCATCGACGACGCCCTGCGCCGCGAGCTCGAGGATTCCCGGCGCCTGCAGAGCCTGTCCCTCCTCCTTCATACGCTGATGGCCTCCGTCGCCGAGAAGACGCGCCTCGTCGCGGCGCTCCGGCTGCGCGAGCTCGCCGCCCGCCGCAACCTGCTCGGCGCCGTCGAGCGCGTGCGCCTGAAGCTCTCCCCGGTCTCCGAGATCGCCGACGCCCAGGCCGAGACCTCCCGCGCGCAGTTCGAGTTCGTCGCCGGCACCCAGGCCCTGGCCGAGGACTTCGCCCGCCTCACCGCCGAGCTCTCCGCCCTCGGCGTCACGCCCTCCGTCTACGCCCGCCCCCGCTCCGCCGACGGCGGGCGCGATCCCCTGGAGCCCGCCGAGCGCACCGCCCGCGCCCGCCTGCTCGCCTGGTGGGCCGACCGTCTGCTCGACGCCGACTTCGAGCGCCGCAACGACGAGCTCCTCGCCGGCGCGCCGGAGTCCATCCGCGCCGAGCTGCGCGTGCTCGTCGAGCGCTACCGGATCGCCGCCCGCGACGAGGCGGCGGTCAAGAGCAACGACTACGACCCCGCCGAGCGCCTCGAGCGCCTGATGAAGGTGGACCTGCAGGGCCGCCGCCGCCTCATCGAGGGGACCTTGGAGCGCATACTCGCCGAGATGCAGGCCGCGGATCCCTCGCGCGGCTCGTCGTGGACCGGCCTGATGGGCTTCCTGCGCCAGGAGGCCGGCGCCGCGGCCGAGGCCGAGGGCTCGGTGCTCGCGACCGAGGGCGCCTTGAACGCCGAGCTCTCCTTGGTCTACTGGTCCGCCGTCAAGGCGCCGCCCGCCCTCGACAAGCCCGTGCGCCGCTTGATCGAGCTCGACGCGACGGTCTCCCGCCTGCGCCGCGAGGCGCAGGCCGCCTGGCTGTCGCGCTCCGGCTCGCCGACCGACCATCTGCTCAAGGACAAGGCGCTCGACGCCTACGTCTCCGCCCTCGACGCCTTCGACGCGGAGCTGGCCCGCACGCTCGAGCTGCCCGAGGCGGCCGCCGACGCCGCCTGGACGCGCTCCCTCGACGGCCTGTTCGGCGTGCGCGCCAGCCTCGCCCGGCGCCGCGACCGCCTGCAGTACGGCCGCGGTATCCTGACCCTCGAGGCGGCGATCGCCCTCGGCGAATCCCGCCTGCTCGCCCTGCGCTTCGACCCCTCCGAGACGCGCGAGATCGCCCCCGCCTCGGAGACCGTCGCCTTCCTGCGCGGCATGAAGGCGCGCTGGATCGGCCGCACGGACGCCCTGCCCGCGCTCGTCGCCCTGCGGAGCAAGGACGGCGTCACCTGGTCCTCCCCGGCGGACGTCCGCAAGTTCGAGGCCGCGGGGCGCGTCAGCGACCTCGCCGGCCGGCGCTTCGTCGCCCCCGAGCTCTGGGTGGGCCGCGCGCCGGCGACCGCCGACGAGGCCCTGAGCCAGGGGTGGTCGGAGGTCGTCGAGGGCGACGACGCCGCCCGCGAGCGCCTCGCGCAGGCGCGCTCCCGCCGCGCCGAGGCCGCCCGCCGCGCGGCCCTCGACCGGGCCCTGACGAGCACCGAGGTCGTGCTCGACGGCGGCGCCGCCGGCTCGTCCTTGACCTTGGGCGACCTGCGCCGCCTCGAGGGCGAGGGGCGCGTGCTGTGGTTCGAGGCCCGCCCCGACCCGCGCACCGGCCTGCGCAAGGCCGTCCCCGTCCCCGCGGCACGGCTTCGTGCGCCGTCGGAGCTGATCTCGCTCGTGCGCGTCGACGGCCCCGCCCCCGACCCCTCCGCCTATCCCTCGCTCGAGGCGCTGGAGTCCTCGGGCGCCTCCGCCTCCTACCGCCGCGCCGAGCTCGGCCGCGCCGGCCTGCTGGCCCTGGCCGCCGAGGCCAAGGCCCAGGCGCTGTCCGCGCGCCGCGCCGGCTGGCTCAAGCTCAAGCTCTCCTCGTGGGGCTTCGCCCTCGACGAGGGCGGCGAGGTCGCCGCCGTGTACCTCGACGAGGACGAGATGAAGAAGGCCGCCGACGCCGCCCGCGACCCGAAGGACCCCGCTCACAAGTGGACCTTCCACAAGACCGCGGACCTGTCGGTCGGCCTGGGCGAGGACGGCACGGTCGTCGCCGCCCGCGTGGGCTCGAGGACCATCGCGCTCGGCGGGACCGCCGCGACCTGGCTCGGCGAGGCGCCCCTGGCCCTCGAGACCGACGCGCAGGGCCGCGTGCGCCGCGTCTTCAACGACAAGGAGTCCCTGTCGCGCAAGGCCGGCGGCTGGTGGGTGGAGGACGCCTCCGGCCGCGTGTGGAAGGACACCGACGCGGAGTACGCCCCCACGGCCAAGCCCAAGCGCTGGATCGACCCGGAGACCGGCTTCTCCGTGACCCTCGGCCGCGAGCTCGAGGAGGCCCGCCTCTCCTCCGCGCGCCGCGCCGCCGCCGCGGCCCGGCGATGGGCCTACTCCCCCGGCCAGTGGCCCGACCTCCTCTTCGAGCTTCCTCGCGGGGTCGTGCAGATCCCGATCGAGCTGATCACCGGGCGCGATCCGAACCAGCACGGCTACCTCGGCGGCGTCTACGCGCGCCGCGGCGAGGGCGGGGCGTCCGTCCGCCGCGGCCCCGGCGGGACCCTACTCCACGCCATCGACGTCCTCGGAATACTCCCGGACCCGGTCCAGCGCTACTTCGACCCGAGCCAGTTCCCCGCGGTCGTGGACAACGACGGCGCCCTCAACCCCGGCGAGGGCGAGTACTCCAAGGACCCGAGCACGGTGGACGGCCGCCTGAACCTCATCTTCGGCTCCGGCGCTTTGATGCGCGAGGCTCGCTGGGCCCAGGAGGACCGCGAGGCCTCCCGCGCCGAGGCCCTCTCCGCCTTCCGCGGCGGCGCCCGCCGCGAGACGCTCGAGACCGTGCGCGGCCGCGCCGGCAATTACGCCGAGGCCTATGTCCGCACCGAGACCGGCCGCGCCGCCTTCCTCGCCGCCCTGGCCGAGCTCGGCCTCGGCGCCCGCGAGGACGGCGGCACCCTCTCCGCCGACCCGCGCCGCGCGGCCACCGACCGCGTCGTGATGAGCTACCTCCTCGAGCTCGGCGCCGAGGGCCAGGACGCGCGCCTGCGCCTCTACGAAGAGGAGCTCAAGAGGCTCGAGGCCCGCCCCGAGGCCAAGGCCGACGCCTTCGACGCCGAGCTCGCCGCCGCCCAGGCCTCCCTTTCCGCCGCCCTCGCCGCCCGCCGCGCCGCCGAGCAGGCCCTCAAGGACCTCGTCCCCAACATGCCCGGCGAGTCCCCCCTCGTCCGCCGCCTCGCCTCGCGATAAGCGGGGTCAGACCTCCCGCTGTTGCGTTGTCGGGGTCAGACCCCAAGTTCGCAACAACGGGAGGTCTGACCCCAACGGGGCGAAATACTACAATGGCGCATGGACCTCGCCGCGTTGTTCGGGCCTGAAGGCGCTTTGGCGCGCGCCCGTTCCGGCTACGAGCCCCGCCCGCCCCAGGAAGCGATGGCCGGGGCGGTGTGGCAATCGCTCGAGCGCGGCGGGGACCTCGTCGTGGAGGCGGGCACCGGCGTCGGGAAAAGCCTCGCGTACCTCCTGCCCGCGGCGCTGTGGGCGGTGACGCGCGACCGGCGCGTGATCGTGTCCACGCATACTCGCGCTCTTCAGGAGCAGCTCCTCAACCACGAGCTGCCCACGGCCGCGAAGGCGCTGGAGGCCCTCGGCCTTCCCTTGCGCTACGCGATGCTCATGGGCGCGGACAATTATCTGTGCGTCCAGCGCCTGGCGCGCCTGCGCGCGCGGCCCGACACCGTCTCCGAGACCGGCAAGGACATCTTGGACCGGCTCGACGCGTGGACGCGCGACGCGCAGACCGGCCACCGCTCGAACCTGCCCGAGCTGATCCCGCAGAACCTGTGGGACCGCGTCGCGCGCGACACCGACATCTGCATGGGCCCCGGCGGCCCGTACTGGGACCGCTGCCTGTGGCGGCGCGACCGGGAGCGCGCCGACCGCGCCCACATCCTCGTCGTCAACCACGCACTCCTGCTCTCGGGCGCGCGCCTGCCCCCCTCCGACGCGATGATCCTCGACGAGGCGCACAACCTGGAGGACGCGGCGTCCGCGCGCTACGGCGTGGCCGCGGGCCTCGGCCGCGCCGTGGCCCTGACCGAGGAGGTGCGCGTCGCCGCCAAGCTGTACGCCGACGAGTCGCTGTCGGCCCTGGCCGACGAGGCGGCCTCCGGGCTCGGCCGCTTTTTAGAGGACCTCGCCCGCGGCAGCGGCCTGAACGCCCCCGACGAGGAGAACCAGGGCAAGCTGCTCGAGCATACGCCCGACGCCCCGCCGCCCGAGCTCCTCGCCCTCGACAAGGCGCTGGCCGAGGCCGCGGCCGCCGCCGAGGGCCGCCCCGACGAGACCGAGATGCGCATGCTCCACGCGCGCGTGGCGCAGTTCGGCCACGACCTGATGGCCGTGCTCAAGCCCGACTCGTCGGCGACCGCCCGCTGGGTGGCCTGGCCGCGCACCGGCCCGGAGCTGCGCGCCGCCCCGCTCGACGTGGGCCGCCGCCTGGCCGAGGGCCTGTTCTCCCGCGGCATCCCCGCCATACTGACCTCGGCCACGCTCTCCATCGGCGACGGCCTCAAGGACTTCAAGTCGCGCGTCGGCCTGCCCGAGGCGCGCGAGCTGGTCCTCGACTCGCCCTACGACTACTCCACCCAGGCCGCCTTCTGGGCCGTCGAGGGCGTCCCCGACCCCAAGGACGAGGAGGCCCACGCCGCCGCCGTCACGCAGATGTGCGCCGACATCGTCGCGCGCGTGCCGGGCGGGGTCTTCCTCCTGTTCTCCTCCTGGAAGCTGCTCAAGCGCGTCCACGGCCTCCTGCGCAAGAAGATCCCCGGCCGCCCGGTGTGGGCGCAGGGCGCCTCCGGCCACGAGGCCCTGGTGCGCGAGTTCGAGGACGCCGGCGACGCGGTCCTCCTCGGCGTGGACACCTTCTGGCAGGGCATCGACGTGCCGGGCGAGGCTCTGTCGTGCGTGGTTCTGGTCAAGCTGCCGTTCCCCAACGTCTCGTCGGCGCTCGAGGAGGCGCGCAGGCGCTGGCTCGAGGAGAACGGGCGGGATTACTTCAAGGACTGGTCGCTGCCGCGGGCGGTGATGAAGTTCAGGCAGGGGTTCGGGCGACTCATCCGCACCGGAACGGACCGCGGGGCGGTGGTGTGCCTGGACTCGCGGGTGCTCAAGAAGGGGTACGGGAAGACGTTCTTGCGGTCCCTGCCGCCGTGTAAGAAGCTGAACGGGTTGGACGACCTCGAAGCGTTCTTTAAGGCTGACGCAGGCGCTTGAGGTCTTTCAGAAGAAGAAGGATCTCGGTGTCCATCTCGCCGCGCAGGATCAGCCAATACATGCGGAAGTCGGCGCGTAACGACAACAACGGATAAGTAAAAGTCGCCGGTCGATTCTTTTCGTAAAAAAAGTGACCGGCCCAGGCGCACCCATACGCGACGGCAACGGCTAGAACGGCAACGAATGGAGTACTCGTTATGAGGGCCACGGCGCCAAGAACGATCCCCAACGTCGTTCCCACGGCGTGTAAACGCCGATTGATCGGGTTCAGATGCTGAGACACATAGTAAGGCCAGAATTCGGCGGCGGTCATCGATGAGATTCTATAATAACGGCGTGAAGCGGTTTATATTTCCCGCCGTTTTGATGTTGATGTCCATACCGGGTCAGGCGGTATTTACACGATCCCTGATGGATCGCACCGACACGGAACCTTTATTCGACTCAGAGTATTTTCTCGACCTCAACAGCTTCGCTTGGTCGAGGGCGTGGGATGACGCGTGGGCCGCGTCCACGGGTGGTTACCGCGTTAACGGCGCGTCCCTTGATTGCTGCGACCTCTACCTGGACCAGACCCTCTTGTTCACGCGACGCCTGACACCCAAGCTTGAGTTCCGATTCCGGTTCGTGGAGCTCTCCGACAAAGACCGGCAAGAGATACACCACTGGATCGAATTCGAGCACGACCTGGGCGCGGGCTGGTCGGCCGAAGTGTTCGGCGAGCCCACTTATCGCAAGGAAGACGCGGACATCGGCGCCGGCGTGCGCTGGCGGCGCGGGGGCTGGGAAGCGCGGGCGCGCCGGGCGGCCGTGGACTGGAACCTCAACGGGCGCGGCAGCACCACGCAGAGCTACTCGCTGAAGCCCTACACGGACGAGGTCTCCTTCAAGGCGCCGCTCGGGGCTTGGAGCCTGCGGCTTTCCGGCGACCTCGACGAGGCGACGCGGCGGCTGGTGCCCGACGAGAGGCGCTCCTTCTTCTACCGCCGCACGCGCGTCCGGGCCGAGGCCGGCTCGGACGATAACTGGGCCCCCAGATTGCGCTACTCATATGAGGAGCAGGCGAAGATCAACACCGTGGCTCCCGGCGGGACGGGGACCTCCGAGGAGGCCCGTCGCAAGGTGCACGAGGCGTCGGCCTCCGCGCGCCTGCGGCCGTCGCCGGACGACGAGCTCGAGCCAGGCGCGGCCTTCCTTCTTCGCGCCGCGCGCACCGACATCCCTGGCATGCCGGCGTCGGGGACCCTCTACCGGCGCTGGGAGATCCAGCCCTACCTGCGCTGGCGCCGCAGCCTGAACGCGCGCCTGACGAGCGAGCTGTCCCCCTCCTTCTCCCTGGGCGAGAACCGGGTCCGCCATCCGGTCGGCGGCGCCTCCGAGCGCTACGAGTCCGTGGGCGAGGCCAAGCTCGGCGCCTCCCTCGAGGTCAAGTTCGGCTCGGCCGGCCTGATCACCTTGGGCGGCGTCCTCGACGTCGACAAGCCCGGCAAGGCCTGGGACGGCGGCAGCGTCAAGGCGATGTTCCTCTTCTGAAAAAGGAAGGCCGGACCTCTCCCGAGGCCCGGCCTCCTCATGTAAGGACTCGGAGTCGGCACGAGTCCCCGCCAGCTGCGCTAAGACCCGTGCATCCTTAACGTCTATTAAAAAAGGCACGGAGAGGGAGGGATTCGAACCCTCGGTACAGCTTTACGCCGTACAACGGTTTAGCAAACCGTCGGTTTCAGCCGCTCACCCACCTCTCCAGAAATTGGAAAAAACTGCTTTCGACATCGTAACTTTTTTCCGGCCGAAAAGCGAGGCGATTGCGATTTCTCGACGGATGGACGGTTCGCTAAACCGTTGGCTTTTGCGGTTCCCTAAAGAAAATATATGCTGCAGCCCAAGGCGATTTCTGATTTTCATCGAAAAATCGCAAAAGGGGTTTCAGGTCAAAGTGACCACTTTTGTGACCAGTTCTAGATTGAACGCGGACAGAATTGCCTATAGAAGTTTGTATATGAAGGTATTACTGTCCGGCAGTTCGCTCAAGAGCGCGGCCAGCTCTTCTTTTGAAAGCTTCGCAGCTTGATGCGGGCCGGCGGGGACGCGCGGCGAGTTGGCGTGTGGATACCGCTACGCGGTCGATGAGCAAGGTCTCGTCGATATCAAAACTGAGTTGAAAGAGTGAACCGGTGCGTGCTGCCGAACTCGCCCGCCGCCTGCTCAACACCTGCGTCCCGCGTCCGAGTCGGTAAAATCAGCCGCGGCCCGGCGACGCGACGACTGACGTAGCCGGAATTGAGCTAAAATAGCCCTATGGACATCGCCCGCAACGCTCCCTGCCCGTGCGGGAGCGGCCGGAAACACAAAAAATGCTGCCTGCCCCCCGAGTCAGCCTCGGGCGCGCTGCCCGACGTCGATGGGTCCCTGCGGCGAAAAATCATGAATTTCGTCCAGGCGCTCGACCATAATCATAAATATATCGCTCAGGCGCAGGAGCGGTGGGGAACCAATATCGCGGGGGCGCCGGAGGAAAAGGATGGCCGCTTCTTGGATTTCATGGACTACTTCGTCCATGATTTCCCCTTTCCGCCCTCAGGCCGTTTTCTGCTCGATCTATTCCTCGACGCCCGCGGCCGGTCCCTGCCCGCCGAAGAACTCGCTCTTCTGACCGGTTGGCTGAAGAATTGGAAGTCCTTCTTCGAAGTCTCGGCCGTCGACCCCGGCGCCGCCTTGCGCTTGAAGGACCTGGTGACCGGTGAGGAGTACGCCGTCAACAGTAAAAACGCCTCCCGCCAGCTTCACACCTGGGACATGATTTATAGGCATCTCGCGAAGCGCCAAGGACGAGATCCTCGCTTACGTCCGAGACGGCCTCGCGGAGATGCGGGAAAGTCAGCCGGAGGCCGCGGCGCCGGACTACTTGAAGGCTGCCGGTGCCGACCTCAACTGTTTTATCGAGGAGATGGTCGCCCGACAGCCCGGCCCGGTCGTGGTCACCTCGACACGGGAGTTGGTCACCCCCACCGACGCTGTGTTCGACGTGACGGATGGCGCGGAGGTTCGGCGCCGCCTGGAGGACATGGCCGACTTCTCAAAGGCGGGAGAATCCAACGACAAGCCGGGCGGGCTCGTGTTCAACTGGCTCCACGATGGGCCGGCGCCGCGGGACGCCGGCGCCGGCGTCAGCATCCGGGGCACTCTGACCCTCACCTCGACCGAGCTTTTTTCTTTTTGCCTGTCCCAAGAAAGGATGGACGCCTTGACGGCGCTTCTGGAGGAGCGCCTGGGCTCCTTGGTCCGCCTCAAAATCTCCCGACGAACCCCTTTGAAGGCGCCGGTCGCGAAGACGGAGGGGCCGGAAAAAGATGTTCTTCCCAAGGAGCTCGAGGCTCAAATCATCGGCAAACACCTGGACGAGCATTACCGCCGCTGGCCGGACCTGCCCGTGCCGGCCTTGAGAGGCCTGACCCCGCGTCAAGCCGTCGCCGATCCCGCCACGCGGCCTCTCTTGGACGAACTGCTCAAGGACTTCGAGAACAGCGAGGAGCGGCAAAGCCGGGACGGCCGTCCGGTCTACGGGATCGCGAGATTGCGCGCCGAATTATTTCGAGGAGAGCCGGCCGGCCCGGCCGCGGAGAAAATCATGGAAATCGCCTTGACCCCGAAGCAATACAAAGCTCTCGTCAATCTCGTTTACATGGGCGACTGGCTGGCCAACTCCCTGCGCGACCCCGCGGACATCGTCAAGGAGTATCGGGATGTGAGCGAACTCGTGTATTCGCGCGCCAAGGATGCGGGACTGGAAGCCTACGTGGAGAAAGACATGGAGCCGGTCCTGGAGCCGCATATCGAGGAATATGACGAGGAGAATTTCTGGGAGAAGCTCGAGTCCCGCTTATCGGCGCGCGACCTTGAGCGTCAATTCGGCCGCGAAGCCGTCTCGAAGATGTCCCTCGAAGAATACTTCAAGAACCTGCGGGCTCACGAGGAACGCTACGCCGAGGCCTTCGAGAAAAACGGCCTTTCCAATCTGGTCCTCAAATAAGGAGGCGTGAAGACATGCAGATGTGACGTGCAGAGTCTGGCGGTGCAAACAGCCCGCCAGAATCATTGCAATTAACCCGTTGTAGCTATTGCAGATGCCCCGTTGGCGAGCTGGATTCTAAGATTCAAGTCCCGCGTTCAGCAACTGGATGAAGCTCGACTACCTCTCGCCAAACGGTCACCACTTTGCCGCTACACGCAGATTCCAGTCGATGCCGAAAAGCCTGTCGCACTGTATTCCCTCGATAAGTTTACGGCGTGCGTTTGCGTTCAGCCTGTGCGGCCTCCCATCGCTCTTTGGACTTCTGATAGGCATCGCGTCTTTCTGCTTTGGATTTTCTATCCTGGCAATCTGACGGGGATCAGTCGTGCGGAATTCCTTGATCCGCAAATAAGCTTCGCGACGCATCTTCTTCGCGAACTCTTTTTTGGAGAGGCGTTCGGGCGGGGATTGGTCGGCCCCGTCTGTTGCTTTGGGGTTATCAGGCACATTAAAATTTCAGGTCCCCTTGTGATCGTTGTAGGTTTTTTCGAGGAGTACGGCGAACCCCTTCTTGTCGAGTTTCCCGGAGGCGATTTTTCGTGTCGCAGCCTCCAGGGCGTCCTCTCCTCCCATGACTAGATATCCGTTGAGCTCCAGAAACGTTAGGGCGGACGCGAACGCCGTCCGTTTGTTCCCATCCACGAACGGATGATTCTGGGCGATGTGGTAGGCGTAGGCTGCCGCCATCTCAAAAGGGAACACATGAAAGAATTCGCCCCCTGCCCCGGCCTGAGGCATGGCGACAGCTGATTCCGCCAGGCCCAGGTCCCGGATGCCGGGACTTCCCCCAAAATCACGAATCAGTTCTTCGTGGAATCCGAGGATTTCGGAGAGCGTCAAAAATCTCGGCGACACTTAACTCGCCAGATTCTTTAACGCGCGCCCAAACCGTTTCTTGACGGACTGGAAGGCCTTCTTCACTTCTTGGGCTTTCTTGGGATCGGAGACCGGCGAGATGACGAGATTCTTCCCATCGGTAGTGATCTCCAAAGGGGTGTTCTTCGTGATCTTGAGAAGCGAAAGAATGGCCTTGTCGATGACGACCGCCTCGCTGTTCCCAACCTTGGTAAGGAATTTGAACATACGACCTCCGTTAGTACTGTGTTATTATAATAGTAATAACGCCGACTGTCAAGGTCGAGCGATTCGGAGTTCAAAGAAGTGACCAGAAAAGTGACCACTTTTCGGCAAAACCGGGTAAAGCCCGGCAACGCTTCGCAAAAGGTGGCGGCTAAGAAATCGGGGGATTTCTCGTCGAGAAACTGATTTCCACTCGGTAGGACGCAGCGGAACTGCGGAGGGACGAAAAAGGCGTGTTAGGATTAGCAAACCGTCGGTTTCAGCCGCTCACCCACCTCTCCAGAAAGGGGTTCCCGACGCAAGATTCTAGCACATGCGGCCAACCGTCGCTTTATGTTTACACCTCCACAGCACCATCCCGGCGCGGGCCATCCTACAATCCTTCCGTGACCCTGCACGCCAAGCCTCCGCTGCGCACCTTCCCGCCCGCCTCGCGGCGGCTCGAATCGCTGTACGAGATCGGGTGGGTGCTGCTGTCCCCGATCACGGGCGTGGAGACGACGGTCTCCGCCGTGCTGGCCGTCATCGCCGAGGTCGTCCCCCTGCGCAGCGCCGTCCTGGTCGAGAGCCGCGACTCGCGCACGCGCCTGTTCGCCTGGCGCTCCGCGGCGGACCTTCCCGAGCGCCTCGCCGCCCTCGAGCGCGGCGCCGTCTCCGCCTTCGAGCGCGTCACCGGCCTGCCCACGGCGGGCCTCGAGCGTCACCGCGCTCCCCTTCCCGGCCCGGCGGTCGCGGCGGGAGCCCCCGTCGAGCCCTTCGTCATCCCCCTCTCCCTTCGCGGCCAGCAGGCCTTCGGCGTGCTCCAACTCGAGGCCGCCGCCGCCTTCGACGGCGAGGACCGGGCCTTCCTCGAGACCGCCGCCAACCAGGTCGCCGTCGCCCTCGACCGCTTCTACGGCCGCCGCCGGGAGCGCCTCCTGCGCCGCCACGCCGAGCACTCCGAGAGGGAGGCGCGCGCCATCAGCGAGAACCTGGAGCGCCTCGTCGCCGAGCGCACCTGCCGCCTCGAGCAGACGGTCAAGGACCTCCACTCCTTCGCCTACTCGATCGCCCACGACCTGCGCGCGCCCCTGCGCCACATCCACGGCTACACGGAGTTCGTCGTGGAGCGCGTCGACCCCGAGTCGAAGCGCTTCGCCGGCCGCATCATGGCCGCCGCCCTGCGCATGGACCACCTCATCGCCGACCTCCTCCAGTTCAGCCGCCTGACCCTCGACGAGATAACGCCGGTCCCGGTCGCCCCCTCGCCGGTCCTCGCCCAGGTGGTCGCCGAGCTCGGCCCGCTCATCCGCGCGACGAAGGCCCACGTCGACGTGGCGCCGTCCCTGCCCGTCGTGATGGGCGACCCCGGGCCGCTGTCCTTGATCTTCTCCAACCTCGTCTCCAACGCCCTGAAGTTCACGCCCGCGGGCGTGCCGCCCTGGGTCCGCGTGCGCGCCGAGCCGCGCGAGGGCTGGGTGCGCTTCATCGTGGAGGACGACGGCATCGGCGTGGCCCCGGTCTACCAGAGCCGGATCTTCGAGGTGTTCCAGCGCCTGCACACGGAGGACGAGTATCCCGGCACCGGCATCGGCCTGGCCATCGTGCGCCGCGCGGCGGAGCGCATGGGCGGGTCCTGCGGCGTGGACTCCTCGCCCGGGCGGGGCAGCCGGTTCTGGGTGGACCTCAAGACAGCGGGACGATCATAAGGGAGGGCTTATGTTGATCCGAAAGACCGTGACCGAGCCGGAGCTCAGACGGCGTCAGGCCGCCGTGGACGGGCGGGAGATCGTCGCGGCCATCCGCGAGGGCCGCCTGACCCGCCACCAGTTCGACGCGTGGCACGAGCTGCGCCGGCGCACGAGCGGGAACATCGTCATCACGCTCCGGGACTCCAAGCCTCCGCGCCCCTCGGCGCGCAAGCACAAGGGCCGGCGCTAAGCTCAGCGCGCCGGGAACAGGCCGATGACGCGCGAGGCCACGGGGCCGTTGGGGTTGACCCCCAGGCGGTCGAAGCCCCTGCGCGCGGTGTCGCGGTTGGGCCGCACGCCCTGCGCGAACTGCGTCAGCGGGGGCTTGCCCGACTTCTGCGGCATGGTGTAGCCGGCGAACAGCAGGATCCCGATCGGGAAGGACAGCTCAAGCAGGACCTTCGCCGTCCCGGTGCCCAGGTCCAAAATCTTGTCCAGGAACCACACCGCCACCGCCCCGCCCGCGATCGCGGAGATCATCACGATGTGGTAGATCTCCCCCTTCCAATCCGGGTATCCCACGACGAGGAGCCCGTACGCCAGAAAGCCGAATATCAGAGCCCGGATCAGCGCCATGACGCCTCCGACTTCAAGGTCAGGTGGATCTTCAAGAACGGCTCCGCGAAATCGCTCGGCAGCGCCGGGAACGGCGACGCCGCCTGCACCGCCTCCATCGCCGCCTCGTCGAACGCCGCGTCTCCCGAGCTCGACTCCATCCTCAGGTCCACGAACGCCCCGTTGCGCACGATGGCGAACACCACGGTCCCCTCGCCCGACGCGGCGGGCATCCTTTTCTTCCACGACACCCACAGCATCTGGCGCACCTGGGTGATGTACCAGGGATAGGGAAAATTGGGCAGGTCGGTCGAGATGCCCGCGGCGTCGCCGGGCATCCCCGACGCGGCCCCCGCTCCCTGGCTCATCGCCGGCTCCGTCCCCCCCGACAACGACGGCTTCGGCGGCGCCTTCCGGTCGGTCCAGCCGGACAAAAGACTCGGGCGCGGCAACGCGATGGCGCGGTGCTTCTTCGTGGCGAACGAATCCGGATCTTCCGCCTGTTGAGTGGGGCGCGCGGGCGCGGCCTCGGGCTCGGTCTTGGCCGCGGCCGTCGGGCCGGCGGACTGGAGAGCCGTGGGGCCGCCGACGAAATCGATCATGTACACCTTGTCGGCCTTCTTCAGGGCGCTCGGCGCGTAGAACGCCGCCGCGACCATGAACGCCACATGCAGGCCCGTCGACCGCGCGAGATACGGCTTCAGCGCGCCGGTCATGACGCGTCCGGGGTGACTCCGATGCCGAGCTTGCTCACGCCGAGCTTCTTCGCGAAGTCGAGCACCATCACGACCTTCTCCACGGGCGTCAGGCGGTCGGCCTGGACGAGCACGGTCTTGCCCGACGCTTTGGACAAGCGCAAGGTCATCTCGCGCTCGACCTTCTCCCACTTCACGGCCACACCTTCGATCGTGACGGCGCCGTTCTTGGAGATCTGGATGGTGATAGCCGAGTCTTGGGCGGCGGGCGCCCCGGAGGAAGCCTTGGGCAGCTTCACCGTCAATTGGTGATTGACGAGGATGGGGGTCAGAACCATGAAGATGATCACTAGGATCAGTGAGACATCGATCAACGGCACTAAGTTCATTTCCGCGAACACGCGGCGGCGCTTGGGGCCGCTCGATTCGACGTGCATCCTAGCGGTGCGCCCTCTCGGCGAGGCCGTCGAGCACTTCGTCGATCATCCACCTCAGCTCGCTCTCGAACTGGGAGATCTTCTGGTTGAAGTGGTTGAAGGCGGCGACGGCGGGGATGGCGACGAGCAGACCCGCGGCGGTGCAGATCAGCGCCTCGGAAATACCGACGGCGACCAGGCCGGGGCCGGCGCCCGCCGCGCTGGCCAGGTCCTTGAACGCGCGCATGACGCCGAGCACGGTTCCGAAGAGGCCTATGAAGGGAGCGACGGAGGCGATGGTGCCCAAGGTGGAAATTCCTTTCTCGAGCTCGGCGACGGCGCGCTGGGAGGCCCGCTCCGCGGCGCGTTTGCGCTCGTCCCGGTTCGTGGGTCCGCTCAAGGTGGCCATGACGACCGCCGACGCGAGGCCTTTGTGGCTCTTGGCTAAGGCCGCGGCGTCGGGGAGCTTGCCGTTCTCGGCGGCGGCGCGTATCTTGGCGAGGAACTCGACGGCTCCGCCGGTGGTTCTCTTGAAGAACTTATAGCGTTCCCATATCAGGGCGACGCAGTAGATCGACAGGAGGATCATGAATATAAGAACCGGCCCGCCGGCGATGAGGATTTCCTTGATTCCTGCCTGTTGTCCCATGTTGGGATTATATATTTTAATGCCGGGACATGAAGAGAGTGGTGGTGAAGCGTCCGGGCGGGCATGAGGCGCTGACTCTCGTCGAGGAAGCGGATCCGGTTCCTCTCCCTGGGCAGGTGCGGGTAAGGGTGCGCGCCGCGGGGATCAACTACGCCGATACGATCGTTCGTGAGGGGTGGTATGAGGCGGCTCGTGGCAAGTATCCTCTGACTCCGGGGTTTGAGTTCGCGGGGGTCGTGGACAACCATGCCGGGGGCTTCAAGCCGGGGGATCGCGTGTTCGGGTTCACGCGCTTCGGGGGCTACGCCTCGGTTCAGGTGGTGATGTCCGGGCGTCTGCGGTTGATGCCTCCGGATTGGTCGTTTGCCGATTGCGCGGGGGTTCCCGCGGTCCATTTCACGGCGTACCACGCGCTTCATCAGGTGGCCAAGGTCGCTTCTGGTGAGACCTTGCTGGTGCACTCCGCCGCGGGCGGGGTGGGCACCGCGCTCCTTCAGCAGGCGAAGCTGGCGGGGTGCAGGACGATCGCGGTCGTGGGGTCCGCTTCCAAGGCGGCGGTCGCTCGCGCGTATGGGGCTGATGCGGTCGTCGTGCGCGGGCCTTCGCTCTGGAAGGACATCGACAAGGCGGCTCCCGAGGGGTTCGACGCCATCTTCGACGCGAACGGCGTGACGACGCCGCGGCCGGGGTTCAAGAGGCTCAGGCTGGGCGGGCGGTTGGTGATCTACGGGTTCGCGGAGATGTTCCCGCGGGGCAAACGGCCGTCTTCGCTGTCGCTCGCTTGGAACTGGCTGCGGATCCCGCGGTTCTCCCCCCTGGAGATGACGGCGACGAACCGTGCGGTGATGGGGTTCAATGTGGTGTTCCTCACGGATAAGGCGGAGCTGGCTCGCGATGGGTTCGATGCGATTGCGGGGTGGCTGAACAAGGGGCTGCTCAAGAAGGCGCCGGTGAAGGAGTTCCCTATCGAGCGCGTCGCGGACGCGCACCGGGAGCTCGAGGCCGGCGACACCGTCGGCAAGCTGGTCCTGGCTTTTCCGGAATAGTGATAGGCTGATGTTGGACTGGTCAGCCGAATGCCAGTCAGCACGAAAAACATGCGGCCGTCGTGATCCGTTCGTCTGAATCGTCGATTCATCGGAGGCGTCATGCAGAAAGTTTCCGTGGTATGCGTAATGTTGCTTTTTTCGGTCGCGTTCAATTCCTCGACGGCGGAATCGCAGCCTTCCACGAATGCGAAGCTGGTGAAGCACTATATCTCCGACAAAGGTTCGTCCAGCCTGATCGGCGCGGTCGTGGCTAACGAAGGATTCTTTCTCAAAAAGAATCTCGCTGACCTGGATGCTCTCGTCCACAAGAAAGGCGTCAAGCAGAACGGTTATGGGGGGCTCTACTCGTCAGCGGAGGTGACGAGCTTGCTCGCGGAAACGGAAATCAAATATAAGTGTTTCGACGCTGTCACCAAAACGACGAGCGAGCCGAGGCCATATATGAAGAACCTTCGGCGTTATCCGTTTTCGCTCGAAAGCATGTCTTTGTGCCAGGATTTGAGCATGACCGCGGGGATGTTGCTTGGCGGCGGTCCTGAGCGGCCCGAGGCTTTGAGTTGCGGGAATGACCTTTCGGCGTTGGCGGTAAAGTGGTGTGCGCACAGTTATAGGCTGGCGAAAATCTATGAGCTGAGCCACTTCGCGCAGTCTTATGGTGATGAGACGTTTCATGACTGGCTCGACTAAGGTGGCCTGCGGGCGCGCCAGCCATGCGATCCCGCGCGCGAAGGGTTGCGAGCGTGATGGGGACACTCCGACTGTCGATATCGTAGTATTGCCTTAGCCGCCGCTCCTAGAGAGGCCTCCAGATGAAACTCCTCACCTACGCTATCCTCGCCCTCGCCCCCCTCCTCCTCCCCGCCTGCGCCGCCCAGCAACCCGGCGGCGGCGGCCTCATGTCCTCCAGCATGACCGGCGCCCGCCCCGGCTCCGGCTCCTTCACCTACCTCCCCACCACCCCCCCCGGCGCCCGCCTCCCCGCCGGCCTCCCCCGCGTCATGCTCGGCAAGGTCTCCGACGAATCCGGCGGCGGCGAATTCCGCGGCCCCACCGGCTACGCCCTCGGCGTCCGCTGGTCCGAACCCGTCACCGAAGCCCTCGCCACCGAGCTCGGACGCGTCAACTGGCCCGTGACGCGGAGCAAGGACCTCGCCGGAGCCACTTTGAAAGCGACGGTCACCAAGGTCTACGCCCAATGGGGCGCCGGCTTCATGGTGCGCGTGAACGGCGAGATCCGCATCGCCCTGACCTTGCGCGACGCCAACAACGTGGACGTGTGGGAAGGCGAGCTCGTCGGCCACGGCATCGGCACGGCCGGCGGCGGCGGCGTCCCCGGCAACGGCATCAAGCAGGCCCTGAGCGGCGCGTTCACCGACGCCATCGGCAAGCTCGGCGAGGTCCTGGAAGCGGACCGCCCGTGGGAGCAGTTGGGCAAGGCCCGGCCCGCCGCCGCGATCGCCCAGGCGCCCGTGGCGCGCCCCGTGGTGGAGGAACCCGCTCCCCCCGTGGCCGGCTGGTCGGATGTGGACCAGGTGCCCTCGCCGCGCGGTAAGAGAAAGGGACATGCCGTCATCATCGGCATCGAGCGCTATCGCACCAAGCTCCCCATCGCGGACTTCGCCGCGGGCGACGCCAACCTCATGGGCAAGTACGCCACGGCGGTCCTCGGCTACCCCGAGGAGAACGTGGTCGTATTGAGCAATGATGCCGCCGCGAAAAGCGACTTCGACAAGTACTTCGACAAGTGGCTGCCCAACCGTGTCGAGAAGGACGACGAGGTCCTGGTGTACTTCTCCGGCCACGGCTCGCCCAACGCGACGACCGGCGACGCCTTCCTGGTCCCCTACGACGGCGATCCCACCTACCTGGAAGAGACCGGCTACCCGCTGGCGAAGCTGTATAGCGCGCTCGGCAAGCTGCCGACGAAGAAGGTGACCGTCGTGCTCGACTCGTGCTTCTCGGGCGCGGGCGGACGCTCGGTGCTGGCGAAAGGCGCGCGCCCCCTCGTTTCTGTGAAGACCGCGGAGGCCGGGGCCGGGATCACCGTGATCGCCGCGTCGTCGGCCGACCAGATCAGCAACTCGTATCAAGAGAAGGGCCACGGCCTGTTCACCTACTTCTTCCTCAAGGGCTTGAAGGAGAAAGGCGCGGACATGAAGGCCGCGTTCGATTACCTGAAGCCCGAGGTGGCGAAGGTCGCGCGGCGCCAGTACAACACCGAGCAGGAGCCGCAGTGGCGCGAGGGTCGCTGACGCTCCGCGACGCGAAAGCCGCCGACATCCCCGCGCTGTACAAGATGCAATCGGATCCGGAGGCCAACCGCCTGGCCGGGTTCGTGCCCCGCAGCCGCCCGGACTTCGTGAAGCACTGGCGCAAGATATTGAAGGATGCGGGCGTCGAGAAGAAGATGATCCTGCTCGACGGCGCGGTGGCCGGCTACCTCGTGTGCTTCGTCCGCGTGCGCCCCGACCGCGAGGTGGGCTACTGGATCGCCCGCGAGCATTGGGGCCAGGGCGTGGCCACGAGGGCGCTGAAGACCTTCCTGAAGGAATACAAGTTCCGCCCCTTGTTCGCGCGGGTGGCGAAGCACAACGCCGCGTCCCTTCAGGTCGTGAAGAAGAACGGGTTTTCGGTGATCGGCGAGGACAAGTTCTCCAACGCCGCCGGCGAGAAGTACGACGAGTTCGTCCTGAAGCTGGCATGAGGCACGGGGCTCTGGGCGTCATCGCCGCGGCCGCCGTGGTCGCGACCTTCTTCCACGCGCCCATCCTCCAGGATCAGGCGTATCATGCCTTCGCCGACGCGCGGTCCTGGCTGGGGCTGCCGAATTTCTTTGATGTGATGTCGAATGTCCTGTTCTTGGTCGTCGGCCTGTACGGTCTGCGACGAACGGTCTCGACGAACCGCCCGGCGTACACGACCTTATGCGTGGGAGTGCTCCTGGTGAGCCTCGGCTCGGCCTACTATCACCGGTCCCCCTCCGACGCGACGCTTCTGTGGGACCGCCTGCCCATGACGGTCGCGTTCATGGGTCTTTTCGCGATGTTGTTGGAGGAACGGGTCACGACCTTCAAGACCTTGCCGGTGCTGGTTGCTTTAGGCATCGCGAGCGCTTTGTATTGGCGCGAGACCGGCGATCTCAGGGCCTACATCCTGGTGCAATTCTTGCCGTTGGTGCTCATGCCGTTGATCCTGTTCCTGTTCCCGCGGAAGTTCCTCGATGGGCGCCTGTTGATGGTCGCCGTCGCTTTTTATGTTCTTGCGAAGGTCCTCGAGACCTACGACCGTCAGGTGTTCTCTTCCTTTGTGTTGAGCGGCCACACCCTCAAGCACCTGTCCGCCGGAGTCGCCTCGTTCTTCGTCATCGCGGCCGTGCCGGCGACCAGGTCGGTCGGGCGTCGCTGACTCCTCCCTCGGGGGTTTTGAGCACGATTGTGCTCAAAACCCTCCTCGAGAGGATCGAAATCGGAAAAGAACAGGTTCCCCGCTCCCCCCGGATGTTGATAAACTCATTCCCACGATGAGAAATACCATCTACGCCTCGCTTTTCCTGGCTTTCAGCGCCGCGCTGTCTCACGCCGCGTCCCCCACCTTGGAGGCGCCTCCCGGCTGGAAGGATGTGCTGAGCGAAGGGAAGGTGCGCAACGCCGTCATCGTGCTCAAGGGTCCGGAGATGGCGTCGTTCATCGTCCGGCGCGCGCCCAAGGCGCCGCTCGACAACCCCGCGGGGACGCGCGGCTATCTGCAGGACGTCCTGGGCGGGCTGCGCGAGGGAAGCGGGAAGGATTACCGCTCGAGCGGGCGCGTGGAGACGCGCGTGTTCCGCAACGGCCTGACGGCGCAGTTGATCAAGGGCCAGCTGGCGGGCGAGGACCGGGTGCTCATCGCCTTGTTCGGGGCGGGCGGCACGCCGCACCTGGCGGTGCTGATGAGCGCGGCGCCGGAGGCGATGGTCAATTCTCTCCTGGGGTCCATCCAGATCGGGCGCATCGAGGGCGCGGTGCAGAGCGCGGGCGTGGCGCGCAGCCTCGACGGACAGCTGGAGCTGGCGCTGGGCGGAGGGCGGCGGTCGCGGTCGCTGCTCGACTCGGAGACGGCGAAGGGCTTCGTGCTCGTCATCCAGGGCGCGGGCTCCGAGGTGCTGTTCCAGAAGCTGGCCGAGGCGGACGCGACCAAGCCCGGGGAGCAGGCGGCCATCGTGCGCGAGCTGACGGCCACCTCGGCGGGCGTGGCGGCGGACAAGATCGCGCCGGTGAAGGCGGCGGCCACGGCGGCGGGCCCCGTCGCGGTGTACTCGTGGGCCGCGAGCGGGCCGGCGGAGAAGCTCTCGGTGGGATACCTGCCGTGGGGCTACTGGGGCTATCAATTGTTCGGGCGCGGGCCGGCCGCCGACGAGCTGATGGTCGGGGCCTTGGCGGCGCTCAAGGCGGGGCCGACGGCGGTGCCGGGATTGCTGGCCTCCACGCCGAAGATACCGATCGAGAAGCAGGGGCCGTCGCGCAAGCTCGTGCTCGGGGTGTTCGCCGCCTTGGCGGCGCTGGCCGCGGCGGGGCTGGTGACCTGGAGCCTGAAGCGCAAAAACAGGTAGATTACCCTCATGAGCGAGTCCAAGGACGACGTCAAGAAGGCGGCGCGGCTGCGCGAGGCGCGGGCGGCCATCCTCGATCAGCTTGGACGCGTGATCGTCGGCCAGGAAGGGACGGTCGAGGAGGTGCTCATCGCCCTGTTCGCGCGGGGGCATTGCCTGCTCCAGGGCGTGCCGGGATTGGCGAAGACCTTGCTCGTGACGAGCCTGGCGCGCATACTCGACCTGCAGAGCTCGCGCGTGCAGTTCACGCCCGACCTGATGCCCTCCGACGTGACGGGCACCGAGATCCTGCAGGAGGACCCGGTCACGCGCGCGCGCACCCTGCGCTTCGTGAAGGGTCCCGTGTTCGCCAACTTCGTGCTGGCCGACGAGATCAACCGCACGCCGCCCAAGACCCAGGCCGCCTTGCTCCAGGCGATGCAGGAAGGCCAGGTCACGGCCGGATCGCAGACCTTCGCGCTGCCGCGGCCGTTCTTCGTCATGGCCACGCAAAACCCCATCGAGCAGGAAGGGACCTATCCCCTCCCTGAGGCCCAGCTCGACCGCTTTTTCCTGCAGTCGCTCCTGGGCTACCCCACCTTGGAGGAAGAGCGGCGCATCGTCACGGAGACGACCGGCGCCGCCGCGCCCGACCTCAAGCCGGTGCTGACCGCCGCCGAGGTGCTGGACCTCCAGGACCTGGTGCGGCGCGTGCCCGTGCCGGGGCCGGTGGTGGACCTGGCGGTGAACCTGGTGCGGGCGACGCGGCCCAAGGACGCGCTGGCCGGAGAGGGCGTCAAGCAGTGGGTGTCGTGGGGCGCCTCCCCCCGCGCGTCGCAGGCCTTGGTGCTGGGGGCCAAGGCGCGGGCCCTGCTCGAGGGGCGGCTCGTCGCGTCGAAGGAGGACCTCGTGCGCGTGGCCAAGCCCGTGCTGAGGCATCGATTGGTGCTGAACTATCAGGCCGAGGCCGAAGGCGTGCTCGCGGACGACCTCATCGCGCGCCTGTTAGATGCGGTGGCTTGATCCCGAGTCGCAGGCCCGCCTCAAGGGCCTAGGGCTGTTCCCGCGGCGCGCCTCCGGCCTGTCCGGCGCGCCGGGCAAGCACCGCTCGCTCGCGCGCGGGCACTCACGCGACTTCGCCCAGCACAGGCCGTACTCCTACGGCGACGAGTCGCGGAGCATCGACTGGAAGGCGTACGCGCGCCTCGACCGCTTCTACGTGCGCGAGTTCCGCTCCGAGGACCGCATCCCCGTCTTCGTCCTGCTCGATGCCTCCGGCTCGATGGCCTACGCGGGCGCGGGGCGCCAATCCAAGCTCGACCTGGGGCGGCGCGCGGCGGCCGCCGTGGCGTGGCTGGCGCTGGCGCAGGGCGACGAGGCCGGGCTCGTCACCTTCGGCACCGAGGCCAGGCTCGCCCTTCCCCCTCGAGCGGGCGCGGCCCAGCTCGGGGCGTTCGACGAGGCGCTGACTTTGGCCTCGGCTCAGGGCGAGACGGACCTCGCCCGCGCCATCGAGGCCGCCGCCGAGGAACTGCCGCGGCGCGGGATGGTGGTGCTGATCAGCGACCTGATGGGCGATACGGCGGGCGCGCTCAAGGCGGTGCGGGCCTTGGTCGCGCGGCGCCATGAGGTCCTGGTCCTGCGGACCCTCGACCCCGATGAGCGCGAGTTCCCGTACGAGGGGCCGTGCCTGATGGAGGGCCTCGAGGGCGGCGAGCCGTTGTTCGTGGACGCGCTGGAGGCGGCGCCGGCCTACCGCGCCGCGTTCGCGCGTCAGGCCGACGCGTACGCCGGCGCCTTGCGCCGCGCGGGCCTGGCCTACGCGGTCGCGGAGACGACGGGCCACTGGGAGGCGGCGCTGGGGCGCCTGCTCACGCGGTGAGGTTCGGCTTCCCGGCGGCGCTGTGGGCTTTGCCGCTGGCGGCCCTGCCCGTCGTCATCCATCTCATGTCGCGGCGCGCCGCGCGGCGCGTGCCGTTCTCCGACCTGACCTTGCTCAAGGCCGTGGACGCGCGGGCGCGGCCCAAGGCGCGCCTGCGCGAGCTGCTGCTCATGGCCGCGCGCTGCGTCCTGCTCGCGGCGCTGATACTGGCGGCCGCCGCCCCGGCGCGGCGCGGCGACGCGGCGGCGGGCGCGGCGGGGCTCGACCTCGTGCTCCTGCTCGACGCGTCGTACTCCACGCGCGCCCGCGACGGCGTCACCGTCCGCTTCGACGCGGCCCGCGAGGCGGGGCGCCGCCTGCTCAAGCGCCTGGCGCCCGGCGACCGCGTGGCCGTCGGGACCTTCGACGAGGCGCTCAAGGCCCCGCTCGCCTGGGGCGACGCGCGCGCCGCCGACGCGGCCTTGGCCGCCGCGCGCCCGGGCTGGCGCGGCACGAACGCCGCCGCCGCGTTGGCCGCGGCGCGCAAGGCGCTGGAGGAGGCGCCGCGCGGGCGCAAGCGCGCCGTCGTCGTCCTCGGCGACGGGGCCGAGCACGGCCTGCGCGAGAAGGCCCCCGCGCCCGCCGAGGGCGCCGCCGTGATCGGCCTGCGCTTCCCCGCGCTGGCCAACGCCTGGCTTTCCTCCGCCGGCCCCTCCCCCGACTCGAGCGCGCGCGCCCCCCGCGTCGAGGTCCGCCTCGCCGCCGCCGGCGCCCCCGCCTCCACGCCCCTCGACCTGTGGGTCGGGGACCGCCGCGCCGGCTCCGGCTCCGCCTCTGCCCCAGCCGGCGCCGAGTCCCGCTCCGCTCTGGCCCTGCCCGCCGCCGAGGACAGCGCCGCCCCCTCCTGGGCCGGCCGCGTGGCCGCCCGTCCGGGCGCCCTGGCCGAGGACGACCAGGTGTATTTCTCCATGGCGCACCGGCCGTCGCCGCGGGTGCTGGTGCTGTACTCCGACCCGCAGTTCTTCCGCGCGGGGAAGCCGGGGTGGTTCCTGCGGGAGCTGTTCGGCGGCGGGCGGGAGACCTTGGCGGGGCGCGACGCGGATTTTCTGGAGGCCGCGCGTTGGAACGAAGCGGATCTGACTAAATATGGGACCGTGATGATGGCCGACGCGGCGCGACCCGCGCCGGGGCTTTCGGCCGCGCTCGAGGCATTCGCCGGACGCGGCGGCGGCGTGGTGTTCATCCCGGGGGTGCGTGGTAACGAGGCCGACCTCGCCGCATTCCCATGGCTTCCGGCGCGGCTCGGAACGGCGGTGGAGGTCTCCGCGCCGGGGTTAAAGGTCATACGCGAGGGTGAAGCGACTTCCGGTTGGGGAGATTTGGATTTATCCAAGGTGAGCGTGCGCCGTATGTTCCTCCTCGAGCCCGCTCCCGGGTCCGAGGTGTGGGTGAGCGGTGTCTCGGGAGAGGCGGTGCTCGTGGCGGGAAGCGTCGGAAGAGGACGGGCGGTCGTGTGGGCGACGCCGCTCGACGCGGCGTGGACGAATTTAGGATTGAAGCCGTTCTTCATCCCCTGGGCCCGCGCCTGTCTGGCCTTGAGCGTTCCGGATTCGGCTCGCGACGCAGCCCGGAAGGTGAAGGTGGGCGACCCCATCATCCGCGAATGGTCGCGCGGCGAAGCCGCGCCGGATCGGATCAGCGTGATCTCGCCTGATGGCCGTCGGACTTCGTTATCGGTTTCCGGCCGAAGGGCCGTTTTGCCGGAAGCTTCGGTCCCTGGCTTATATACGTTCGTGGATGGCGTTCGCACCGTCACCTTCGCCGCCAATCTGGATTCGTCGCGCGGGGAGAGCGACTTGCTTCCCGCGAGTTCTCCACCATGGCGCTCAAGTGACGTGGAAAACCTCGAGAACGAGTTCCTCGATTCCGTTTACGGAAAAGATCTGTCCGCCTGGCTCCTCGGCCTGGCCGTCCTGATGCTCGTCTTCGAGATGCTCCTGTCGTTGCCGTTGCGCGGGGCGACGGCCTTATTTATTTTTATTTGTCTGGCATCGTTCCCATCGCGTGCCCTAGCCCAACAAGGGGACCGTTTTGTGTGGACCCAGCTCCAGCTCGGAGACACCTGGGACCCCTACCCCGACGCCCCCGATCTTCTCACGGCCTGGCTCGGCGAGGTCACCAGCGTGCGCACCTCTCCCGCGCGCAGGACGATTTCTCTGAGCGACCCCGCCCTTTTCTCCTCCCCCTTCGTTTACCTGGCCGGCACCTCGGCTCCGCCCGAACTCCGTGACGACGAGCTCCGCCGTCTGCGCCAGTTCATCTCCGGCGGCGGCTTCCTCTGGGTGGAGGACTCCGGCGGCGGCCCCCCCGGCTCCTTCGACCGCTGGCTGCGCCGCGAACTGCCCCGCATCCTCCCCGACTCCTCGCTCAAGCCCCTCCCTCCCGACCATGTGATCTACCGCACCTTCTTCCTCCTCCGAGGCCCCGCGGGCCGTGTCCGCGTCCACGGCTCCCTCGAGGGCGTCGACTGGGGCGGCCGCGTCGCCGTCCTCTACACCCGCGACGACGCCCTCGGCGCCTGGGCGAAAGACGCCCTCGGCAAGCCCCTGCGCGCCTGCGTCCCCGGCGGCGAGCCCCAGCGCGAGCTCGCCCGCCGCCTGACCCTCAACGTCGTGATGTACTCCCTCACGGGTTCCTACAAGTCCGACGCCGTCCACCAGGCCGCCATCCTCGACAAGCTCAAGGCGGCCGCGCCATGAGCTCTTACGGGTTGGATTTCGCCCCCGGCCTTTTCCCCTGGCTGTTCACGGCCGTCCTCGCCGGCGCGTTCTATGTCCACTGCCGGCGTTCCCCGGCCCGCCGCCCGCTGCTCGTCCTCCGAGGGCTCTCCGCCCTCGCTCTCGCCCTCGCCTTCCTGCGCCCCTCGGTCCTCGCCCGCCAGGGCCAGCTCGCGAAGCCCCGCCTGCACATCCTCCTCGACGCCGGCCACACGATGAAGGGCAAAGCGCCCGCGTCCCCGTCCCGTCTCGCCCAGGCCGTTTCCTGGCTTCAGAAGAACAGATCCTCCATCGAGTCCCGCGCCGACGTCACCGTGTCCGTCGTGTCGGACCGCGCGCGTCCCCTGGGCGGCCTCGACAAGCTCGCCCTCGCCGCCGCGGAGGGCACCGCCTTCAAGCCCGAGCAAAGCCTCCCCGACGCCGTCCCTCCCGAGGGCCCCCCCGCTCGCACCTGGCTCGTCACCGACGGGATCGCCGAGGGCGGCGGGGACCTCGGCCGCCTCCTCGCCGGGCTCGGCTCTCCCGTGGACCTCCTCGGCGTCGGGCCCGTCAAGCGCGAGACCGGCGCCGCCTTCCTCGACCTGAAGGCCCCCGACTTCGCCTTCCTGCACGGCGTCATCCCCGTGAGCGCGAGCGTGGAGGCCACCGGCCTCGCCGGGCGCGACGCGACGGTGGCCCTGTCCCGCGCCGACGAGAGCGCCCCCGGCGGCTGGCGCGAGGCGGGCCGGGTCAAGCGCCGCGTCAACGCCGACCTCGAGACCTTCCCCGTCGAGCTGGCCGCCCCGGCCGACGCGCTGGGCACCGCGCGCCTGCGCCTCGTCGCGTCCGTCGGCGGGCGCGAGCGGACGCGCGAGTTCCGCGTCGAGACCGTGCGCCAGAAGTACCGCATCATGTACCTCGCCGGCCGCCCCAGCCCGGAGTACGCCGCCCTGCGCGAGTTCCTCAAGGCCGACCCGAACCACGAGCTCGTCTCCTTCGTGATCCTGCGCAATCCGGAGAACCCCTCCCCCGCGTCGGAGAGCGAGCTGTCCTTGATCCCGTTCCCGGTCGACGAGATCTTCGGCCGCGCTTTGCCCCAGTTCGACCTGTTCATCCTCGAGAACTTCTCCGCCGCGCGCTTCCGCCTGCCGCCGCAGTACCTCGACGCGCTCAAGCGCTTCGTCCAGGGCGGCGGCGCCTTGCTCGTCAAGGGCGGCGACAACGCCTTCTCCGCCGGCGGCTACAAGGGCTCCCCGCTCGAGGAGGCCCTGCCCGTCGTCCTCTCCGCGCGAGCCCCGGACTTCGTCCCCGGCCTGTTCGCCGCCAAGCCCGGCCCGCCCGAGCATCCGCTGGTGCGCCTGTACGAGACCGCGGAGCTGTCTCAGCGCGCCTGGGCGGCCTTGCCGCCGCTCGACGGGTGGGCGCGGTTCGCCTCGACGCGCCCCGGCGCGACCGTGCTGGCCTACCACCCCGGCCAGAGCGCGGACGACGGCAAGCCCCTGCCCGTGGCGGCCGTGCGCTCCTTCGGCCGCGGCAAGGTCATGCTGATCTCCACCGACTCGTCGTGGCGCTGGAAGCTCGGCGCCGCGGCGGACCCGGACGCGGCGGGCTTCTACGCGCGGTTCTGGACGCGCGCGGTGCAGTACCTGACCGGCGGCCTCGACCTGTCCAAGGTGAAGTTCGCGCCGCTGCCCGACCGCGTGCCGCCGCGCGAGCCGGCGAAGCTGTCCTTGCGCGTCTTCGACGAGGGCTTCGGCCCCGCGCCGGCGGCGGACACGCGCGTGAGCGTGGTCTGGACGGGGCCCGACGGGAAGGCTGTCGAGGCCCCGGTGAGGCTCGCCGAGCCCGGCGTCTACGCCGTCGAGCTGCTGGGCCTCTCGCCCGGCGCCCACAAGGTGCGCGCCTCGGCGCGCGTGCGCGGCCGGCCGTGGGGCGAGGACGAGGTCCGCTTCGTCTGGGAGCCGGTGCAGGACGAGCCGATGGACCGCAACTGGCTGACGAAAGCCGCCGCCGCCGGCGGCGGGACCTTCGCGGACCTGTCCGTCGCGCGCCCCGGGCCCCTGCTCGACCTGCTCCCCCCGCCCAGCCCGCGCGAGGAGACGGTGCGCCGCCTGCGGCCGTTCCTGTCCCCGTTCTGGCTGGCGCTGGCGGGCCTCCTGTTCCTCGCCGAGTGGACGCTGAGGAGGCGCTCCGGCCATGCTTGAGCCCGTCGTCGTCTTCCTCGCCTTCGCGGCCCTCGGCGTCTTCCAGGCCGCGCCGTCGGTCACCACCGGCGACGCCGGGGAGTTCGCCGCCGCGGCCGCGTCGTGGGGCGTGCCGCACGCGCCTGGCTACGCCACCTGGACCGTGCTCGCCAAGGCGCTGGGCACGGCCCTGCCGCTCGGGAACTGGGCCTACCGCGCCAACCTGCTCTCCGCCTTGTGCGCCGCCGCGGCTTTGGCCCTGCTGTGCGACGCCCTGCGCCGCTGGGGCGCCGGACGCGCCGCGCGCGTGGGCGCGGTGGTGATCATCGGCCTCGCCCCGCTGTGGCGCGAGCAGAGCGCGGTGGCGGAGGCCTTCGCCCCGCTCGCCTTGGCCGCCGCGGGCCTGCTGTGGGTCGTCGCGGCGGCGGGCGAGCGCCTGCTCCAGCCCGGGCCGGCCGCGGCCCTCGGCCTCGTCTTCGGCCTGGGCCTCGGCGTGCACCAGACCTTGCTGCTCGTCCTGCCCGCCTTGCTCCTCGCCGGCCTCGGCAAGAAGGGAAGCTGGGCCAAAGCCCTGGCCTGCGCGACGCTCGGCGCGGCCGCCGGCTTCGCCCTGCACCTCGCCATCCCCCTGCGCGCGGCGGCCTCCCCGCCGGTGGACTGGGGCCACGCGACGACGCCGCAGGCGCTGTGGCGCCTGCTCCTGCGCCGCGACTACGGCACCTTCGCGCTGACCGTCGACGGGGCCCGGGACTTCGGCCCGTCGGAGCTCGCCGCCCAGCTCTGGCGCTTCGTGCGCGCCTCGGTCCGCGCCTTCGGCCCCGGCGGCTTCCTGCTCGCCGCCTTCGGCGCCATGGCCTTCGCCCGCGCGGGACTGGCCGTGCGCGCCAGCGTCCCTGCCGTATGGCTCCTTGCCGCCGGGCCTTTCTTCCTTTTCCTCGGCCGCCCCGGCTTCGACGCGCAGACCAGCGGCGCCCTCGAGCGCTTCTTCCTGCTGCCATTGATCGGTGCCGTTCCGTTCCTCGCCGCCGGGCTGGCCATGCTGGGGACACGCGTGGCGAAGTTCTCCGCCATGGCCGCGGCGATCGCCGCATTGTCGATGATCCCCGAAGCGTTGGCCGAATCGAGACGAAACGATTTTCTGACCTACGACTATGGCCGTTCCATCCTGAGGAGCCTTCCCCCGAACGCGGTCGTGGTAATGGACGGTGGGGACGACACCTTCTATTCGTTGTCGTTCTTGACCGTGGCCGCGGGTCAGCGTCCTGATATCGAACTCCGCGACCGCGGCGGCGTCGTCTTCCCCGGCGGCTACGGCCCCGACTTCCGTTCGTTGACCAAGGACGCGAAAGAAGCCCGCCGCCGCGAGGTCGAGGGCCGCTGGTTCGCCTCCGGCCGCCTGTGGTACTCGACCTTGAACGAGGGAGTCCTACCCGACGCGACCTTGACCCCGGCCGGACTCCTGCGCCGGCCGCTCGCGCCCAAGGCCCCGTTCCCCGACGGCCCCGCCTTGCGCGAGGCCGTCGCCGTGCGCTGGACCCATGAGGCGGCCGCCGCGCGCTACCGCGACCGCGCCTTGGCGGCGTTCATGCCCTATCAGCGCGGCGTCGAGGCGCTCGCGCGCGGCGACGCCGAGGCCGGCGTGCGCTGGATCGAGCTGTCGGCCTCCGTCGCTCCCGACGCGCTGTGGGTCGTGCCCACCGCGGCCTACGCGCTGGGCGTGGCCGGCTTCCGCGCCGTCGAGCGCCGCGACTGGCCGGCGGCGGAGAGCGCCTACCGCGCCGGCGCCGCGCTCGAGCCCCAAAAGGCGGAGCCGCTGGCGAACCTCGGCGTGGCCCTCGAGCGCGCGGGCAGGACCAAGGAGGCGGAGGCCGCCTTCCGCGAGGCCATCCGCCGCGAGCCGCGCTCCGCCCGGGCCTGGTCCGCGCTCGGCGCGCGCCTGTGGGCCGACTCGCGCTGGGCCGACGCGGCCGACGCCTTCTCCTCGGCCGCCGAGCTCGACCCCGCCGACGGCCGCTCCGCCGCGTGGGCCGCCCAGGCGCGCTTCCGGGCGACGGGGAAGAGATGAGCCTCGGCGTCTTCCTCGGCGTCCTCGCGCTGTACCTGGCCAAGCTCCCCCCGGTGCTGGCGCCGTGGCGCGACACCGGGGAGATGACCGTGGCCGCCTCCACGCTCGGCGTCGCGCACCCGACGAGCTACCCGCTGTACGTCCTGCTCGGCCGCCTGGCGTCCTTGGTCCCGCTCGGCAACCCCGCCTACCGCCTCAACCTCCTCTCCGCCGTCGCCGGCGCCGCCGCCTGCGCTTTGCTCTTCGCCGCGCTCCGCCCGCGCAAAGGCGCCTGGGCGGGCCTCGCGGCCGCGGCGTGCCTCGCCCTCAACCCCGGCTTCTGGGCGGTGTCCCAGGTCTCCGAGATGTACTCCCTGTGGGTCCTGAGCGCGGTCGCCTTGATCGCGCTGGCCGGCCGCCTGTCCGAGGACCCCTCCGAGCGCCTGTGGCCCGCTTTCTGCTACCTGTGCGGGCTTCTGCTCGCCAACCGTCTCGACCTCATCCTCTTGGCTCCGGGCCTCGTGTGGCTGGCGCTCGCCTCCCGTCCCTCGGCCCGGGGCGAGGACGGCCTCTGGCTCGGCGCGGCCCTGTTCCTGTTCCCCGCGGTCTCCGCCCTCTCGGGCTCGAACCTCCCCGCCGCCGCGCTCATCGCCGGCACCTTCCTCGCGCGGGCGCGCGGCGACGGCGCGGCGCGCCGGATCGCCTGGGGCGTGGGCGCCGGCCTCGCGGGCCTCTCCGTGTACCTGTACCTTCCCGTGCGCTCGGCCACGGGGCCGCTGCTCGACTGGAACCACCCCGCCGCCCCGGCCAACCTCCTCGACTCCCTCCTGCGCACGCGCTACGGCGGCACTCTCGACCTCATCTCGCGCAACTACGGCGTCGGCGAGCTGTTCGCCGACAACCTGCGCCTGTGGGGCGCGCACCTGTGGGACGCCTTCGGGCCGGCCCTGGCGCTGGCCGCCCTCGGGGCGTTCGCCGACCTGTGCCACGACCGCTCCCGCTTCTACGGCCGCCTGGCCGCGTGGTGGTGGGCCGGGCCCGTCTTCCTGTTCCTCGCCAACATGCCGCCCAACCCGCACGCCGCCGCCATCATCGACCCGCATTACCTGCTCTCCGACGCGGTGCTCCTGTTCTGGCTGGCCGGCGGCGTCGCCTCCCTCGGCGAGTATCGCCGCGCCTTAGCCGTCGCGGCCGTCCTGGCCTGGCCGCTGGCGCGCGCGGTGCCCGAGCGCCTCGACCGCCGCGCGCACTTCCACACGCTCGACTTCGCCGCCAACGCCTTCCGCGCCGCGCCCTCCGGCTCCGTCGTCGTCGCCAAGAAGGACGTCCCGCTGTACGCGCTGTGGCATTACCAGACCGTCGCCGGGCGCCGCCCCGACCTGCGCGTCGTCTCCCAGGGCCTGGCCGGCGCGCCGTGGTATCAGGCCGACTGGCGCCGCCGCGACCATGCGCTGCTCGTCACGAGCCTCGCCGTCCCCGAGGGCTGGAAGGCGCTGGGCGTCGCCGGCGTCCCGGTGCTGATGACGCAGGACGCCGAGCCTCCCGAGCCCCTCGCGCCGGGGCTCTCTCCCCGCGGCCTCCTGCAGGCGTACTCCGGCGTCGCCGGCGGCCTGCCGCGCGACCTGCTCGTCCGCCGCGGCGCGCGCCGCGCCGAGGACGCGCCCGACTTCTTCACGCGCGACCTCATCGAGGGCTACGCCGCCGCCGACTTCCGCGAGGCGGTCGCCCTCCAGCGCGAGCGCCGCTCCGGCGAGGCCGAGGCCCTCCTCCAGGAAGGCTGGGCCGCCTCCTGGCAGTTCCCCGACATCCCCCTCTTCCTCGGCTACGTCCAGGCGAGCACCGGGCGCATGGCCGAGGCCGCCGTTTCCTACGCCGCCGCCGACGGCCTGTTCGCGGAGAAGCTCGAGCTCGCCGAGCGCTACCGGGCCCTGCCCGCCGTGGTCTCCGGCCTGCGCCGCCAGGCCGCCGAGTCCGCCACCCACAGCGGCGTGGCCCACGAGAAGCTGGGCGACGCCGCCGGCGCCGAGGCGCATTACCGGCGCGCCCTGGCCCTGTACCCGCTCGCGGAGACGCGGTATAACCTCGCCGTGCTGGCCTGGGGCAAGGACTGGGCCGCCGCCGAGGAGCACCTCTCCGAGGCCCTGCGCCTCGACCCCGGCCACGCCGCCGCGGCGCGCTCGCTCGCGGCCCTGCGCTCGCGTCGGCGCTAGTTGTAATGAGTCCAAGACTTCTTTACCGCTAAGGAAGCGGCGTGAGTCTTCATCTTGCTCTGTGAGTCCGAATGACAGCGACAGGCCGCCGTCCGTTCTTCGCACGCAATAGCTATAATGGGCCCATTCCGGGGAGGGCCCTTGCCTCGAATCTTAGTCGTTGATGACGATCCTCTCTATTCGCGCTTTCTTTCGCAACATCTCAAGGCCTACGGCCTCGATTCTATCCATGTCAGCAGCGGCATGGACGCGATCCGGCTTTGCGCCGACAATAAGCCCGATCTGATTCTCCTCGACTGGGTCCTTGGCGAAGGTCTTTCAGGGCACGACACCTTAAAGGCCCTCAAACGCCATCATGGCACGAATAAGGTTCCCGTCATCATCGTTTCGGGTGAGAACCCGTCGCCTAAGGATCGGCGGAATGCGTTGAAAACCGGAGCCGACTTCTTCTTGGACAAAGCCCGGATTGGAGAGATGTCTCTAGACGAAAAGCCGCTTCTAAGGCACATCGAAGCGCTGATTCCGATGCAGATGGCCGCTTCAGCTAAACGCAGGATCAACGGCATCACAACTGGCTTGCCCTTGGATGCTGAAGCGGGTCCCGAATATCAACATACGATTCTCGTTGTTGACGACGAGCCCGAAACCTCCGAGCTGTTAAGCGTCGTTCTGCGCGCCATGAACTGCCGCATCCTTTGGGCCTCGACAGGAGCCCAAGGGCTGCGCCTGGCGGCCAGCGAGATGCCGGATCTCGCCGTCTTGGACTTGAACATGCCGGGAATCGACGGCCGCGAAGTCTGCCGAAGACTTCGGGAGCAGGAAAGGACCTTCTCCCTCCCGATTCTTATCCTGACTGGAGACCCGAGAATCAAGCAGGAAGCCGCCTGTTTTGGGATCGGCGCGGATGACTACCTCGTCAAAACGACGCCGCCGCTCCGACTGCAAGCCCGCATCAGGCGCATGCTTTGGCGGCATCGCTTTCAAGCCGATGCGCGCGGAGTCATCCGAGTGAATGGAATCTGCTTGGATATGAAGAAACATCGTCTCGGAATTCCGGATGGCACCGACATCCATTTGACGCCCACGGAAAGCGCATTCTTTGCCTTGCTCATGAGCGCCAATGGGAACCCGGTGCCCCACAGGGTCATCTTTAAAAAGCTTTACAGTGCGTGGCCGGAGCTCGGTTCCGAAAAACTGCGTAAGCACGTGAGCAACCTCAAGCACAAGCTCGGCCGTTTCAGTAATCTGGTCGAGTCGGTCCGAAGCGAGGGCTACAGATTCAATCCCGATCGCGCGCAACGAACTGAGACTGGTGCGAAGTCCATCGGCGATACGCGCTGACCTTGATGACGCGCAAATATTGCCCTCCTCGTCCACGCTTCTGGCCCTGAGCGCAGCAGTCAACCCATGACTGCCCTCAGGAGAAATGTGAAGGAAAAGTGAAGGTCGGACCAAAGCGCTGATTTCTCCGTCGATGATCCCGGCCGCCGTAAGGGGGTCTTGCGGTTCCGCTCGGTCTCGCCTACCCTCTCTGCGGGGCCAATGGGATTCAAATCGCGCACCTGCACATGGAGTCTGCTGTTGGCGCTCCTACCTTTATGCCTGACGGCTCCCGAGGCCGCAGCCCAGTTTGAGTTGGAGGCGGCGGCTCTCACCGAAACCGGCGCTAATTCGGAGGCCGGCGGGACAACCCTAGAAACGTCGGGAGGCCAAGCGATCATCGGGGTATCTTCGACCCAGGACATCGACCTTGGGCTCGGTTACATTTATGTCAGCGGAGATCGACAGCCCCCGGCAACGGTACTCTTTGTGAATGGCCTGGTTTCTTCCGCGACGAGCTTGCTCCTTGTCTCGACCGATTCGCTGGGCTTCTCCGCGATCGACTCCGGGGTCGGCGTCCTCGAAACGCGCTACGCGCTCGATGGCTCGACCGAGACCGTATTCGTCTCGACCTTCAGCCTAGCTGCGGGCGCACACACTCTTGCTTTCCATAGCGTGGACGGCGCGGGCAACGCCGAACCCGAAAGAACCGTCTCGATCAATGTACTGCTCTTCGACGCTACGCCGCCTGCGCTGGCGCTCTCGCCCGTTAACGGCAGCACGATCACGACGACCACGCCTACGCTCGTTGCCTCCTACTCGGACCTGGGTCGAGGCGTCGATCCTGCCTCCGTGCGTCTGGACCTCGATGGCCAGGACCTGACCTCCTCGGCCACGATCATCGCCTCCTCAGCGAGCTTCACGCCCGGCGCCGCCTTCGCGCAGGGCACGCACACGGTCACAGCATCCGTGTCCGATTTGGCGGGCAACGCCGCCTCCGCCTCCTCGACCTTCTTTATCGACAGCCTGCCGCCGCTGACCACTTTGCTCATCAACGGGCTTGCCGCCGGAAGCACGAACCTCATCATCGCTTCGACCGACATCGTAAGCTTCACCGCCTCGGACTCCGGCGCCGGCGTCCTTGAGACCCGCTACTCCGTAGACGGCGCGGCCGAAGCCGTCTTCGCGACGGCGTTCTTCCTCAGCCCGGGCAGCCACGCGCTCATATTCCGCAGCAGCGACCGTGCGGGCAATCAGGAAGCAGCGAAGACCGTCTCCGTCATCGTTACGAGCCCGTCCTCCGACACGATGCCGCCGCTCGTTCGCCTGGATTATCCCGGCGCCTCGGGCCTCGGCGTCGAGCAGGCTATCGGAGGAGCCGTGAACGTGCGCGGCGCGGTCTCGGACGCCAGCGCCGTGAATTGGACTCTTGAATCCGCACCCGGCACGGCGGCGACCGGCGGCTTTACGACGATTGCTTCCGGCGCGGGCAACCTCTCGGGCCTTATCTCCATATGGAACACGATTTCGCTTTCAGGCTCTCAGACTTTGCGCTTGCGCGCGGTCGATACCTTCGGGAACGCCGCCTCGGCGACTGCGGCCGTTTTCGTGGGCGTGCCGGTCAGGAGCTTCGCGATCGGTCGCAAGGATTCGGACGCAATCGTATCGACGCTCAAAGGGCCGACGGGAATCGCGGTTCGCTCGGACGGAGCGATCTGGGTCGCGAGCACGGAGAACGACAAGATCCTTCTGATCAGCCCTGAAGGAGTCCTGCTCGGCGAGGCAGGCCAGGCACCGGGGCATAGCGGGCAGAAGAAGGAGCATGGCAAGAAGGACAAAGACGACGAGGACGAGGATTCGGGCGGCCTGACCTTCAAGACCCCGCAGGGCTTGGCGCTGGATGCGGCCGGCAACCTGTACGTGGCCGACAGGGATCTCGACCGCGTGGTGAAGCTCTCCCCCAACGGGCAGACCCTTCTGCTCCAACTCGGCAAGACGGACGGCCAGGGCCGGCCCAAATCCGGGTCGGGCGCCGGAGAACTGAGGCATCCCTTCGACGTAGCAGTGGACGGCAACGGCGACATCTACGTGGCCGACTCGGGCAACCGCCGCGTCCAGGTGTTCGATTCCTTGGGAATCTTCCAGCGCCAGTTCGGCCAAAGCGTGCTTCTCTCAACGTCCGAGATTCGCGGCATAGCGCTCACCTCCGAAGGCCTGTGGGTCTCGGACAAAGAGCTTGAGGTTATCCACCTCTTCAGCCGGTCGGGCGGCCTGATCAAGACCATCGGCAGCGCGGACTCGGCCGTGGGCGAAATCTCGCGTACGCGGGGCCTGGCCTCGGACCGCCTGGGAGCGTTCTACGTCGTCGAGCCTAACCGCGACCGGATCCAGAAGTTCGACCCGCAGGGCAAGGGTCTGTTCGCTTTCGGAAGCAAGGCGGGGTTGTCCCACACCGACAAGAATGCCAAGCGCTATCTCACGCAGCCCATCGACGCGGCCGTGGCCCCCGACGGCTCAATCTGGATCACTGACACGGGCCGCGACCGCATCGTACGTTACGCTTTGCCGACCGCAGGTCACATTGCCAGCGGCGGGGCGGCCTCATCACCGGCTATCGAAGCGGCCAAGCGCGTCGTGGATCACAAGGACGGCGCAAAGATCGAGCGGGACGACGGCGCGGGCGTCCACGTCCCCAAAGGCGCATTAGCCGCCGACCTCGAGATCACGGTAGACAAGGGCGACGAGAACCAGGACAAGGAGCAGAAGACCGCCAAGCGCAAGGAAATGAAGATCACGGCCGTTTCCGAAGAAGTCCAATACGGCCCCGAGGGCACGACCTTCAGCACACCCGTGACCTTGACGTTACCCTACGACGCCAATCTGATTGCTGCCCAGGGCATCAAGGAAGACGACCTCAAGGTCTATTACTGGAACCCGACGCTCAAGGACTGGCAGGTCATGCCCTCGACGGTGGACAAGCAAAACAAGACCGTCAACGCCCAGACGAATCACTTTTCGGCCTACCAAGTGGGCGGCTTGGGCGGCATCGGCGTGGCCGCCCTCGACGACTTCGGCCTGCGCGACGGCTACGCTTACCCCAATCCTTCGCGGAACGGCTCGGCCGTTACTTTCCGGATGCAGCCGGGCTCGGTCGATTCGATCGAGGTGCGCGTCTACGACCTCTCGGGTAGAAAGATTCACTCGTCCTCGGACTTCCGCTTCTTGGGAGCGATCGACGACGGCAACGGCAAAGGCGTACAGAATACCTACGACCATATTTGGAGTGCATCGGGCGTCGGCTCGGGTGTCTACACCTTCGTGATGACGGCCAGGAAGGCCGGGCAGTCAGACATCCGCAAGACCGGGAAAGTCGGCGTTATCCGCTAAATGAGAAAACTCGCGCTCGCCGGACTGCTCGTCCTCACCTCCCAGGCCACTTGGGCGGCCGAAACAGCTTCATTCCTGAACATCGGCGTGGGCGCGCGCGGCCTGGGTATGGGCGGGGCCTATACGGCGCTGGCCGATGACGCCAACGCGCTCTACTGGAACCCGGCGGGGCTCTCCAAGCTCGAGAAACGCGAGTTCACGGCCAGCCACGCGGAGATGTTCGAGAGCACGCGCCTCGACTTCCTGGCCTACGCGCATCCGACGAGCCACGGCACGTTCGCAGCGGGGCTCACCTACTTAAGCCAAAGCAAGATCGACGGCCGCGACAGCCTCGGCCGCCAGACGGCGGGCTACGACGCTTCGGACGCAGCGTTAAGCCTGGGCTACGCCCGCAAACTTGAGATCGCCGATCTAGGGGCCACGGTCAAGTACCTGCGCAGCCATATCGGCTCGACCGAGGCGCAGGGCGTGGCCGTGGATATCGGGGCGAAGCGCGCGTTCGACCGGGTGAGCGTCGGCGCAGCTCTTCGCAATCTCGGTCCCGGTCTCAAGTTTCAGGACCAGCGCAACGATCTGCCGCTGAGATTGGCCGCTGGTGCGGCCTACAAGTTCGCGGGAGGTCACGCTGCGGCGGTCGAGGTCGTTAACGGGCCGCGCGGCGCGGGTACGGACGCCTCGTTCGGCGGCGAGCACCAGACTATCAAGAACCTCTATCTGCGCGCGGGCTTTACGACGCAGACGTCGATCACCGGCGGATCGGGCTTTGACGCGGCGCGGGGTCTGACGCTGGGCCTGGGCTTCCGGAACGAAAAATGGAATATTGACTACGCCGTGCTGCCCTCGGGCGAATTAGGCCGGACGCACAGATTTACTCTCGGTACGAGGTTCTGAGGAGAATCCCCATGAGAAAGTTCATTTTGACCATCAGCCTGCTGGGCGGCTTGGCGCCTTCGGCCTGGTGCGTTCCTCAGGTCCTGAATTTCCAGGGACGGCTTCTTGAATCCGGCGCGCTCGTCAACGGCAGCCGGGTGATGACCTTTAAAATCTTCGACGCGGCCAGCGGAGGGAACCAGCTCTTCGCGGAAAGCCGGAGCGTGAATGTCTCAACCGGAGCTTTCAACGTCCTGGTCGGCGACGCGACGACGGGCGGCATTCCGCTCTTCGTGTTCGACGGCGGCGACCGCTACATCGAGGTCCAGGTCGGCGCGCAGACGCTCCCTCGCCAGCGAGTCGTCAGCGTCGGCTACTCCTTTAGAAGCGACTCGGCGTCTTACGCAACGAAGGCCGGCTCTCTTCTTGAGGCCACGACTGCCCAGCCGGTGGTCCTCAATGTCACTCAGGTCAACGTGACGACTATCGCCGTCACCGGCCTTATCGCTTCAGGCGCTACAGTCACCGGGTCACTCAAAGTCGGGAATCACACGATCATCCTCGGGGAGAATCCCGCGACGGGCGGAGTGCCGAACACGATCGCGTTCGAGACAGGTGACGCATTCATCAAGACGCAAGACCCTTCCGCGGGGAATCTGAATCTTGAAGCAGGAGCCAACAAAAATATCTTGCTCAGCGGCGGCGGGAATGTAGGGGTCGGAGCGGCTTCGCCGGAGACAAAAATGCATGTCGACGGCGTCGTAACCTCAGGACAAGCTAGCGCTACCACGGGCGGGTTGAAGCTCTACAACTCGGCTAGCCCTAATGCGACCATTTTGCAGGCAGGGAACGCCACTTCCGCGGTCACTTACAAATTGCCTCCCGCCGACGGACTGGCTGGCCAAGTCCTCACTACGGATGGGGCAGGGAATCTGCAATGGACGTATGTTACCCCGCCGGTGCCGACGTTAACGACAGTTTCCCCTTCGAACGGCTTCGGTGTTGGGGGAACAGCGATCACTCTTGGAGGGGCTGGATTCAAAAGTGGTGCTACAGTCGCCGTTGGAGGGAACCTCGCCACAGACGTGATTTTTGTAAACAGCACGCAAATCCTCGCGAAGACGCCCCCTGGAGTGGCCGGGCCCCAGAATGTAACGGTTACAAATCCAGACGCTAACTTCACGACGCTCATCGGCGGATTCACATATGTTCCCTCGCCTGTAATTCAATCCATCGTGCCGAATACCGGTCTAACGGCTGGAGGGCAAACCATTACTTTGAATGGAACGGGATTTCAAAATGGCGCAACTGTGACTATCGGAGGCACCCCAGCGACTGGTATCACATTCGTCAATGCCAATCAGATACGGGCTGTAACTCCCGCGAAGCCTGATGGCGCATACAATGTGGTGGTAACGAATCCTGACAGCCAGTTTTCAAATTCATTTGCGTTTACATATAATGTAGCGTGTGGTGGATATCTGTATCAGGGCGCATGCTGGTACCTCACGCCCTGGGACGACGGAGTGTCCGCAATGCCCTGTGAAGGTACCATGCAGCCCCGGGGGGACGGAACAAATATCTACATCGGAGGTGTTTGCGATGCGCACGGCGGCTACAACGAAGCCGCTACCCGTGATATCGCAGGCAGCGGCTCGCCGAGTAACGCAAATTGTTTCACCATAGCGAAGCAGTTGAAGCCCACGATAACTGGAACAACTTGCTCAACCCAATACGCTGATCCCGCAGCCGATTATCAGGCCTTCGGCTGCGTAATAACGTTATCAATTAATTCCTGCAAACGATATGCAACGCCAATCACTACTGGATGGCCCCGAAGCGGAGCCAACCAGAGAATATGTGCGTGCAATCAATGAGAATAGGGGCTCGAAAACGTTGCGGCAGGCGATGACATTTCTTCCGATTTCGTGGCCTCGATGCTTGGCAGGCAAGAAATGTCCTCTTTTCGCACGAGGGGAATAGGTGGTGCGTCGCGATGGGTGGCGAGCGTCCCAGGTTCGAAAATCTGACCGAGCGATTGATCCGGCGCTACAGGTTAGTTGGGGAACGCCCCTTCTCCTTTTTTCCATTAGCGCTCTTATCCGTATCTGTTATTGGGCCGAGATCCGACGCAATCTGCTGTTTCTAAACCCGATATTAGACTCCGCCTGGTACGATCAATGGGCCCAGGAAATAGTCCGCGGAGACTGGTTGAGCCGAAGTAAAGGCATCCTAAGTCTGAGCCCAGGCTATGCCTATTGGCTCGCTCTCCAGTATCTAACGCTCGGCAGATCGATGGAGTTGAACGCGCTGCTGCAAATGATGTTGGCGAGCGCCGTTCCTGTCTTTATTTTTCTCATCGCGAATGAACTAGTCGCGAATCGAATGTTCGCATTTGTGGCGGGACTGGCTTATGCTGCCTACGGACCCGCAGTCTGTTATAGCGCGATGCCTATCACGGCAACATGGATTGATTTTCTCAACACTGCTGCGTTGTGGGCCATTATCCGCGCGAGCAAGACATGGTCGCCTCAATTGTTCGGAATCGCGGGGGCTGCGGTCGGCGCTTCTTCTTTGTTTCGCCCCAATGTCCTGCTATTCCCAGTCTGCATTATCGCATTGATGGTCCTTCGCTCAACGCGCGAGCAACGGTCATCCGCCCTTATGTCAATGGGGGCCATGGCCGCCGGACTTGCATTGCCTCTGGCAATATTCGCCGCCAGGAACTACGTCGTCACCCACCAGTTTTCGTTTACAGCTAACACTGGCAGCATGAACTTCTTTATTGGCAACAACAGATGGGCTACAGGGCAATACGTCCGTATGGATGATATCGAAAGCGGGAATCCTTTCACGCAGCTTGAAGACTATCGGGTATTCGCCAGCCGCGAAGTGGGCAGGCCTCTTGACTTGAAGGAGTCCAATCGATTCTGGCGGGACAAAACGTTTCGCGATATTGCCCTCAATCCAGTGCGTTGGCTTCAAGTCGAAGTAAAAAAACTACTACTGCTTGCCAGTAGGTATGAACTGGGTAGCAACGTCAGCTACTACTATTTCGTCGAACGTTCATGGACATTGTCTTTTGTTTCTGTTATATCCTTCCCCATATTTGCCGCGCTGTCTCTCGTCGGGATCGTGTTGATTTTTTTCTCTGCGGCGCGCGCTGACCGTTTTACGGCGGAAGTCGTAGCCCTATATGGTGCGACATACATAATATCGAGCTTGATCTTCTTCGTTCTCGCAGAATATCGATTTGCGCTCGTCTGCCCGGTGGCCATCCTTTCCTCCTGCACGCTGCTCGAGGCAAAGAGATTCTTCGTTCAGCAAGACTGGAGAAATTTCTTTTTAACCGCCGGCGCGGTTGGTGTCATAGTATTCGCGATCCGCGCGATTGACGTAAGGCGTGGTAACAATATACCCATGGAGGTGGCGACTAGCATTGCCGCAGAAGGCAATGCGCTTATCAAAGAGGGGCGGGTAGACGAGGCAAAGGACGCATACCGGCACGCGATCGGCATAGCGCCTTCGGCTGGGGCGGCATATATTAACCTGGTCAAGGTGCTCATCGCTCAGCGCAAATGCACAGAGGCGGTCCCGATTCTCGAAGAAGCTTTGAAGTCGGCGCCCTCATATCATTTGTTCGAGCAGATGGGTGAATGCAAGATCAAGACGCGCGACTATGCGGGCGCTATCCAACACCTAGAGATCGCGTACAAGCTGAGGCCCACAGAACTCAATCGGAGGCGCCTCGATTATGCTATCCAGAAGGCACGGTGATTGCTGACTTGCACCGTAATCTAGCCCATGTCCTTCTTGGGTATTTTCCCGCAAGGGTCTCCGGCCGTTTGAGTGATCCGCTACTCTAGATCATCGGCAGGAGGCCGTTGAGGATGCGGTAGGTCAGGCCCCACACGACGAGGCCCTCGGGGAGGTCCGGGACGCGGAAGCACGGCACGGTCACGAGCCTCTCGCGGATCGACACCTTCGACTCCCCCCGCGCCGCGTGCAGCGAGCCGAGCGGGACCCAGTAGGAGCACACCACCTCCTCGCTCGTCCCCGCCTCGGGGCGCGGCGACACGCCGAAGACGAAGGGCCGTATGATCAGGGGCGGCAGGACCGGGGAGCTCGGCTGCAGGTCGTCGAGCGAGCCGAGGAGCGCGCCCGGCGCCAGGTCCACGCCGATCTCCTCGCGCGTCTCGCGGATGGCCGTGGCGAGCAGGTCCGCGTCCCCGGCCTCCCGCCGTCCGCCGGGAAGGCCGATGTTCCCTGACCAGGGGTCCCCGGCGCGCACGGCGCGGCGGATGAAGAGGACGTCGAGACCGGACGTCCCGGGCGCCAGCATCACCGCGACCGAGGTCTCCAGGACGTCGGGACGCGACGGAGAGGCTTTCGCGGAGGCGAGGCGCGGACGGAGGGCGTCGAAGCGCGTCATGCTACTTCTTGGGGAAATGATTGTAGCGGAACTGGAAGAAGCCCAGCAGGTCGTAGCCGCCCTGGTACTTGAGCAAGGCGAGGTCGAAATTCATCTTCAGGAAGCGGCCGATCTTGAGGTTGATCAGCATCGGCTTGCGCGCGGCGCCGTTGAACTTCATGACCTCGACGCCGATCGGGTAGTCGGGCTTGAGCAGGTAGAAGGCGCTCGCGAACGGGACGGTTCGGGAGACGACCTGGGTGCCGGTGTTGTCCCGGGTGTAGAACTTGAGGGCCTCGGGCGTCAGGAACTCGGACATGTTCGCGGCGAGGTTTCCGATGGTGCCCTGCATCATGCCGGCGCTGGTGCGGATGGGCCCGAACTTCTTGGACGCGACGAAGTAGCCGTCGGTCAGGATCTTCGTGTTCTTCGTGTCGATCTTGACCGACACTCCGGGCGCGGTCACCGTCGGCTGGGGCGAGTCGCGGAAGACGAGCATCGCCTGGCCGCCGACCGCCACCGCCGGCCGAAAGCGGGTCTCCGACTGGATCTGCATCTTGCCGTCGGCGGTCAGGGTCCAGAGGCCGATGCGGTCGATGTAGTTCGTCTTGCGCGGCGAATCGGGATAGGAGTTCTTGCCGTACAGACGGCCGATAAAGTAGGCGGCGTTGATGTCGAGCGCCATCCCGGGGTTCTCGAAGCGCCCCGCGCCGCGCCAGGCGGTCGGGGTCAGCAGCACGCCGCCGACGGCGGTGGGCGGGGTGACGAAGACGACCTTCGGCGCCTCGACCGGCTTCTCCATGACCTCGAAGACGACGCGGACCTGGTTGGTCGAGACGGAGATGGCGGAGAACTCGGAGGGCACGGGCGAGCCGGGGATCGCGTACACGGCGGGCGTCAAGGTGGTGAAGCGGCCGAGCGTCATCAGGTCCTGCACGTCGCTCTGCAGGTCGGCGGCGGTGTAGAGGCGGCCGCGGCGCGCGCGCACGGAGTCGCGCCACGCGTAATCGGCGACGACCCGGCCGGCGGAGAAGAACAGGACCTCGGCGGGCACCCAGGGGCCGCCGGACACGGACAGCGGCGAGCCCAAGGTCAGCACGGGCGAGACGGCGACGGGCGCGGCGGTCGCCGCGGGCACGGCCCAGGGGTTCGTCTGGCCGGAGGGCGGCGTCCAGGGCGTCTCCTGGGCGGCGGCGGCCGTCCCGAGAAGGGCGGCCACGGCGATCAACAGCGCTTTCCTCGTGGACTTCAGATCATTCTCCCTGGTTAAACGGGGTCAGGCACGCAAATTCGTTGAATTTATCAGCGGCTATTTTGTGAATTTACCGATTTTGCGTGCCTGACCCCACTCATATCCTAAGAATCAAGCGTGCGAGCAGGTTCGCGACGATCCCGGCGCCGACGTCGTCCATCACGACTCCCATGCCGCCCGGGAGGCGTTCCAGATACTTATAGGGCGGCAGCTTCACCGCGTCGAAAAAACGGAACAGCACGAAGGCCAGCAGGGCCGCCGTCCAGGTCCTGGGCAGCCACGCGGCCGCGACCCAGAAGCCCACGATCTCGTCCAGCACGATGCGGGGATCGTCGTGAGTCTTCAACGACCTCTCGGCGATGCCGCAGATCCAGCACGACGCCGCGACCGCGACGGCGACGGCCGCCGCGTACGGCCACGGAGAGGCCGGGAGCAGAGTCCAGAGCGCGAGCCCCTCGACCGTCCCGAGGAACCCCGCGCCGGTCCACTTCCGGCCGCGTCCCGTCGGGGCAATATAGCTTATCCCTAGGCCCGTCGCCAACATGACGCCGGCCCGTTCGAGGGTCATTCCCAGGACTTCTCGAGCATCGCGCGGTACTGGCGCAGGTAGGAGGCCAGGCTGGAGAGGGCCAGAACGGCGCACAGCGCCGTCAGCGGGTACACCGCCTTGATCATCCAGGGCTCGGCCCGGCCGCGGTCCTTGGCGACGACGACTCCGACCATGAGCATGATGGCGACGAGCTGGATGGCGGTCTTGATCTTCCCCCACTTGTCGGCGGCGAGGACCTTGCCCTGCGCGCCGGCGATGACGCGCACGCCGCCGATGACGAGCTCGCGCATGACGATGACGAACACCGCCCACAGCGGGACCTCGAGCTCCTTGAGGCGGATCAGGGCGATCAAGGTCCCGATGACGAGGATCTTGTCGGCGATGGGGTCGGCGACTTTGCCGAAGGAGCTGACGGACTTCATTCGCCGCGCCAGCCAGCCGTCGAGCCAGTCCGTGATGATGGCGAGCACGAACATGACCAGCGCGGCGGAGTGCCAGCCCGGCTCCTCGGACATCAGGGCGCCGAACACCGCGGCCGCCAGGACGATGCGCAGCATCGTCAGGCGGTTGGGCAGGGACATGGCCTTAGGGGATCTCGACGCGGTACTGGCCGTCGGGCCCCGGGGCGCCGAGCGTCACGGGCTGGCCGTTGAGCGTGAGCTCGAGGGCGGCCGGCTCGGTGGTGCGCAGCTCCACGAACTTGACCGGCTTCCATTCCTGCACGGCCTCGCGCGGGGCGCGGCCCTCGAAGGCGATGGTGCCGTCCACGGAGACGCGCAGCCAGGCGTCGGTCTTGAGCCGCACGACGAGTTTCGGCTCGACCGAACGCTGCATCGGCTGCAGCGCGGCGGGCGCCGTCTCGGCGGGCGTGGCGGCGCGCTTGTCCTGGTCCTTGAACAGGAACACGGCCAGGCCGATGGCGAGCAGGACGGCCAGGACGATCGCCCCGGTCGCGCCGGAGCCCTGCGGATGGACCTCGTGGCCGTGGGCGTCCGCCGTCGGATGCGCGGGCGCGTGGTGCGCGGGAGCGCGGTGGGCGGGCGCCGGGGCGTGGGGCGCGGGCGTCGGCTGCGCCTTCGGCGCCGGCGTCTTCGCCGGCGCGGCGGAGGGCGCCGGGGTCGCCGGCCCGTTCGTCGCCGCGTGAGCGTCCGCGGGCGTCGCGGGCGCTTCCGGAGTTTCGTTGAGCTTCGCCCAGATCTCGTCGAAGTTCACGTCCAGATGCTCGCAATAGCCCTTCAGGAAGCCGCGCAGGTACACGACGGCCGGGAACTGCTCGAAGCGGTTCTCCTCGAGCGCCTCCAGGAACCGCTTGGAGATGCGCGTCTGCTGGGCCACGGCCTCCAGCGACTGCCCGCGCTTGAGCCGCGCCGCGCGCAGGATCGGCCCGATCTCGGCGCGCAGGGCGGTGGTGTGCTTGGTCGGTATGCGGCGAAGGGGATCCGGCTCTTTGTCGAGGCTCATTTTTTCGGCTCCGGGGATTTGAACAGGTCCGCGTCGGCGGGAGGCGCGAACTTGAACGCCTCCTCCGGGATCGCGGGATTGAGGCGCACGCCCTCGAACCTCGAGCGGATCTCCGCCCGCCCGACCTTCAGGGTCGCGTCGCCAGGAAAGAAATCTTTAGTCGACGCCCGCAGCGTCAGCGTGAAATCGGAATCCGGCCCGCGCTTGTCCGCAAGCTTCGGCGTAAGGGTCAAGGTGAAGAGGCGATGACCGTCAGCGCCGGGCGCGGTGACGGTGGTAAGGGTCGTGTCGTAACGGGAAAGCATGTCGGCGGACTTGCCGAAATCCAAAAGCCCCTGCGCGAGAGGTTCGGATTTGCGCCAGGTCTCGAGGCGTGATTGGATGACTTGGTTGGTGCTGTTCCGGTAGACCCACAAATAGGTGCCGTCCGAAACGACGGTCTGCGGCTCGGGAATCTTGTGGGTGAGGCGGAGCAAGTCGGGCTTTTTGAACTGCACGTCGCCCTCGACGGTTTGGACGACATCGGATCCTTCCATCCGAACTGATTGCCTGAAGCTGGCTTTGAGGGTGTTTATCTTTCCGTCGGTCTCCGCGAAGCGGAGACCAATGAGCTCCAGCGTGAGCGGCGCCGTCGATGCCGCGTATTCCGTTAATCCCGTTCCTGCAGCGGCGGAGGAGACAGCCACCGGTTTCGCCGCCGCCGGGCCCGTCTTTTTCCCCTCCTTCGCGAAGCAGGAGGTCGTCAGCGCGAGAAGCAATGCGACGGCAAGGTTACCCATTCCGTTAATCCTTCCGATCGATCGGCACCTGAGGGAAGTGCACCTTCATGTAATCCTCGATGGTGTCGAACCGTATCTCCCACCGGTTCGTCCCCTCGGGCTTATGGATGAAATCCTTCACCTCGAGCGCCGACAAGATGTTCGTCGCCCGCGCCGAGGACCCGAACTGGCTCTTCAGCAAGTCCTGGGAAATGCGCCGCCGTTCCAGGATGAGCTTGAGCGCCTGCGAGAACTCCAGCGGCTCCACCCCGAACTGCGACAAATCCGCCGCCGCCCCGCCCTTGGCCGCCATCGTCTCGAGCATCGGGTAGTCGGGCTTGCCCTGCGTCTTCAGGTAGTCCACGAGCCCCCGTATCTCGTCCTCCGACACGAACGCCCCCTGGCATCTCTCCGGCTTCTGCGCTCCCGACGAGAGATACAAAAGATCTCCTCTTCCCTGGAGGCTCTCGGCCCCGGACCCGTCGAGGATGACCTTGGAATCGATCTTGCTGATGACCTGCAGCGCGATGCGGCTCGGCAGGTTGGCCTTGATCACGCCGGTGATGACGTCCACGCTCGGCCGCTGCGTCGCCAGGACCATGTGGATCCCGACCGCGCGCGCCATCTGCGTCAGGCGCTGGATCGCGTCCTCGACGATGTCCCCGGCGATGAGCATCAGGTCCGCGAGCTCGTCGATGATGACCACGACGTAGAACTCGCGCGGCAGGCCCTTCTTGTCCGCCATCGCGTTGTAGCCTTCGATGTTGCGCTGGCCGTGCAGCTGCAGCCGCTCGTAGCGCTTCTCCATGAGCGACAAAAGGGCTTTCAGCGCCTTCGCCGCGTCCTTGGGATTGGTGATGACGGACACCCGCGCGGGCTCCACCATCGGGTCGAAGAGGTGCGGGATGCCTTCGTAGAAGGTCAGCTCGGTCCGCTTCGGGTCGATCATGACGAACTTGACTTCGTCGGGGCGCGCCCGGAAGAGGATGGACATGACCATCGAGTGGATCAGCACCGACTTGCCCGAGCCGGTGGCGCCGGCGACGAGCACGTGCGGCATCTTCGCGATGTCCGCCGCGACGGGCTCGCCGGACGCGGAGAGGCCGAGGCCGAAGGACAGCAGCGGGGCGGTCGCCGGGATGGCCTCGGACTGCAGGATCTCGCGCAGGACGACCGCCGCCTGGCGCGGGTTCGGGAGCTCGATGCCGACGGCGGCCTTTCCCGGGATGGGCGCGACGATGCGGATGCCCTTGGCGCGCATCGCGAGCGCGATGTCGTTCTCGAGCGCGACGATGGAGGACACCTTCACGCCGGGCGCCGGCGAGATCTCGTAACGGGTGATGACGGGCCCCGGCGAGTAGCCGGAGACGCGCGCGTCGATGTCGAAGCTCTTGAGCGTGCGCTCGAGGTCGGCGACGGCCTGGGCGATCTCTTCCTCGGTGGGCTTGCCGCGCTTGCGCGCGTCGGAGGGCAGGCTCAGCAGCTCGAGGCTGGGGAGCTTGTAGTCTTTATAGGCCGCGGTGGGCGGCGCGGGGGCGATGCGTTCCCCCTCCACGGCCTTCGGCTTCGCGTCCTTGTCGACGACGAGCTTGGGCGCGCCGTTCAAGGGCTTGATCTCGCGCGTGTCCACCGCCTTGGGCAGCGGCACGCTCTCCGGCTCCTTGGCGCGCTCCGGCAGCTTCGCGTCCTTGTCCTTCGACTTGGCCTTGGCCGCCTCGGCCTGCGGCGGCGCCTTGGCCTTGAGGGCCTTCATCTCCGCGCGGGCCTTGGTCCACTCCGCGTAGTCCTCGGCGAGGAGCTTGGCGAAGGTCTGCGCGACGGCGGCCCAGCGGATCTCGAAGCACACCTGCAGGGAGAAGAGGAAGCCGCCGAGCGCCAGCAGGAAGGCGCCGACCGCGCCCATGCCCGAGGCGAGCACGCCGCCGATCGCCGCGCCCCAAGTCCCGCCCGAGAGCGCCGCGTCCATGCCGAGCCAGCCGCCGACCTGCGCCGACAGGGCCGTGCCCGCGAGCAGGCCGAAGAACGAGGCGAGGCTCGTGACCATCCAGCCCGACGACTTGCCGCGCAGCACGTGCTGCAGCAGGCCGTTGAACAGGAACAAGGGAAGCAGATACGAGGCCGCGCCGAAGCGGCGCTGCAGGAGCTCCGAGAGCCCCTGGCCGATGGAGCCCGAGTACTGCGGGAACGCGAGGGCCCAACCGAGATACACGGCGCCGAGGAAGAACGCGACCCAGCGGATCGCGGACGGAAGAATATCCTTGCGCTTGGTGCCCTTCGTCGCCTTCGCGGCCGAGCGGTACCGGTTTATCGCCATTAAAGGAAAGCCCCCTGGTGCCTCGACTTCGTGAGGCATGAATTATAGCGGTTTTTTGTGCGTTTTCCAGGGGCGACTGTTTCCGGAAACAGTCGGGTCATGATTTTCTCATCGCTTCGAGGCTATGGCCCCCCCGCTATAAAAGGTGGCGAGCGGAAAGAAGCGATGATCCGGGGGCGGGCGCGTTTATCGCGCGACGATGATGAGGTCTTGGCCGGACTTGACCGGCTTGCCGTTCTCGACGAGGCACTTCACGATCGTGCACGGGAACTCGGCCTTGATCTCGTTGAAGACCTTCATGGCCTCGATCATGCAGATGACGTGCCCCGGCTTGACGACGTCGCCCTCCTTGCAGAAGGGCGGGCTCGACGGCGACGGGGCGCGGTAGAAGATCCCCATCATCGGCGATTTCACCGCGGTGCCGGCAGGCGCCGGCGCGGGTGCGGCATGTTGAACGGCGGGCTGCGACTGCGGCGCGGCGGCAGCCGCGCCGGGGGTTCCGATGGGGCCGTAAGCCCCCATCGGAACCCGCACCGGGACCGCCACTTGCAGCACGTTCGCCTTGCGGCGGACGAGCTTCACCGTGGCGCCGTCCTCGACGATCTCGACGGAGTCGAGGCCGTTCTGGATCATGAAGTCGTAGACGGACTTGAGAGTCTTGAGCGGACCTTCCGCCCCGTTCCCGTTCGTTTCCGCCGGCGTCTTCTTGGCCATGGGTTAACTTATTAAATGTTCCTTAGCGCCGTCCACCGCGATCGCCGCCGCGGCCGCCGCGGTCCCCGCCCCGTCCCGAATGCTCGCGGGGCGGACCGTCCCGGCGCGGGCCGGGCGTGTCGTTCTCGGAGCCCGGGGCCAGGACGGCCTTGCGGGACAGACGGATCTTGCCGTCGCCGTCGATCTCGAGGACCTTGACGTCGCACTCGTCGCCGATTTTCAAGACCTCTTCGACTCGCGCGATGCGTTTAACGTCGATCTGGGAAATGTGCAGAAGACCTTCTTTACCCGGGAAGATCTCGATGAACGCGCCGAACTCCTTGATGGAGACGACGTGCCCCTTGTAGATCTTGCCGATCTCGGCCTCGAGGGTGAGGGCCTCGACCTCGGCTTTCGCCTGGTCGCAGCCGATGGGATCCGTGCCCGCGACGAACACGCTCCCGTCGTCCTCGACGTCGATGTTGACGCCGTAGGTCTCCTGGATGCGGCGGATGTTCTTGCCGCCGGGGCCGATGAGGGCTCCGATCTTGTCGCTGGGGATCTTGATGCGATAGAGACGGGGCGCGTTCGCCGAGAGCTCCTTGCGGGGCTCGGGGAGGACGGCGTCCATCTTGTCGAGGATGAACAGGCGGCCGCGCTTGGCCTGGGCCAGCGCTTCCTTCATGATCGAGATGGAGAGGCCCTCGATCTTCATGTCCATCTGGAAGCCGGTGATGCCGTTGCGCGAGCCGGCGACCTTGAAGTCCATGTCGCCGTTGTGGTCCTCGATGCCGGCGATGTCCGTGAGCACGGCGTACTTGCCGCCCTCGAGGACGAGGCCCATCGCGATGCCGGCGCAGGCGGCCTTCATGGGCACGCCGGCGTCGAACAGGGCGAGGGAGCCGCCGCAAACAGAAGCCATCGAAGAAGACCCGTTTGACTCCCAGATCTCGGACACGATGCGCAGGGTGTACGGGAACTCGTCCACCGGGGGAAGGAGCGCGGCGATCGAGCGGCGCGCGAGCGCGCCGTGGCCGATCTCGCGGCGGCCGGGGCCGCGCTCGGGGCGGACCTCGCCGACGGAGAAGGACGGGAAGTTGTAATGGAGCATGAAACGCTCCTTATATTCTCCCTCGATGACGTCCATGATCTGCATGTCGCCCGGGGTGCCGAGCGTCGCGGAGCAGAACGCCTGCGTCTGGCCGCGCTGGAAGACGACCGAGCCGTGGAGGCGGGCGAACGGCTGCATCATGATCTCGATGGGCCGGATCTCCTCGAAGCCGCGGCCGTCGGGACGCTGCTTCGCGTCCAGAGTGAGCGCGCGGCTCTCGGTGTAGAGGATGTCCTCGACGATCTTGCCGACCCACTTGGAGCCGTCGAGATAGGCCGGGTCGGCCTTCTTCTCGTCGAGCTCCTTCTTGACGGCGTCCTTGAGCGCGTCGACCTGGCCGTCGAGGCCGTGCTTGTCGAGCTTCGCGCGAAGGGCCTTGCGGATGCCCTCCTCGCAGCGCTGCTTCACCAAAGCGGTGACGGCGGCCGGGATCTCGATCGCCTTCGGGTACTTCTTGGCGACCTTGCGGCCCGAGGCCTCGGACTGCGCGAGCAGCTTCATCTGCAGGTCGCAGAGCTTGTTGATCTCCTTCTGCGCCAGGTCGAGGGCCTCGGCGAACACTTCCTCCGAGACCTCCTGGGCCGAGCCTTCGACCATCAGCAGGGCGTCCTTCTTGCCCGCGACGATGAGCTCGAGGTCGGCGAGCGCGCGCTCCTCCCACGTGGGGAAGATCACGAACGCGCCGTTGACGCGGCAGATGCGCAGGCCGCCGACGGGGCCGTTCCACGGCGCGTCGGAGAGCATCAGCGCGCAGGAGGCGCCGGTGATGCTGAGCACGTCGGGATCGTTCTTGAGGTCGCACTGGACGACGATGGACTGCACCGAGGTCTCGAAGTTCCAGCCTTCGGGGAAGAGCGGGCGGATCGGGCGGTCGATGAGGCGGGAGGTCAGGGTCTCCTTGTCCCGGGGGCGCATCTCGCGCTTGAAGAAGCCGCCGGGGACGCGGCCGGTGGCGTAGGCGCGCTCGCGGTAGTCGCTCGTCAGGGGAACGAACATGACGTCCTTCGGGTTCTTCTGGACGGTGGCCGCGCAGAAGACGATGGTGTCGTCGAGGTGCACGGTGACGGCGCCGCCGGCCTGCTTGGCGAGGGTGCCGGTCTGCAAAGTAATGGTCTTACCGCCCACAGTCTCCTGCAGGCTGATCTTTTGGTTGAAGCTCATGGTTTATTTCCTCAGATCCAACTGCTTAAGGATCGTGTTGTAGCCCGTCAGGTCGCGCTTCTTCAGGTAGGACAGGAGGCGACGGCGCTGGCCGACGAGCATCAGAAGTCCGCGCTGGGTGGCGTAGTCCTTCTTGGAGGCCTTGAGGTGGGAGGAGAGGTGCTTGATCCGCTCCGTGATCAGAGCGATCTGGACCGACGTGGAGCCGGAGTCCTTCTCGCCCTTGCCATGCTTCTTGAAGATCTCGATTTTGTTTTCTTTCGTTATCATCCTTCCATTCTATGAAACCACGGCCCACCCGTCAAGGAGTCACTTCCGGGCGGCGAGAGGGAGGACGACGGTGAAGACCGAGCCGCCCTGGGCCCCGTCCTCGAACCCGACGGTCCCCCCGTGAAGCTCCGCGAGGCGGCGGGCGATGGCCAGGCCGAGGCCGAGGCCCCGTCCGCGCACGGACTGGTCCGCGGCGGGCTGGCGCGCGAGGTCGAACAGCGAGTCGCGCAGCTCGGCCGGGACGCCGGGGCCCGCGTCGGCGACGGTCAGGACGGCGGCGTCGCCGCGGCGCTCGAGGCTCGCCCGGATCACCGCGCCGCTCGGGGAGTACTTGACCGCGTTGGACAGGAGGATCCAGGCGATCTGCCGCGCGCGCGCCTTGTCGGCGGGGCCTTTCAGCGCGGGGGCGGAGACCTCGAGGGTCTGCCCCTTGGCCAGGGCGGCGGAGGCCAGGGACGCGGCCGCCTCGCGCACGACCGCTCCGAGGTCGCAGGGCTTGACCTTGAGCGACAGCCTCCCGGTGGCCGCGCTCGAGGCGTCGCGCAGCTCGCCGATGAGGCGCTTGATGTCGGCGAGGTTGCGGCAGACGACCTCGAGGGCCTTCTCGGTCTCGGCGGGAGTGAGCTCGCCTTCGCGCATCATCGCGGCCCAGCCGGCGGCGCTGCTCAGCGGCGTGCGCAGCTCGTGCGAGATGACGGACAGGAACTCGTCCTTCGCGAGGAGGCAGCGGTAGGGCTCGGTCACGTCGGTGGCGACGCCGAGCACGCCGGTCACCTTCCCTCCCCAGTCGAGCTGGGGGGCGTAGCGGGCCTCGAACACCAGGCCCTGGAGGGGCGTGATGGTGGTGACGGTCTCCCCCTTCAGCGCGCGCCGGTAGGCGTCGAGGATCAGGGGATGGGCCTTGTACAGGTCGAAGATGGACTTGCCGACCACCTCCCCCGGCTTGAGGCCGAGGGCGTCGAGCCCTCGCCCCTCGGACAAGGTGAACCGGCCCTCGGGATCGACGGAGAAGAGCACGATCGGGGCGTTGCGGACCACGGCCATGAGCAGTTCCACGGGGTTGGAAGTCGGAGCGGCGCTACGGTCGGCCATCGAGGGCCTCCTTTAGAAGAGCGAGCGCGGCGCCCGCGGCGCGGGCGCGGACGGCGTCGCGGGGGCCGTGTATGTCATGGCGGCGCGCGCGCAGCGCGCCGCCGGGGCCGTAGACCGAGATCCAGACCAATCCGACGGGCTTGTCCTTGGTCCCTCCGTCCGGGCCCGCGATGCCGGTGACCGCGACGCCGACGTCCGCCCTCGCCGCCGTGCAGGCGCCCCTGGCCATGGCGCCGGCGCACTCCTCCGACACGGCGCCGTGCTTCTCGAGCAGCGCGGCGCTCACGCCGAGCAGCTTCGTCTTGACCGAGTTGTCGTACGCGATCACGCCGCCCTGGAACCACGCCGAGGAGCCCGGCACCGAGGTCAGCCGCCCCCCCACCAATCCGCCGGTGCAGGATTCCGCGACCGCCAAGGTCAGGCCCTTCGTCTTGAGGCTCGCGCCGACGACCGACTCGAGCGTGGCGTCGCCCTCGCCGTAGCACCAGCGGCCGGCGGCCTTCAGCGCGTCGCGGCGCAGGCGCGCGGCCTCCGCGCGGGCGGCCGCCGCCGTGCGGGCGCGGACCGTCGCGTGGAAGGAGACCTCCCCGCCGGAGGCGAGGATGGTGAAGGACGCGGCGGGGAAGCGCCCCCGGACCGGGTCGAGGGCCTCGGCGGCGACGGACTCGCTCACGCCGACGAGGCGCAGCGAGAAGGAGGCGCTGCCGCCGCGGGCGTGGCGCGCGGCCAGCCGCGGCAGGGCGCGCGTGAAGATCGGGGACATCTCCGAGTACGGCCCCGGGAGCAGGATCAGCGTGCGCGGGCGGCCGTCCTTCCAACGGAACTCCAGGCGCAGGCCCGGCGCCGAGCCGGACTCATTGGCGAGGACCTCCGCGCCGTCGATCACCTCGGCCTGGCGCTTGTTCTGCTCGGGCACGGCGACGTGGTAGCGCGCGAAGCGCTTGAGGATCACGCGCCACAGCGACGGGACGAAGCGGAGCTTGCGGCCGAGCGCGGCGGCGGCGGCCTCCCGGGTCAGGTCGTCGAAGGTCGGGCCCAGCCCGCCGCTGACGATCACCGCGTCCGTCTTGTCCAGCGCGCGGCGCATCGCGTCGCGGATATCCGCGACCGAGTCGGGCAGGGACGACTCTCCCGCGACCTCGAAGCCCGCGCGGCGCAGGCGCACCGACAGCCACGCCTGGTGCGTGTTCACCTGCCCGGCCAGCAGTTCGCTGCCGACGCAGACGAGGTACGCGCGAGGGGCCGCGACGGTCCGGCTCACTGATAGACGCCGGCCCGGGCCTCGCCGGGCGCTTCCCCGGCGTTGATCGTCCCGTGCCGCGCCTCGTACTTGTCGAGGTTGTCCTTGAGCGCCCAGAGCAGGCGCTTGGCGTGCACGGGCGAGGTGATCAGGCGCGTGAGGACCTTCGTCTTCTGCGTCTGCGGCTGGAGGAACAGGAAATCGAGGAGGAACTCGGTCTCGCTGTGCGTGATCAGGGCGAGGTTCGTGTACAGGCCGCGCGCGACGGCCTCGTCGATCTCGACCTGCAGCGGCGCTTGGTTGTCTTCCATGGGCCTATGCTACAACTTCGCGGCCTCAGGTGTCAGGCCTACCGGTTTTTGCATTGCTCCAAGAGTAATGCAAAAACCGGTAGGCCTGACACCTCTCAGCTCAGCTTCGAGAGGTCGATGGAGAACCGATAGCGCACGTCGCCCTTGGCCAGGCGCTCGTAGGCCGAGTCGAGGGCCTTCGGCTCGATGACCTCGACGTCGGCGAAGACCTTCTTCTTCGCGCAGAAGTCGAGCATCTCCTGCGTCTCGGCGATGCCGCCGATGAGCGAGCCGGCGACCTGCCGGCGGGCGAGGATGAGCGGGAACGCGGGCAGCGCGAGCGGCTGCGGCGACGCGCCGACGAGCGCGAGCGTGCCGCCGGTGCCGAGCAGGCCGAGCGCGGCGCCGACGTCGTGCGGGGCGGAGACGGTGTCCACGATCAGGTCGAGGCGCCCCGCGTTCTTCGCCATCGCGGCCGCGTCCGAGGTCAGGATGAAGTCGTGCGCGCCGAGGCGCTTGCCGTCCGCCTTCTTGGCGGCCGTGCCGCTGAGCACGACCACCTCGGCGCCCATCGCCGCCGCGAGCTTGACGCCCATGTGGCCCAGGCCGCCGAGGCCGAGCACGCCGACCTTGCTGCCCTTGCGCGTCCCGAAGCGCTTGAGCGGCGAGTAGGTCGTGATGCCCGCGCACAGCAGCGGGGCCACGCGCTCGAGGGGCAGGCCGGCCTTGATCTTGAGGACGAAGTTCTCGTCGACGACGACGTGCGACGAGTAGCCGCCGTAGGTCGGCGTCTTGCCGTCCTTCTCGAAGCCGTTGTAGGTGAAGGCGACGGGGCCCGCGCAGTGCTGCTCGAGCCCCTTGCGGCAGTTCGCGCACTTCCCGCAGGAGTCCACCAGGCAGCCGACGCCGGCGTAGTCCCCCGCCTTGAACTTGCGCACCTTGCCGCCGACCGCGGTCACGCGCCCGGCGATCTCGTGCCCGGGCACCATCGGGAACTTGGAGCCGCCCCATTCGTCGCGCGCCTGGTGCAGGTCGCTGTGGCAGATGCCGCAGAACGCGATCTCGATGACGACGTCCCGCGCGCCGGGCTCGCGGCGCTCGAACGTCCAGGGCTGGAAAGGGGAGGTGGGGCTCATCACGGCGTAGGCTTTGGCTTGGCTCATGCGGAGACCTTATTAAAAAAGCGGACGAAGGGACCACACGGTCGCGAAGGCTAGACGAAAGATTCACCGCGGCGTCACGGCTCCGCGGTCCATCCGTATCCGTTCCGGTTGCTCTTCCCTTAATAATCAGCTAGAATGTCCGACTACATGAGGAAAGGGGCCCTTCTCATCATCTCTGCGCCGTCCGGCGCCGGCAAGACCACCATCTGCCGCAAGCTCCTCGCGCGCCGCAAGGACCTCAAGTATTCCGTGTCGTGCACGACCCGTCCGCCCCGCCCCGGCGAGAAGAACGGGAAGCACTATTTCTTCCTGAACCGCGAGGACTTCAAGCGCAAGATCCAGCGCGGGGAGCTGCTCGAGTGGGCGATGGTCCACGACGAATATTACGGGACGCCGCGCCATTTCATCGAGGAGCAGACCAAGAAGGGCCTCAACGTGATCATGGCCATCGACGTGCAGGGCGCGATGTCGATCCGCCGCAAGCACCCGGCGGCCATCCTCGTGTTCGTGCTCCCCCCGTCGATGGACGAGCTCAAGGCCCGGCTCGCCGGCCGCCGCGACGCGTCCGAGGTCGTGGCCAAGCGCCTCGCCAACTCGCGCGGGGAGCTCGCCGCCGCCAAGGACTACGACTACGTCGTGGTCAACGACGACCTCGCCACGGCCGTCGAACAGATCTCATGCATCCTCACCGCCGAGACGCTCAAGACGTCCCGGCTCGACCCGTCGTCCGCATCGTTCGTTACCGCGCTCGCTTAAGGAGACCCGCAACATGGCCAAGAAGGAACCCGTCAAGGACGCCCAGCCGTACAAGACCACCGAGGAAATGATCCTCAATTTCCCCCGCGGGACGTATTCCGCGATCCCGATGGCCGCCCTCTGGGTCAAGGAGCTCAAGAAGCGCGAGGAGAACCGCCACCTGACGCCGGCGGAGCTGCTCGACCTCGCGGTGCGCGACGTCCTCGGCGGCAAGGTGGACTGGAAGGACCTGAAGAAGGCCGCGGCCGCCAACGGCGACGAGGCCCCCAAGAAGGCGGAGTAAGGCCATGGCGAAGCCCGTACGCCGCGTTGTGCTGGGAGTGACCGGCAGCATCGCGGCGTACAAGGCCCCGTTGATCGTCCGGGGCCTCGTCAAGAAGGGCGTCGAGGTGCGCTGCGTGCTGACCCCCACCGCGGCGCAGTTCGTGTCGCCGCTCACGCTGACGACGCTGTCGAAGAACCCCGTCTCCCAGTCGATGTCCGACCCCGCGCTGTGGGAGATGGCGCACCTGTCGCTGGCGGGCTGGGCCGACCTCGTGCTGGTCGCGCCGGCGACCGCGGATTTCATCGCGCGCCTGGCGCAGGGCCGCGCGGCGGGCCTGCTCGACACGCTCGTCCTCTCGACGAAGTCCCCCGTCGTCGTCGCCCCGGCGATGGACGCGGAGATGTGGGAGCACGCGGCGACGAAGGCGAACGTCGCGCGCCTCAAGGAGTTCGGCTACCGCCTGCTCGGCCCGGAGAAGGGCGAGCTCGCCAGCGGCAAGATCGGACCAGGCCGCCTCGTCGAGCCCGACGAGATCGTGCGCTCGATCCTCAAGTGAGCCTGCGCGGGCGGTCGGTCCTCATCACCTCCGGGCCCACCCGCGAATTCCTCGACCCCGTCCGGTTCCTCAGCAACGCGTCGAGCGGCGCGATGGGCTTCGCGTTGGCGGCCGCCGCGCGAAGCGCGGGCGCGAAGGTGACGGTCGTGTGCGGACCGACGGATCTGGAACCGCCGCCCGGCATCCGCGTCGTCAAGGTGGTGACGGCGCTCGAGATGCGGAAAGAAACGCTGCGCCGCGTTCGCGGCGCGGCCGTCATCATCGGCGCGGCCGCCGTTTCCGACTGGCGCGTCGCGTCGGTTAAAAAGCAGAAGATCAAACGGAATGCTTCGCCGCTCCGCTTGACCTTGATTCCCAATCCCGATATCATCAAGGACGCCGCCGCCGAGCGCCGCCCGGGCCAGGTCTTCGTCGGATTCGCCCTCGAGACGCGCCGCGCGACGGAGCGCGCGCGAGGGAAGCTCGAGAGCAAGGGCCTCGACATGGTGGTCGCCAACGGGCCCGCCTCGCTCGCGTCGGGCCGCATCGCCGCGACCTTGGTCGCAAAGGATTGGACGCGCCGTCTGCCCACCGGGCCGAAGGCGCGCGTCGCGAGGACCGTCGTCGCCGAGATCACGAGACTATTGAATGAGCGCCGAGCTTGACGAATTGAAGGACCTGACCAAAGCCCTTCGCCGCCGCGTGGCCTTATCGGATTCCTCCGATTGGACCTCGACGCCCGCGAAGGCCGCGGTCCCCGTGAAAGCCGACGCTCCCGCGAAGACGGCTGCGGCCCGGAAGGGTTCTCTCTCCGATCTCGCGGACGGCATCAAGGCCTGCCGTGAGTGCCCGCTCGGCGCGACGCGCCTGCAGGCCGTGCCCGGCGTGGGCAGCGAGAAGGCGGAGGTCATGTTCATCGGCGAGGGCCCGGGCTTCAAGGAGGACCACACCGGCGAGCCGTTCGTCGGCCGCTCCGGCCAGCTCCTCGACAAGATCATGGAGGCCATCGGCCTCTCCCGCCAGACCGTGTACATCGCCAACATCGTGAAGTGCCACCCGATGAAGGACCCCTCCGACCCCGAGAGCCACGGCAACGACCGCCCCCCGACGCAGGAGGAGATGGACGCCTGCCGCGGCTGGCTCGAGGCTCAGATCCGCGCGATCAAGCCGAAGGTGATCGTGACCTTGGGCGCCGTGCCCGCGAAGGCCCTCCTCGGCGACCTCACCCCCATCACGAAGATCCGCGGCCAGTGGCGGACCTACGACCCGGGCGGCGGCCTGCCCCCGATCAAGCTGCTGCCGACCTTCCACCCCGCCGCGCTGCTGCGCAACCCGGACCTCAAGCGCGACGTGTGGGACGACATGAAGAACCTGAAAAAGGAGCTTTCCAAATGAGCAAGCCCGACCCCCGCGCCTCCAAATCCGACCGCGACGTCCTCGACAACCTCGGCGCCCTCATCGGCGGACAGATCAAGAAGGGCATGAACAAGCTCGAGGAGGTCATCTCCGACGGCAAGAAGGAGCACGCCGACTCGAAGTTCATGGGCTACGTGAAGGTGTTCATGGACGACCCCGCGGTCGCGGCGGTCACTCCTTCGAGCCGCTTCCTCGTCGACCGCACGGTCAAGGCGATGGACCTCGCGCACGCGAAGGTCATCGTCGAGTACGGCGCCGCGCGCGGCGTCATGACCCGCAAGATCCTGGAGAAGATGCGCCCCGACGCGAAGCTGCTGGCCATCGAGTTCAACGCCGACCTCTACAAGGAGCTGACCGACCTGCGCGACCCGCGCATGACGGCGATCCACGGCGACGTCCGCGAGATCGAGAAGATCCTCGCCAAGCACGGCCTGACAGGCGCGGACGTCATCGTCTCCGGCGTGCCCTTCGCCTTCTTCTCCGGCCGCGGCCGCCACGAGCTGCTCACCAAGACCTCGTCCCTGCTCAACCCCGGCGGGCGCTTCGTCGCCTACCAGGTGACCACGCACCTCATCCCGATGCTGCCCGACTACTTCTCCAAGGTCGACACCCAGTTCGAGGTGCGCAACATGCCCCCGCACTTCGTCTTCACCGCGCTCAAGTAATCGGTGCCAGGCCTCCCATTATCCCATTACTCAGGAGGCCTTGTGATCGGAGTAATGGGATAATGGGAGGCCTGGCACCAGTGAGGATCGCCGAAGTCGCCTTTCCAGTGCCCCTGCCCAAGGGGTACCACTATCGCGTGCCGGACGGGATGGCCGTCGGCGTCGGGTCGCGAGTGCGCGCGCCGTTCGGGCCGCGCAAGGCGGCGGGCGTGGTCCTGTCCGTGTTCGACGGCGAGCCGGAGCGGCCCCTCAAGGCGATCGATTCCCTCGTCGACGCCCGCCCCGCGCTGAGCGCGGAGGGCGTGGCATGCGGGCGCTACATGGCGCGCCGGTTTGGCGCCCCGATCGGCGAGGCGCTCAAGGCCTTGGTCCCGCCCTTCGTCAAATCGCTCGACGAGCCGGTCGAGGTGTTCTCGGCGCCCCCGCGCGCGGTCGTGCCGCCGGCCTTCACGCTCACGCCGGGCCAGGCGGGCGCGCTCGAGCGCCTCGAGGCCCTGCTCGACGCCAGGAAGCACGCGACGACCTTGATCTTCGGCGTGCCCGCCTCGGGCAAGACCGAGGTGTACCTGCGTCTGATCCGCCGCGCGATCAAGGACGGCGGCCAGGCGATGTTCCTTCTCCCGGAGATATCGCTGACGCGGCCGTTCTTCGACGAGTTCGCGGCGTCCCTCGGCGTGCCCGTGGCGCTGTGGCACTCGGGGCTGACGCCGCGCGAGCGGCGCCGCGCGTGGCTGGCCGTCTCCCGCGGCGACGTGAAGGTCGTCGTCGGCGCGCGCTCCGCGTGCCTGCTCCCTTTCAAGGACCTGCGCCTCGCCGTGCTCGACGAGGAGCAGGACGAGTCGTTCAAGCAGGACTCCAATTCGCCCTTCTATCACGCCCGCGAGGTCGCCATCGAGCGCGCCAAGGCGTTCGGCGCGCTCGTCGTGCTGGGCTCGGCGACGCCGAGCATCGAGTCATGGAGCATGGCCCGCTCGGGTCAGGCCGAGCTGCTGGCGATGCCCGACCGCGTCTCCGCGGTCCCGCGCCCGCCGGTGACCACGCTCCCGCCCGGCAAGTTCGGCGAGGTCCTGTCCGAGGAATTGGTCGACAAGATGGCGGAGCGCCTCCGCCGGGGCGAGCAGTCCATCCTTCTGGTCAACCGCCGCGGGTTCTCGACTCTGACCACCTGCTCCAAATGCCGGTGGATCGACCGCTGCGCGGACTGCGGCGTGGCCAAGATCACGCACGAGAAGCCCGAGGGCGGCTTCATCCTCATCTGCCATCACTGCGGTCGGAAGTGGGCGCCGCCGGAGAAGTGCGGCGCCTGCGGCGACCCGGCGATGCGCACGGGCGGCGTCGGCACCCAGCGCGTGGCGGCGGAGGTCAAGCGCCGCCTTCCCGGGGCGCGCGTCCTGCGCATGGACCGGGACACCGTGTCGAAGGAGGCCAAGCTCGAGGAGCGGGTCTACGACCAGTTCCGCGCGCGCAAGGCCGACGTGCTCGTCGGCACGAAGCTCGTCGCCAAGAGCTTCCATTTCCCCGAGGTGACGCTCGTCGGCGTCGTGGACGCGGACACGATGCTGCACATGCCCGACTTCCGCTCGGCCGAGCGCACGATGCAGCTGCTCGCCCAGGTCGCCGGCCGCGCGGGCCGCGCCGACAAGCCCGGCGAGGTGCTCCTGCAGACCCTGTCGCCCGAGCACGAGGCGATCAAGGGCGCCGCCGACGGCGACTACGCCGCGTGGGCCGACGCCGAGCTCGCCTCGCGCGTGGAGCTGAGCTATCCGCCCGCCGGCGGCCTGATCCGCGCGATCCTCGCCTGCGCCGACGAGGCGAAGCTGGCCGAGGCCGGCGCCGCCTGGGCCGACGCGCTGCGCCTGCTGCTCCCCGCGCCGGCGGAGGTCGTGGGCCCGGCGCCCGCGCTCCTGCGCCAGGTCCGCGGCAAGTTCCGCGACACCGTCCTCATCAAGCTGCCCGCCGCCGGGGTCGAGGAAGGCCTCAAGCGCGCGCGGAGCTGCCCGCTGTCCTCGTCCGTCAAGCTGACCCTCGACGCCGACCCGTACGATTTTTTGTAGTATTCCTAATAGCATGGAGCAGAACCCTCTCGCCCGCCTGAAGCGGGGCACGCTCTCTCTGGTCAGCGACGAAGAGCTGGCGAAGAAGCTTTCCTCCGGCCGCGTCCTGCGCGTCAAGCTGGGCGTGGACCCGACCTCGTCCGACCTGCATCTCGGGCATTCCGTCGTGCTGACCAAGCTCCGGCAGTTCCAGGACCTCGGCCACACCGCCGTGCTCATCATCGGAGACTTCACGGCGATGGTGGGCGATCCCTCGGGCCGCGACTCGACCCGGCCGACGCTCACCGCCGCCGAGGTGAAGGCCAACGCCGCCACCTACCAGGAGCAGGCGTTCAAGATCCTCGACAAGAGCAAGACCGAGCTGCGCTTCAACTCCGAGTGGCTGACGCCGTTCATGAAGGACCTCCTGCTCGACACCTTGAAGCGCCACACCGTCCAGCAGGTGCTCTCCCGCGAGGACTTCAAGAAGCGCATCGCCGAGAACTCCCCCATCTCCCTGCTCGAGGTGATGTACCCGCTGATGCAGGGCTACGACTCCGTCGCCGTGAAGGCCGACGTCGAGCTCGGCGGCAACGACCAGCTCACCAACCTGCTCATGGGCCGCAAGATGCAGGCCGACGCGGGGCAGGAGGCGCAGGTCGCGCTGACCGTCCCCCTGCTCGTCGGCCTCGACGGCGAGAAGAAGATGTCGAAGTCCTACGGCAACTCGATCGGGCTGAACGACCCGCCCAACGACATGTTCGGCAAGACGATGCGGGTCAGCGATGAGCTGATGATGGACTACTACACGCTCTTGACCGACGCCGACCTCGCGGAAGTGAAGGCCATGCACCCGATGAAGGCCAAGAAGGAGCTCGCGCGGACCCTCGTCGCCAAATACCACGGCGTCGCCGCGGGCGACGCCGCGCTGGCCTACTTCGAGAGCACGTTCTCCAAGAAGGAGCAGCCGGTCATCGCCGAAGGCGACGAGAAACAGGTCTCGCAGACCGTGCTCTCGAAGATCATCGCCGAGGTCGCCGGCATGTCCGGCTCCGAGGCTCGGCGCCTCGTCGAGCAGGGCGGCGTGCAGATCGACGGCGTGAAGGTGACCGTCGACGGGCCCGTCAAGGACAAGACCTCGTTCACGCTGAAGGTCGGAAAGCACAAGTTCTTCAAGATCGCGCTGACCCCGTCGAAAGCCTAGGGAGATTACCGATGAGACTCCTCGCCGCCGCGCTCGCCCTGCTCCTCGCCGCCGCCGTCCCCCTCCGCGCCCAGGAAGACAAGTGGGACGCGCGCCTCGGCGCGGTCTCCGGCGACGTGACCGTCGTCGCCGCCGACGGCTCCCCGGACGCCTCCGGCGAGGCCGGCATGCCGCTCGAGGAAGGCGACCGCGTCGTCGTCGCCGAGGGCGGCTCGGCCGAGGTGGCGCTCGACGGGGGCAGCCTGATCACGGTGCGCGAGGGCTCCGACTTCAAGCTCGAGAAGACCGCGAAGGGCGACTCGTCGTTCTTCCTCTCGGTCGGCTCGCTGCTCGCGAAGATCCAGAAGCTCGGCGCCCAGCGCCTGCGCGTGCGGACCCCCTCCGCGGTGGCCGCCGTGCGCGGCACCGAGTTCGGCGTCGAGGCCGGCGACGAGACCCATGTCGGCGTCTTCGACGAGGGCAAGGTCGAGGTCACCGGCGACGCCGGCGGGACCCCGGAGCTCCTCATCGCCAACCAGGAGACCTCCGTCAAGAAGGGAGCGGCGCCCGTCCACGCGATCCAGCTGCAGCGCTTCATGGCCCACCGCGCCCAGATGCGCGGCCACGGCCGGCGCCTGGCGGCCATCAAGGCGAAGTGGAAGGCCCTGCCGCCCGAGCAGCGCCGCGAGATGCGCAAGAAGATGATGGAGCGCATGCGCGAGAACCGCAGGAAGTTCCTCGAGAAGCGCGCCGCGCTGAAGCAGAAGGTCGAGGACAAGCGGCGCCAGAACGCCGAGCGCGGCCAGCAGCGCCGTCAGGAGAACCTGCGCAAGATGGACGAGCGGCGCAACCGGGTCAACCGCCCGAGGAAGGACCGGTGACGCGCCCCGCCGCCGAGAAGACGAAGGCTCCCGCCGCGCCGCCCGCGGACCCGACCACGCTGTCGGGCATCCCGGTCAAGCGCGAGTACGGCCCGGAGGACGCGCCCGCGGCGGAGGCCGTCGGCCGGCCCGGCGAGTACCCGTACACGCGCGGCCTCAAGAGCGGCGGCTACCGCATGACGCCGTGGACGATGCGCATGTTCGCCGGCCACAAGACCGCCAAGGACACCAACGAGCGCTTCAAGTACCTCCTCGAGCACGGCCAGACCGGGCTCTCGACCGCCTTCGACCTCCCGACCTTGATGGGCCTCGACTCCGACGATCCCCGCTCGCTGGGCGAGGTCGGCCGCGAGGGCGTCGCCGTGGACAGCCTCGCCGACATGGAGGCGCTGTTCGCCGGCATCGACCTGGGCAAGGTCTCGACGTCGATGACGATCAACCTCCCCGCCCCGGTCATCTTCGCGATGTACATCGCCCTGGCCAAGAAGCAGGGCGTCCCTCTCACGCGCGTGCGCGGCACCTGCCAGACCGACATCCTCAAGGAGTACATCGCCCAGAACGAGTACCTCTACCCGCCGGAGCCCTCGATGCGGCTCGTCCTCGACCTCATCGAGTACTGCGTGCGCGAGGTCCCGCGCTTCTACCCGATCTCGATCTCGGGCTACCACATCCGCGAGGCCGGCGCCGACGCGGTGCAGGAGCTCGCCTTCACCCTCGCCGACGGCCGGGACTACGCCGAGCGCCTCATCAAGCGCGGCCTCCCCGTCGACGACTTCGCCTCCCAGCTCTCCTTCTTCTTCGACGTGCACAACCACTTCTTCGAGGAGATCGCCAAGCTCCGCGCCGCGCGCTCCATCTGGGCGAAGCTCATGAAGAACGAATTAGGAGCGAAGAAGGAAATCTCCTGGATGCTCCCGATGCACTGCCAGACCGCCGGCGTGAGCCTCACGGCCCAGCAGCCGCTCAACAACCTCGCCCGCGTCGCCTACCAGTCCATGGCCGCGGCGCTCGGCGGCACCCAGAGCCTGCACACCAACTCCTTCGACGAGGCCCTGGCCCTGCCCACCGACGAGGCCGTGATGCTCGCCCTGCGCACCCAGCAGATCCTGGCGCTCGAGACGGGCGTGACCGACACGCCGGACCCGCTCGGCGGCTCGTACTACCTCGAGAGCCTGACGGCCGAGGTGGAGAAGCGCGCGACCGAGATCATGACGCGCATCAAGGAGCTCGGCGGCGTCGTGCCCGCGCTCGAGAAGGGCTATTTCCACCGCGAGATCGCGGAGACCTCCTACCGCTTCGAGCTCGACCAGGCCGCCAAGCGCCGCAAGATCGTCGGCGTCAACACGCACGAGACCGCGGGCCAGGTGCCCCCCATCCTCAAGATCGACCACGCGGTCGAGAAAGGGCAGGTCAAGCGCCTCAAGAAGCTGCGCGCGGAGCGCGACAACGGCAAGGTCCAGTCCTGCCTCAAGCGCCTGCGCGAGACGGCGAAGACCGAGACGAACCTCATGCCGCTCATCCTCGAGTCGGTGGAGGCCTACGCCACCGTCGGCGAGGTCACCCAGGCGCTGAAGGACGTCTTCGGCGAGTATCCGGTGTTCGGCGGCTGATGCGATGCTGATCGCGGTCGACGCCTCGGACTCCAAGTTCCGGGCCCAGCTCCAGGGCCTGCTCGAGTCCAACGGCCACCGCGTCGTCGAAGTCGCGTCCCGCGCGGGGGCGGTCGCCGCGCTGCGCGCCGCCAAGCCCCATCTCCTCGTCGTGTCCTGCGCCGAGGGCGCCGGGGACGCCGAGTTCATCCGGAGCCTGCGCGCCCAGCCCGACATGCGGCTCCTGCCGGTCCTATGCGTCGATCCCAAGGCGAGCCCGGGCGACACGGTGGCCCTGCTCGACGCCGGCGCCGACGACGCGATCACGCGCCCCTTCCAGCCGCCGATCTTCCTCGCGCGCGTGCGCACCTTGCTGCGCCGCGTGGTCTGGGCCGGCGACGCCCCCGAGGAGGTCGTCACCGTGCTGACCGGCGGCCCGATCGAGCTCAAGCTCGTCTCCCGGCAGGCGATCGTCACCGGCAAGCCCGTCGAGCTGACCCGCCTCGAGTTCGACCTGCTCGCTCACATGCTCAAGCATCCCGACCGCGCCTTCAAGCGCGACGAGCTCCTGGCCGCGGTGTGGAACTACCCCGGCAGCGTCGAGACGCGGACGCTCGACAAGCACGTGGAATCGCTCCGGCGCAAGGTCGGCCGCTGCGCCTCGCTCATCCAGACCGTCCACGGAGTCGGCTATCGCTTCACCCCGGCGCCCGTCAAGGCCTGAGCCGGCGCCCCCTTCGGGCGTCGCCCCGTCGCCCGTTTCCGGCGCGCTCTTCGCGCTGATCGTCCTCGTGCCCCTGGCCTGGACGAAGCTGTTCATCGCGGAGTTCACGCTCGCCAAGCTCCTCGTCCTCAACGCCGCCCTCGCCGCCGCCGCCGTCGCGGCCGCGCTCCAGCCCCGGGCGGTCTCCGCCGGCGTCACCGCGCTCGACCTTCCCCTCGCGGCGGGCCTCGTCCTGATCGGCCTCTCCGCCGCGCTGTCCGACGACCCCTTCACGAGCCTGCGCGGCCGCTATGATTCCTACGCCTACGGCGCCTGGGGCCTGGCCCTCGCCGCGGCCGCGGCCCAGCTGGCGGCGCGCGGCGTCCGCGGCCGCGAGGGCGCGACGGCGCGCTGCCTCGGCTGGTCGGCGGCGGCCGTGGGCGGCTACGCCGTTCTCCAGCGTCTGGGCATCGACCCGATCTTCCACCTGAAGGTGCTCCCGGCCGGAGGACGAGCCGTCTCGACCTTGGGCAGCCCCGTGGACCTCGGGGCTCTTCTCGCCCTCCTGTGGCCGGCGGCCCTGTGGCGCGCCGACAGGGAGCGCGGGGCCCTGTCCGCGCTCCTGGCCGCGCTGGTCGCGGGAGGCCTGATCGCCAGCGGCTCCCGCGGGGCCATGCTCGCCGCGGCGGCGGGCACGGCGAGGTATTGGCTCTGGAGC